>NZ_OX458932.1:1547919-1857503 GCF_949774925.1 Candidatus Methylacidiphilum fumarolicum
TCCTTTGGATATCGCAAATGCTCTCTGATAAAGCATGCAAGCTCCATAGAAGAGCGATATCAATATGCAATAAAGATAGAATCTCCAGTTATTAAAATATTCCTTTTTAGGCACCAGTTCAGCAACGGCTGATACATCCATTGCTCCAACTGTTGCTACTCTTTCATTAGCCATATACTATCCTCCTTTTTTGTTTTTCTTTTTTTTTTTTTGCGTCTGTACGCTTAGACATATTTTTTCGAGCATAAGGTATGCCAATTTTAACATTTTTCTTTCATTGAGGATTAGTGCGTACATTCCTTTGGAAAATAAAGCTGAAATTTTTTCTGTTACTGTTGCATATTGCTACATATTGCATAGCTAAATGCATCATCTGCAGCATTTCATTAACACGGATTTTGTCATTTCTTCCTGTATTTCTCAGATGGCACATTTTTTGCTCTGAATCGAACTAAAAGGAAGGAGGATTAATGGTTCATCGTTTTTTACATGTCAGATATCGTGTCTCGAATTTGGAAAAAGCACTCTTTTATTTTGTCAATTTTCTTGGCCTTAAAGAAGTCGGAAGGATTACTTCTCCAAGAGGCTCTAAATTGGTTTTTTTACAAGCTCCAGAAAATGGAACACTGCTTGAACTCTGTGAGTATCCTGATAGTGGAAAAGTCATCGTACCTCCAGACTTAACGCATCTGGCTTTTTCTGTTAATGACCTTGAAGCAGCTCGCATCAAATGCAAGCAAATGGGATGGCCATTTACTGATGAAATTCAAAAAGCTGAAAACGGACAGTATTTTACATTCATTGATGCCCCGGATGGCTATGAAATTGAACTGATACAAGAAGACAAGAAAAAGGAGTGAACTTTTGATTGGATAGATACAAAGGTTCAATTATGAAAATATCTAGAAGAAAATTCTTCTTTTATTTTATTGGTGCTCTCTTTTTCGTAGAAAAAAAACAACAATTACTTAGTTCAAGTTGTTGTTCCGTAAACCCTTCTTTTTTTGGAACATCCAAGCTGATTGAAAATAATGTTCAAAATAACTTTCTTAATGATCTTCAACAAAAAAACCTCCAGAAGTTTATAGCAATCGTTGTTCCTCATCAGGGAGAGATCTTTGAAAAGGCAAGGAACATCTCGTATCATAACCTCCTTGAAAGTTGGTCTACCAACACAGATTCCAATAAAAAACACAAACTAGAAGCCTACTTGGATTTGCTGCAAAAATACGCTCAAGAATTAACCAAAAAAGACTTCTACCTGCTTTCATTGCCGGATGGAACTAATATAGTCAAAAAAACAGAAGACCAAAAGATATTTCAGGACCTTCTCAATCAGATCCTTTCTACCTTCTACAACAATAAAGGGGTATGGACAGCTATTGGTTATCCTGGCCCCTCAATGAATGACAATGGGAAGTATCTTGGAGGTTATGTGAACAAAGGATTCGATCAACTCGATTGGTAGCATTAAAGCTCTTAAAAATTTAAAAATAAGATACAATTATGGCCACAACATTTTCTAACGAAACAGTTGATGTATGCGTCATAGGAACAGGAGCCGGGGGAGGAAATCTAATCCGGGAGCTTTGTCTTCAAGGAGTTAAAGTGACAGCTCTAGAGGCAGGCCCACGGCTCGTTCCTGAAAAGGATTTTGAAAATGATGAATGGGCCATGTTCTTAAAGACAGCATGGCTTGATCCAAGGGAAACACAAGGAGAAGATATCACAGGCCTTGCAGCCTGGACATGTAAAACAGTTGGAGGAACGACTCTTCACTGGGCAGGAGCAGCATTACGCATTCAACCATGGGAATTTAAAGTAAAGTCTCTTTATGGAGAAATCCCTAAAGCTAATCTAGCTGACTGGCCAATCAACTACGAAGATCTCTTACCATACTATGAAAAAGCTGAAAAAGCTTTAGGCGTTTCTGGACGAGTTATGCCTTTTCAACCTGGAAACACCAATTTTCTGGTCATGAAAAGAGGGGCTGAAAAACTTGGGATCCAAGCAACACCAGGTTTTATGGCTATCAATAGTATTCCTTTTGATGGACGGCCTCCCTGTGATCAATGCGGTTTCTGTTTTCAAGGATGTACAATTAAAGCAAAATGGAATGTTCTCTATGAGGCTATTCCCAAAGCAGAGCAAACAGGTAATTTAGATTTGAGGCCACAATGCCAAGCAATTCGTATTGAAACAGATTCTAGGAAAAAAGCAAGCAGCGTCATTTATGCAGACAGCCAAGGAAAGCTTCATCAACTTAAAGCAAAAGTGATCTGTGTTGCCTGCAACAGTATTGAAACAGCCAGGCTATTATTAAATTCAGAATCTTCTAAATTTCCTCATGGATTAGCTAACGGCAGTGGAATGGTTGGGAAAAATTATATGCGCCACTTAACTGCTTCTTCATATGCTCTATTTCCCAAACCCGTACACGCCTATAAGGGGATAACCATGATGGGACTTATAGACAATTTTGCCCAAAATGAGCCAAAGAGAGGCTTTGTGGGTGGATTTCATCTAGAAACAATTATGCTCGGACCAGCCTTTTTATCGATTTTTCTTAGGCCTGGTCCAAATACTTCTACTCCTCAAGCAAGAGCCTTATGGGGTGAATCACTTAAGAACTTGATGGAGAACTACACCCATATTGCTGGCATGTGGATTGTTGGAGAAGATCTTCCTCAACTGACCAACGGAGTTAGTTTACACAAAGAAAAAAAAGATCGATTCGGAATGCCTATTCCTGTCATTACATTTAATGATCATCCTAATGATAAACGGATGCGCGAATATGCCTGGAAAAGGGCAAGAGAAATTTATGAGGCTGCAGGTGCAATAGAAGTCTATGATACTCCCCCTTATCCAGCGACTCATAACTTAGGAACTTGCCGTATGGGAAATAATCCTGAAACCTCCGTGACAAATTCTTATGGTCAATGCCATGAAGTAAAAAATCTTTTCATATCTGACGGAAGCCTATTTCCTACAGGAGCTTGTGAAAACCCCACGTTGACTATATCCGCTTTGGCAATTCGACAAGCCGAATACATTATAAGGGAAATGAAAGCATTAAGACTTTGAGAATTGCTCGATGAGCTTTTTATTGTGATTTATGGCTAGTCTAAACTTTTCCAACGAAGCTCTAAAGAGTTTGATCGATCATTTTCCTGAAAGCTCCCTTTTAATTTCCAAAGAAGATCTTATCCCTTATAGCTTCGATGCTACAGCTACTTTTTATCATGCTCCGCTGGCTGTCTTATTCCCTTCTTCTATTGAAGATATTCTCTGGGTCCTGCAATGGGCCAAATCAAACCACGCTTGCATTCTTCCTCGAGGATCTGGAACAAGCTTAAGTGGTGCCGCTGTGCCTCAAAAGAACTCCATAGTTCTTTCTATGACCAAATGGAATAAAATTTTAGAAGCAGATCCTTATAACTTGACCCTCTTGGTCGAACCTGGCATTACCACCCAAGCTGTACAAGAGGAAGCCGCTAAGTTTTCTCTTTTTTATCCGCCCGATCCTGGCTCCTATAAAATTTCGACCATAGGTGGCAATGTGGGACATAATTCTGGAGGGATTCGAGGATTAAAATATGGCGTAACAAGAAATTACGTCTTAGGAATGGAGGTCGTATTGCCAAATGGCCAGGTGATATGGTTAGGGAACAAATGCGTAAAAGACTCCGCAGGCTATTCACTAAAGGATCTTTTTATAGGCTCGGAAGGTACGCTTGGTATTGTTACTAAAGTATTGCTTCGACTTATTCCAAAACCACAAGAAAGGCAGGTTATACTAGCTTCTTTCCCCACCCTTGAAGTAGCATCAGAAGCTACATCAGCAATCATAAAAGCAGCCTTAATCCCTAGTGCTCTAGAGTTTCTTGATCAAAAGACAATTGAGTGTATCGAATCCTATTCACCAGCAGGTTTTCCCAAAGAAAGCCAAGCCGTATTGCTCATTGAATCGGATGGCCACCCTCAAGCGGTCCGGGATGAAATCACTCGGATCAGTCAAGTCCTTAAACAATATGGTCCATTGGAAATTAGAATCGCTGAAAATCCTAAGCAACAAGAACAATTGTGGAGTGCAAGAAAAGTTGCTTTCTCAGCTCTTGCAAGAAAAGCACCTACGGTGCTTTTAGAAGATGTTACTGTTCCAAGAAGTTCACTTGCTCAAATGATCCGTAAAATTCAACAAATCTCAAAAGCATATGCAGTCGAAATTGCGGTCTATGCACATATGGGAGATGGAAATCTGCACCCAGTTTTTTTAGGAGATGAAAAAAATAAGGATTTAATGGAGAGAGTCTTTAGGGCAATGAAAGAAATTTTCCTTTATGCCATAAAACTTGGAGGAACAATTACAGGAGAACATGGGGTTGGCCTAGCTAAAAAAGAATTTCTAGCTTATCAGTATAAAAGCGAAGAATTTCAATTGCTTAAAAACATAAAAAAAATCCTCGATCCAGAGAATCTTTTGAACCCTGGGAAAATCTTTGACTGATTCAATAAAATAATGAACCTGTTCAATTCCAAAAACTCGCTTCAATTAATGGATCCTGCGGTTATTCAAAAATGCATTCATTGTGGGATGTGTCTTCCTAGTTGTCCTACCTACCAAGAAACTAAAATAGAACGCAACAGTCCTAGGGGTAGAATTTCCCTCATGAGAGCCATTGCCGAAAAAAGAATGGATCTAACAGCTTCCTTTGCCCATGAGCTGTATTTTTGTCTCGGCTGTCTAGCTTGCCAAACAGCCTGTCCAGTCGGCGTTGATTACAAGACTTTATTTGAAGCTTCCAGACAAGACATTGAAAAGTCGAAAATCTTAAATAACCCCTTACGGCTACTCGCAAGGACTTTCCTTATTAAATATCTCTTTCTTTCACCCCGCAGATTGAGAACCTTTGGCAGACTGCTGCGAATTTATCAAAGAATGGGATTGGATAGATTCTTTAAAAGCCTTCCTTTTCTTCCAGCTAAGCTAAAAGATCTGCTTGCTCAGATTCCTTCTATTGCTCCTCACTTTTCCTTTGAAATCATCCCTCCTAGAGAACTCCCAATCAATAGTCCTACTCGATGGAAAGTAGGGCTTTTGACTGGTTGCGTACAAGACCTTGTATTTTCTAAAATTAACAGAGATACCGCTGATGTCCTTCTGTATAATGGATGTGAAGTTATATGTCCTCCTGAGCAAGGTTGTTGTGGTTCTCTCCATGCACACAACGGAGAGATGGAAACAGCAGAACGGCTTGCTAAAAAACTCCTAGCCGTTTTTCCTATAGAAGAATTGGATGCAATTATAACGAATTCTGCTGGTTGTGGATCTCATCTCAAACATTTCTCAGATCTCTTTCCGCCTGGAACTTTCTGGAGACAAAAGGCTGAAGTATGGGATAAAAAAGTCTATGATATCCATGAATGGCTAATAAAGATAGGATTTTCTCCTCCTCATGCATTTGCCTCTACCAATCAATCTCATACAGTAATTACTTATCATGATGCCTGCCATCTATGTCATGGGCAAAAGATTAAAAATGAGCCTAGAGCCATACTCCATTCTCTGCCGTGTGTTCAATTTATAGAACTTGAGGAGTCCGATCATTGTTGCGGTAGTGCGGGGATCTATAACATCTTACAACCAGAAATGGCTCATAAGCTTTTGAATAAAAAAATTGAAAAAATAAAGAAAACAAACGCCTCAATAGTTTGCACAGCCAATCCTGGCTGCCTGCTCTTTATAGAAAAGGGATTGAAAAAACATCATTTAAACATCCAAACCATCCATCCTATCTCCCTTCTGGCTCAATACTATAAGATGAAAGATAGAGATAGAGGATCCGTTGAAAAGAAAGAAGCCAATTTGGCCAGACTCATTCATTAAATAAAGTAGAGCTTGATTATAACAAGCACAGGAGCTTTCACGAATTTTTTCGATCCTCTTCGAGTACGTCTTGATCCTCTTTTTCCTATCCGATTAGATTGGACTTCTACTTTCTTCTTTCAATGCCCACCTAGCCAAGGAATGAGAGATTGATCCTTAAAGGAGATGATAGCTTTTCGCTACAGCCAAATCGAGCCTATTTGCAGTTTCAGATAGAGAATACCAAAGAAAGATTTTTGGATGTAGAGATTCCAAAAGGCTTAATTTAAAACAGTTAGGGCAAAGGAAAAGAGATAGACAGCCGATTTTCCAATGCCTTATTGGTTCTTATGAATGAAACTTTTTAAGGTTTCTATAGAGAGTACTCCGATGTACACCTAATAGCTTTGCAGCTTTACTTGCATTTCCTCCCGTTTTTTCCAATGCAGAAAAAAATAGCTCTTTTTTATATTTTTTGAAATAAAGAGGCGTTGTCTCAACAGTGGAGTTCATCTCGTTGAGGGTCTGTTTGTCTAGCAATTGTCCTTCTTCATTTTCCTTTCTTGTATTGTGCAAAATGGAAAGAAGGTCTACTGGCTTAATCATTTTGCTTTGAAGGTTTTTAGCAATTAGCCTAAAAGCAACATTTTTCAACTCCCTTACATTTCCAGGCCAGGAATAATTGTAAAGGATCGGTAAAATTTCATCCCAATCAATAGAGGGATAAAATTTCAATTTCGCAGAGATCTGTTCAATGAAATAAATGAAGAGCAATTCTATATCCTTGCCTCTTTCACGTAACGGAGGAAGATGAATTGGAAAAATGTTTAGCCTATAAAAAAGATCTTGTCTAAATGCACCCTGCAAGCTTAACAGATTAAGATCCTTATTGGTTGCTGCAATAACCCTAACATCAACAGGAATTGGACTTTTTGCACCTATAGGAAAAATTTCAAACTCTTCAAGGACTCTAAGCAGAGTCCCTTGAATTTCGAGTGGAAGTTCCCCAATTTCATCTAAGAAAATAGTACCATTATTAGCTAGAAGAAATTTCCCCTTTCTCCCTTCTTTCGAGGAACCAGTAAAAGTTCCACCTTCAAATCCAAAGAGTTCACTGACCACCAGTTCCTTTGGAATAGCAGCACAATTGATTGCTAAAAAGGTTTCTTTTGCTCTTCGACTATTTTGGTGGATAAACTTGGCAAATATTTCTTTTCCGGTACCCGTTTCGCCTAACAGGAGAACAGGCAAATCATTTTGAGCGGCAATTTTTGCTTCTTCCATTGCAGATACAAAAGCAGGGGATTTGCCAATAATCAAATCAGGCGAATGCGAAACAGACGTTTCAGAGGAAGATTTTTGAGACTTAAACAAAAAACAAGAAAAATTCAAGGAGTCTGAACCTACGGGAGCTGAAACATAACTATTGGAAAGTTCTATTATATAACCAATAATTCTGTTTTCACGGACAATAGGCTCAATCAGAGCGGGAACAACCATCTTTCCAAGAACAATATCTGATTCAAAAATCTGAGGCTGATCATAAGAAATTCTAGGCCTATTCCTTATGGACACAAAATCCAATTTTGTGACCTGGAACTCTGCCAGGATTTCTTTTGGACAATGTAATATTGTTCCTAGAGAATCAATCAATAAAAAGGGAAACGTACTGTATAAGCCCTTTTTTTCTACAAATTTGTTATAAAGATAAACTCTATCTGTATAAAGAATCGCTGTCAGTTTGGTTTCTATAAGAAAGCTGTTAGTTATGGCTATACTAATTGGGATGGGCTTGTGAGCAAGATCTCCAATCATAGTTAAAGCCATGAATAGATCCTTGGATTCAGGTTTGTGAATGATTGCAGAGGTGCACCAGATGTCATGAAGGGAAGCGCAATAATGTTCTGGACCTATGACTGAAATAGGCTTTTTTTCTTCAATTGCTGCCCCAATGGCAGAACATCCGCAGTATTTTTCACTCCAATTAGCTCCAATAACTAACTTGTAAAAATTCGCTTTTTCTAATAATCTTTCCGGTCCATCGACAAAGGTAACCACTCCTTCAGAATTGACAATGGCTATGAGACAATCAAAATCAAGCGCTTGCATTCGCAGCAGGGGAAATAAGGGTTGGAGAAAAGAAAAAGAATCTAACTCTAAGTTAAGTTTCTCTTCTTTTGAAGAAAGGAGAACTGGGGCATGTTTTTCTCTATCAATGCCGTATTTTTTGCATCTTTCCCAGCTTTTTAAAATTTCATCTCTCACCCTAGGTTGTGTTGCATTTCCCAAGGTAAATCTCTCCCATTCCTGAATGATGTCCGTCATATGTCGTTACAAAAAACAATATTTTTCTTTTATGGATCTAATAAATAATTTAATAATAGTCAAATTTTATTTCTTCCAGTAAACAAATATTTCCAATTGATTTTTAATAAAAACTCTTTTACTTTTAAATTCTTCTATTCTTGACTGTATCAATGCTCTTCCATTTATTTCACAAAACTTGACATTGACTATCCTCTGCGCTCTCTCTCAACGTTCTTCAAGATCTCTATAGCAAAATAACACAATCATTCCTGTGATTCTTGATGTATTCCTCACGCTTCTTTTATGCCAGTAGTGCCTAAATCTGTTAAAAAATAAAAACTAACAGCCATATTAGCCCAATTAACAAAAATAAGCTAAAAATGGAGAAATAAAGACCTATCCAGACTCTTATCAACAAGAGCTTTTTTACCTTATGGATCTTCTTATAATTTTAAAGACTAAAAGAAACTACAATAACCCCAAATTGGAAAGCACGATCTCTTTTAGTAGACGCAGTCTCTAAGCTGCTTTATTGAGCTTTTTTAGTTACCTTCACCAAGACCTAAGGTCAGTATGGTGGAGCCTAGGGGATTCGAACCCCTGACCTCCTCAATGCCATTGAGGCGCTCTACCAACTGAGCTAAGACCCCACGTACTCAAGCAAAATAGTTTCTTTTGTAATAAAAAGAGAAAAAACAAAGAGAGTCAAGGCTATGTGCCCAAATCAACTATTTTTCTTTATTGGAGAGCCAATTTATTTTCTTCGAGCATTCTACTTCCTTCCCAAAGAAGGGTTTCGGTCATTTCCCATCCAATACAGGGATCTGTAATGGAAACTCCATATTTTAACTGGGATAGGTCGGCTGGAATCTTTTGATTTCCCTCATAAAGATAACTCTCTAGCATCGCACCAATAATGTTCAGATTCCCCTTAATCCTCTGCCCCAGTATGCTATACCACACTGTCTTTTGTATATTATGTTGTTTTCCGCAGTTGGCATGACTGCAATCAATCATAAGTCTAGGAGGAAGACCAGCTTCTTTTAGCCGACGAACCGCATCTTCGATACTCTCAGGATCATAATTCGTCCGTGTTCTCCCTCCCCGAAGAATCACATGACCCCATCTATTCCCAGTTGTCCGGATTATACTAGTCATTCCCTGTTCATCAATTCCAAGAAAACTATGTGGATACATGGCAGCACCTAGGGCATCCAAGGCAATCTGCAAAGAACCATCCGTCCCGTTCTTAAAGCCTACCGGCATCGAAAGGCCGCTTGCCATTTCTCTATGATATTGCGACTCAATGGTTCTAGCTCCAATAGCTGCCCAACAGACCAAATCAGAGATATACTGTGGTGTGGTTGAATCTAAAAATTCAGTTGCCGTGGGAATACCCATTCCAACAATTTCTAGCAATATAGTGCGCGCAATTTTCAAGCCTTTTTCGATGTCGCAGGAACCATCCAATTCAGGATCATTAATTAATCCTTTCCATCCTACTGTGGTCCGGGGTTTTTCAAAATAAGTCCGCATAACAATAAAGAGTTCTTTTTCTACTTCTTTTCTTATTTCTTTTAGCCTTTTTGCATATTCGATTGCCCCTTTAGGATCATGGATGGAACAAGGGCCAACGACAACTAAAAAACGGTTATCTTCACCAGCTAAAATAGCTTGAATAATTTCCCGGGCTTCGATTACCGTTCGATAGGTTTTATCCGTGATTGGTAGAAGCCTTTGGAGTTCAGCAGGCGAAATCAGTCTTTCTACCTGTTTGACATGAACATTAATAATCGGAATCATAATAGAATTTTATATCCTATTCGGAAGCAGATCAAAAATCAACTAAAGTTCTAGTCAGGATGCGGAGAAAATGCTTGTTCTACCATCAATTTCATCCATATTTTCCGATGGGGAGCTGGTAGCGGTAAAAAGGAGATTTTCTCTTTTTTAATCCACTCTCCCTGCGAAAGATTAGGTTGGACGAGCTTTTCTTGCTTCCAGTCTGCTTCGCACACCTCAAGGAAAATCTTATATCTAGAGAGATAGGCAGGCAGAGAAAAAAGAATGGTTTTTTGTTCCATAGCAAAAGGATCGAAATTTGGAAATAACCACATGCCTTGGTACCTCCCTGTCTTGGAGTTTGCTTGATGTAACCAGATAGAATCTTCTTTTCTAAGAATCGCAATCTTTTCTTTTCTCACTTCGATTCTTTTTTTCGGCTTGAAAGGCAGCAGCTCGGGCTGTTCAGCTTGACAAATTTCTTTTAAAGGACAAATCATACATTTTGGAGCAAGAGGTTTGCATACTGCTCGACCAAAATCCATTAGTGCCGAATTGAAAAGAGAAAAATCATTATCCTCTGAAAGGAGATTCATAGCTATCCTGGAAAGCTCCTTCAACGCCCCTGCTTTGTTAATCGGCTGATGAATCGATAAAAGCCTAACCAATACACGGATGCCATTAGCGTCAAGCGCCACCGTTTTTTTCCCGAAGGCAAGGCTTGCAATCGCATTGGCCGTATAGAGCCCTATACCAGGCAATTTTAAAAGCTCTGTAGGTTCCGATGGCAATATTCCCTTTTTTTCAAAGAAAACAATTGCTGCTATCTTATGGAGATTTCTTGCCCTTGCATAATATCCCAACCCTTCCCATGCCTTTAGAACCTCTCCTTCAGAAGCATTGGCAAGCTTTTCCCAATCTCCAAATCTTTCCATCCATTTTAAATAGTAAGCAATAACAGTCTTTGCTTGAGTTTGTTGCAACATAAATTCGGAAACGACGATAGCATAAGGATCTTTGGCTTGCCGCCATGGATAAGAATAAGCATTCGCTTCATACCATTCAAAAAGTCTCCTTGGAAAACTTTCTCTGAATTTTGCATCGATTCTTTCTAGCCAAAAAGCTATATTATTACCATTTTCCATGACTCCTTCTTCTTTTACATTCACTCTGAGCGATAAACAAATTGAAAAACTTAAAGCATTCTTAGATCAAAAAGGCTTTGAGTTCTCCACTATTGATCATGGGCTATTTAGAGCCAAATCAAAAGGGGTAGTGGTACAGGTCTATAAATCGGGTAAGGTGCTCGTACAGGGTAAAGAAGCCCTGGAATTTTCCCGCAACGTGATAGAACCTGAAATTCTCCAACAAGCTGCTATTGGCTATGAGTTCCTGACCCATCCCGAATATTTCGAAGCGCATGTCGGAATTGATGAATGCGGCAAAGGAGATCTGTTTGGACCTCTGGTAATTGCCGCTGTTTTTGTTGACCCACAATCCGCAAAGGACTTCACCGAAATGGGGATCAAAGACAGCAAACGGATCTCAAGCATAAGACGGTTAAACCAACTTGCCTCAGCAATAAAGAAAAAAACCAAGTACGCCCTCTTATCGCTTCCCCCTTTACGATATAATGAACTGTACGAAAAAAAATTCAAAAATCTCAATTTGCTTTTGGCTTGGGCACATGCTTGGGTTTATAAAAAACCCTCCTTGGAACTCAACGATGCCCCAAGGGTACTCTGTGATAGGTTTGCTCAACCGTGGGTCCTTCAACAATCTTTTAAAAGGATCGGAGCGGATCAATTTAATCCTTGGCAATTCCCAGCATCATTGGTTGGCTAGAAACGAAACGGCAATCACACTGTGCTACCGTGATGGGACCTTCTTTATGCATGGCGTCATCAAAACCAAAAGTCAGACACCGACAGGTCATAACCGATTAGTATTGATCTCGGCTTGAACAATATCTCTACCACCCCAATGGTCTGTGCTACTCTGGCCGCAAGGCCCGACATATTTGATGTGGCTACTGGAAATGGAGGAGTCCATCCAGACCAAAGACACGAAAGGTATTCGGCGCACCCTAAAACGGCTCGAGTGGCCGTGAATACCGCTGGATGAGGGACATCAACCACCCCATCCGTCAGCGCGTCGTCGATAGTCTCAAGTCAAGCAGCTCCTCGTCTTCGAGGCTTGAGGCACATTCGCAATTGTCTCAAGACCAACAAAAGCAGGCGCTGCGAGCAGCACTCCTGGAGTTCGGTCATCTGTTTTTGTTCTGCCGCTTCAAGGCGGCAGAACGAGCCGTCTCCGTCGTCCAGACGGACCAGCGCAATACCAGGCGCAAGTGTCTCTGGTGCAGATGTGTCGAGAAGGACAATCGAAATGGGCACCTGTTCTGCTTTGTCTTTTGTGGCTACTGTCAGAACACCGACAGCAATGCCGTTTTCAATTTCTCGATGGCTACTCGAACTGTCGCAATAGGCTGTTCGTTATGTAGCCTCAAAGCCTTGCACCCGACCCTGCCGTGGCGCCAAGGACAAGCTCGCGGCTTCTAGCCGCAAGTTTATGACAAAAAACCTTCCCCTTCATCACCTCCTCAACTGAAAAAAGCGCTTGAAGCCTTTTATAGCATCGTAGGGACATACCGAGAATAAAAGAATAGTGTTATAGTTCGAATTCGATTAAGTGGATAGCTGTATTATTAGAAATTATTGAACAAAAGAAAAGAGAATGGCCCCCCAATGCATGCAACTTATTAATGGAAAAGCATAAATTTTTAATAATCAAACAAAGAAGCAGCATCCTATAGTTCATCTAACTTTTTTAAAAGCTTCTCTTTTGATAAAACAATAATCCTTTTAGTTTCGTTCCGGATTAATTGTTCGTTGGTTAGTTTAGCAAGAATTCTTGAAAGGGTTTCAGATGTAATGCCTAACTCTGCAGCTATGATTTTCTTGGGGAGCAAAAGGGGAACAATAGCCGATGAAAGATGATCGTCATGAAAATGCTTATGGATCCATTGAATAAAACGGGTTTCAGCATCTTTCACTGAAAGACTATCTAGTTTATCAACAAGTTTGCGCAAATGATTGCTCATGGAACCAATGATGCGTAAGGCGATCTCTGGCCGGTTCCGAATCAGGTTAAGAAAATCCGTTTTAGTAATCAATAAAACTTGACTCGATATGACAGCTTTTGCATTAGCAGGATAACCATCTGAAACAAGGCAGGCTTCTGCAAAGGATTCCGGAGGATAGAAGATGTGAATTGGTTGTTCTTTCCCTTCTGATGTTAACCTATAGACCATTATTGAACCGCAGATCATAATATAAAATCCAAGAACTGGCTGTTTTTCTCTGAAAAGTATTTGGTCTTTTTCCAAGAAAACCAATTGAGTACATGGGACAAGTTTCTGAATTTCCTCTAGAGAAAGGCTTGAAAAAATTCGACTGCGCCTCAATACCCCCTCAATAACAACAGATCTAGCTTTGGAACAGAACTGTTTCTTTTCCATCTTCATAAAAAAATAGGGAAGAGCCTCTAACACAGATTGAATCAAACGTTACGACCATAAAAAAGTTTTAATCCTAAATGTGCTTCCAGTTATCTGCTAGAAACGTAACGAAAAAAAGTGGATATCAAAATATAAAAAATGAAGATTCTTTGATCTAGATCAAAGAAAAATGGAAAGCTATCGACTAAACTACAAGAATAGAAAATGCAGCAGTTAAGAAAAACAAATGACAAAGAAGATTTCCCCCCGCCAAAAGGAACTTTTTTATTCTTGTTAGGGTATTTAGCGGCAGGAATGCTCCTTTGGTTTCTTTTTTACTGGATGCTTATTGGAGGAATGAATAATGGATAGACTTGAAAGAATTTATCTTTGGATTGCGACAGTCATGTTAGGAATTTTTATGCTGGCTATCATTTACTCGACCTTGGTTTTATCAATTCAAATTCCATCAGATAAAGGACAAATTATCGTCAAACCGAGAGAATCATTAGTCCAATCCGTTTTTAAAACACCCCCTTTTGATCATCCTGGCTTATACAAAATAGGAGAAAAAGAATACGAGCTTGTCATCGTTGCTCAAGCTTGGGCATTTAATCCGACGAATATAGAGATTCCAATAAATTCCCTTGTCAGAATAAAGGCTACCTCTTTGGACTTGCAGCATGGCTTTTATATCGCTGCTACCCCTGTCAATATCATGCTGATTCCAGGAGAAATCTCTGTAACCAGCTACAAATTTAAAAAAGCTGGAAGCTATCGAATCATTTGTAATGAATACTGCGGAATGCTTCACCATGCGATGACAGGAATCATTTTGGTAAAATAAAATGAAAACAACGTTAATAATTAATTCTTCAGTTGTTCAAAATCCATTGTCTTTTGAGTTTTGTGAAACCGATCGAAAATTGATTCTAGGAATGATTCTTGTTGGATTTGGATCTTTAGCTCTAGGTGTATTTTTGGGGCTTCTTCAGGCTTTTAATTATGCAGGTGTGGGACTCTATCAATTCCTTCCTGGATTAAAAAGTTATTATCATGGGCTCACCTTACATGGAGTACTCAATGGTTTTGTTTTTCCATTCGCAGCTTCAAACGGTTTTCTATCTTTAACAACAATTCGCAGCTTAGGTTTAAGGATGCCATCCTCTCTCCTCCTTTTCAGTCTTTTGAGCCTATTTTTGGGAACTGCACTTTCAATTTACGGCATATTATTTGGAAATTCTGCAGTCCTCTACACTTTTTATGTTCCGATGAGAGCCCACTGGAGTTTTTATTTAGGGATTGCCTTTTTGGTTGTTAGTACATGGGCCATTTCTCTGGCACAGCTAATAACTTTAAGAAAGTGGAAAAAGAATCATCCAACGGACCGTATTCCGCTGCTTGCCTATGCTTCCATTCTTACCTATATCATGTGGGATATTTCTTCTATTGGAGCAACTGTTGAAGACCTCTTTTTTTTGCTCCCTTGGTCTTTAAACCTTCTTCCAGGATCGGATGCTACACTCACAAGGACTTTATTTTGGTTCACTGGACATCCTATTGTCTATTTTTGGCTTTTGCCTGTGTATGTTTCCTGGTATTTCTGCCTTCCAGCACAGGTGGGAGGAAAAGTATTTAGCGACCAGATGGTTCGCAGTGTGTTTGTAGCATTTTTAATCCTTGTGCCTGTTGGTTTTCATCATCAATATTCAGATCCTGGTATTGGGTTGTTTTATAAATGGGCAGCTGCAGTTTTGACTTTTGGGATTGCTTTTCCAAGCTTAGTCACAGCTTTTTCTGTTGTTTACAGCCTAGAAATTGGTGGCTTATCTCGAGGAGGAAAAGGAATTTTTGGATGGGTAAAACGGTTACCATGGAAAGATCCTTCGGTTTGTGCTCAAATTTTGGCGGGGATAGCTTTTCTTCCGGGCGGTATGACTGGGATCATGCATGCAAGCGTCAATATGGATCTCTTGTTGCATAATACTTCTTTTCTTCCGGGCCATTTCCACCTAACAGTAGGCGCGGCTGTGGCTCTCTCATTAGTTGGTATTGCTTATTGGCTTGTGCCTTATTTATTAAGAAAAAAACTTTGGGGTTCTTCCATTGCGCGATGGCAGCCATGGATCTACTTTGTTGGAGTTCTTGTTTTTTCATCGGGACAAATGAGCGGGGGAGTCCTTGGGATGCCCAGACGCACAGCTCTTGCACTCATCCCATATGAGCCACTTCCAGGATGGAAAATTGCAGGGATCTTAACAGCTGTAGGTGGAAGTCTTATGTTTTTGAGTTTTCTAATTTTTTTCCTTGTTATGGTTATGACTATTTTTTTTGGTCAAAAAGAAAGAGAACCAGTAGATATTCCTCTGGGACAAGTGATACATGGGCCATCCCTAAATGGTCCTCAACTAATTTTTGATAAGATCAGTTATTGGGTGCTGCTCTGTTTTGCTCTTATTGCTTTTCTTTATGGTCCATTTTTGATTACTCATCTCCCTCCTAAATTCATTTGTCTACCGTTCCAGGGATTTTAAAAAAAGCGAAAGAAAAGCCTTTTAAATTTTGTGCCGGTGGGAAGAGTAGAACTCAGACCGGTTGCCAAGACCAGATTTTTAGTCTATGCAATACAAGAGAGACACGTCCTTTATAACCCACATACAACTCAAATAAGCTTGAGGGGTGACGCTGCGCGCATCCATCAAGCACTGGTTTGAGTAAGAACGTTCAACGGACTTCTGAGGGCTAATAATGGAGCAACTGAGAGAGAATCCGTGTCTTCGCGCGTTATTGCGAAGATCGCGTGAAAAAAGTCACTGAGATTTATCGAGTCAAGGAGTGCACAAAGAATCCAGGCAGACCGTGGATGGTGACTAAGGTCTACCACGAGGGCAGAAGGGTCAGGAGGTATTTTGCGATCAAGCAGGATGCGTAAGCTTTAGCCCGCCTCTAAAAACTTGCCAGTAATCGGCTCGGACGTCTTATCGGGCACATCTTCCCAGGACTTGTAGACGAAACCATCTGATGCGAGAAGACCTTCGACCCTACAGGAAATCCTTGACCGATGCCGTGTGCTACTATCTTATCTACCTGGATGTCTGGCAAAAAAGCGCTCCGGTGAAGCAGATCTTCTCCGAAGTTCTTCGGATAAGTGTTAGGACGACAGAATCGAGCGGTACGTCAAGAAACTCGGCTTCTATCTGCGCCGCTTTGCACGCCAGCTCAGCCAAAAACCGATCGTCGTGATTGAGAGACCAGTGATCGACGACTGGTTGCGATCGCTGTCCGGCTCGACGATTCATCGGAACAAATTCCAGCGAAACCTAAGCGTGGGCTTGCAGCTACATCCAGCAGAATCCGGCTACAAGGACAAGCACTGCCAGAATGCGGATCTCGCACCGGAAACTTTTTTCTCGGGGAGGGACGGCCCGGTTTCTCTGGGTATGCTGGAGATTGGTCCTGGACATCGTTCCCATGCATTTGATCGGTCTTTTGCCGGTCTGCGCGATGCAGAAATGCGGTTGGATTGAAGAGAAGTGAAGCTGAGGCGTGGCCCCATCGTGGTGACTACGGAAAAGAGTAAAACCGTGTATCGGAGGCTCGTTCTCATCAAGGACAACCTAAACTTATTGCTCAAACCCTTTTCGAACGGATGGTTGGCCCTGTAGATGCGCCAAGCGCTAACGATAAGAGGTTGGCAGTGATGAAGGCAGCCTAGCTTCCAGAGTAATTCCTCAACGGCTAAAGACACCCCTATGCCCTTATCACTTGATCCACTTCCGAGCCGCTGTCAAGACCGCTCTTAATATGAGCTATATCAGACCAACGCTTCTCTTCAACACCTACCGAGAGTTGATAACGCCAAAGGATACTGTCGTGTACAGGGATGTCACGGCATCAAAAGGCGAGGAATTGTGAATCAAGAAGCTGTACAGTCTCGGGAGATCACATAAATGTGAGCCCATTGCAGGCGCGAGGATTTGCACGAACTACCAGGAAAAGTGAGCGACGCCGTGCTCCTCCTGCGGCAAGCCGATTCCCGCCTGCGAAGGGAAGCGCTGCGAGTCGTGTTACTGGACGGAAGTCTAACGCAAGCATATCCAGCTTGATCTGTCAAATTTCTTGTCAATCCACATGGGATCGGTCTTTGGGAAATTCGGGGAATAGCAGTCCGCGCAAGCAAGATCTGCTTCGGTGTTTCTGTGGTAGGCATTGCGTCGGGTCAGTCCGCCCATGCCATAGCTTAACCAGGCAATGGGGTTTAAGCCCAATCCAAAAGCCCGATAGGATGACTCTGAGTGGAGGCGGATCCAAATGCTCCTGAGATCCCTAGGTGAGGAAACCTAGGTGGGATGGACCTTAGCAGCTCACATGAGGGGCTCGCCTGGCGGGTGGAGTGGAGAAATGTTCCCTGCGCTCCGTCCGAATGGAACTGACGTCGGCTGCCTCACTGTTGTGGACAGCCGTCGCGAAAAGAGAGATGCCGCCCGGACAGTTCTCGCTCAGTCGCTATCCTATCACTGCCCGAGCCAGAAAGCGGTGATCACGGGATTTGTACCTTACGGAAAAGCATATACAGCCAGGATCCCGAGTCGCGCCGGAACCGGAGAAAGGTGAAAAAAGCCAGAATGCGGACTTTCTGGTTTCCAAAAGGCTGCAACTGAATCACTTTGGACTCTGGGTGAGCATCCCGAGGAGAAACGGGAAGGCGGTCACCCCCTTCGGAATCGTCCCCTGCAACAGCAGGCTCAGCCAAAAAAGTTGGAGCTGCCTCCCTCTCAGGCTTGCGTTTTTGACTAAAGCGTTAACTTGACTTCCAATAAGAAACGTGACAACTCACCGGAGAATTGATTATTTTTTCCCAAAGACGTGATGTATGCTTTGTCAGGCACATGCGGAAAATTGGCTAGAGATCCTTTCGCGAAAAGATACAGCTTCCTAGGACGTTGGGAAGAACAATCCTGAGCCAAGAGCCATTCCACAGAAGATCAAGCTGCTAAAGAAACGCGAAAAAATGACATCTGTGATGTCGAGAAGAGCTGCAATGTCGAGTTGGAGGATGATGGCAAGTCGAGCAACCTCGATCGGATTAATTAGGATCAGAGAGATCGAGAGAAGATCTCGGGCTGATCCTCCACCTGCCTGAGAAGCTCAAAGGATCACCAAATCATGGAGAAAAGCTAAGTAAAGCCAGAGAACTAGAGCCTCACCTACAGCCGCACTCCGCACCCTCAAAAAAGGCAACGCAAAAAGCCCAAACCGATTGAAATGCACGCTAAGGCTATGGCGACTCCGACCAGTAAGCTCAGGACGTGCATATCGACCACCTCGAAGGTGGCAAAAAGAAGTAGAAGAAGTCCAATCAGTAGGGCTGACCCAAAGGCCAGCGAAAAGGCGAGGAACTTTGCTTGAAAAACGATAGTACAGGAGATGGGTTGGGCCAAACCCAACTCGAAAAACCATTTTTCGATAGCTAGCGTAACGACTGCTCCAAATGTTCCTATGAGCGGAACCAAGTAGGGGAAGAGCTCGGCGACTGCAGTGAACACTTTCTGGGTATCTCCAGTTGCCTAAAGCAGACCGATGCTTTCCGCCGCAAAGACCATAGTTGAGCCACAGATCCAGGGTCAGAGTATGGCATCGTGGAACTCGAGGCCAAAAGATTATTAAGCTTGTCCACGTCGACGATTCTCCAGAATTTGCACAATGGCTCTTTCTAAGGTTGGAGCCTTTTCGGTTTCCCTGATTTCTCTAGGATTTCCTTCAAAAACGATGTTTCTCCATTCCAAGAGCAGCAATCGGTCTGCGAGCTTCTCAACATCGGCCATCGAATAAGAGGCGCCAGGATGGTCTTGACTTCCTCTTGTTCCGTACGCAGAAGGTCTTTGAGCCAGATAGAAGCGATCGGGTCCACACCAGCGGTCGATTCATCCAAAAGGAGAATGGGGCTGGAAAACATAAGAGCGAGGCTGCAAGCAACCTTGGCCCGGGTCTCCTAGGCAGCTGCTCGGGCTGTTCAGCTTGACAAATTTCTTTTAAAGGACAAATCATACATTTTGGAGCAAGAGGTTTGCATACTGCTCGACCAAAATCCATTAGTGCCGAATTGAAAAGAGAAAAATCATTATCCTCTGAAAGGAGATTCATAGCTATCCTGGAAAGCTCCTTCAACGCCCCTGCTTTGTTAATCGGCTGATGAATCGATAAAAGCCTAACCAATACACGGATGCCATTAGCGTCAAGCGCCACCGTTTTTTTCCCGAAGGCAAGGCTTGCAATCGCATTGGCCGTATAGAGCCCTATACCAGGCAATTTTAAAAGCTCTGTAGGTTCCGATAGCAATATTCCCTTTTTTTCAAAGAAAACAATTGCTGCTATCTTATGGAGATTTCTTGCCCTTGCATAATATCCCAACCCTTCCCATGCCTTTAGAACCTCTCCTTCAGAAGCATTGGCAAGCTTTTCCCAATCTCCAAATCTTTCCATCCATTTTAAATAGTAAGCAATAACAGTCTTTGCTTGAGTTTGTTGCAACATAAATTCGGAAACGACGATAGCATAAGGATCTTTGGCTTGCCGCCATGGATAAGAATAAGCATTCGCTTCATACCATTCAAAAAGTCTCCTTGGAAAACTTTCTCTGAATTTTGCATCGATTCTTTCTAGCCAAAAAGCTATATTATTACCATTTTCCATGACTCCTTCTTCTTTTACATTCACTCTGAGCGATAAACAAATTGAAAAACTTAAAGCATTCTTAGATCAAAAAGGCTTTGAGTTCTCCACTATTGATCATGGGCTATTTAGAGCCAAATCAAAAGGGGTAGTGGTACAGGTCTATAAATCGGGTAAGGTGCTCGTACAGGGTAAAGAAGCCCTGGAATTTTCCCGCAACGTGATAGAACCTGAAATTCTCCAACAAGCTGCTATTGGCTATGAGTTCCTGACCCATCCCGAATATTTCGAAGCGCATGTCGGAATTGATGAATGCGGCAAAGGAGATCTGTTTGGACCTCTGGTAATTGCCGCTGTTTTTGTTGACCCACAATCCGCAAAGGACTTCACCGAAATGGGGATCAAAGACAGCAAACGGATCTCAAGCATAAGACGGTTAAACCAACTTGCCTCAGCAATAAAGAAAAAAACCAAGTACGCCCTCTTATCGCTTCCCCCTTTACGATATAATGAACTGTACGAAAAAAAATTCAAAAATCTCAATTTGCTTTTGGCTTGGGCACATGCTTGGGTTTATAAAAAACTCTCCTTGGAACTCAACGATGCCCCAAGGGTACTCTGTGATAGGTTTGCTCAACCGTGGGTCCTTCAACAATCTTTTAAAAGGATCGGAGCGGATCAATTGCTCGAACAGAAAACCAAAGCTGAATCGGATCCAGCAGTCGCTGCAGCTTCCATCCTAGCAAGACTGACTTTTGTAGAGGAGTTGGCAAAATTAAGCCAAGTTATTGGCTTGCCATTACCCAAAGGAGCCTCATCAAAAGCAGCACAGCTTGCTAAAGACATATTGTTGCGTTGTGGTAAAGATACCCTTCGGAAAGTCGCTAAAATACATTTCAAAACCATCCAACAAATTTTCGCTGATTGTGCCCTATAAGATACTGAGAAACATTTCTTACTGGGTATTAAAACCCAACTAATAGAGATGAACGAACTTGTAAAGGAAGCCCATATTGGAATAAAACGGGCCAGGCTACTCGAAAAACTTGGGATAGTATCTAAAAAAACCCTTCTTCTTTATTTGCCTTTTCGGTATGAGAACCGCAGCGAGCAAAAATCTTTATTTGAGGTGGCTGAAAATGAAACTCTACTGTTTAAAGGAACAATCACGGTTGTTCAAAAAGGACAACTTAAGGCCAGAGCAACTGTTAAGATCAACCTTCTTTCTTTCAGCAATCAGAGGGAACAACTGGTTTGTATCTGGTTTTGGAAAACCTTACCACACTACCTTTCCGTGGGCCAAAAACTTGCTGTCTATGGAACAGTGCGGCTATACAAAGGAAAATGGACGATGTGGCAGCCGGAAGTCGAGCCGTTCGAAGAAGAAAAGGAGCTTTCCTCTTCCCTTAATTTATTCCGAATTGTCCCCATCTATTCAACGACTTCGGGACTCTCTCAAAAAGTTTTTCGGCAAATCATGCATGCACAACTCCAGAAAATTAATCTTGAGTCTACTGACCCTTATCCATTGCCTGAGAACCTTAAGCTTCCCACTCTTGCCTTTGCCATTAAAAAAGTGCATTTCCCAGACTTTTTTTCTCAAATTCAACAGTGCAGGGATCGGATCGCCTATCATGAATTTTTCGTTGAGCAGCTTCGCATGGCCTACAGAAAATTAACTAGATCAAAAATCAAAATCCAAAGGCCCACTAAACGACTTTCTCTTTGCTCGACTTTTTTTGCTTCTCTTCCTTTCGTTCCAACTTCAGCTCAGAAAAAAGCAATCGCAGAAATCGATCACGATCTGGAAGCTTCCACCCCCATGAATAGGCTACTTATGGGTGATGTGGGATCGGGCAAAACTCTCGTGGCTGTATACGCTGCCATAAAAACAGTTGAAAGAGGCCAAGACGTTTTATTTATGTCACCTACAAGCGCTCTGGCTAGTCAGCACTATTTGACCTTAAAAAATTGGCTAACCTCTTTGCACATTCCCATTTTCTATGTAGGCAAAGAATCAAAGCAAAATGGAGAATTAGCATCTACAAACCAGAGCCCCTATCCTCTTTTCAAAGGAGAGTCTTCTTCGACTGCTCTTCCAGGTAAAGTGTTCGTTGGGACTCATGCACTACTCTTTCGCTCTTTCGATCCACAATCCCTGGGTTTAATCATCATCGATGAGCAGCATAAATTTGGAGTTGCACAGCGCAGCAGCCTTGCCAAAAAAGGGGTCTATCCTGACATATTGACGATGACAGCAACTCCTATCCCCAGAACACTGGCCTTATCCCTCTATGGTGATTTAGACTTTTCTATTCTCGATGCCCTTCCTTCCAACCGTGGAAAGATTGTAACCAAAACTCGCTCTTCAGATGCCCTTCCAAAAATATGGGAATTCATCAAGGATCAGCTACGGCAAGGTGCTCAAGCCTATGTAGTCTATCCTACAATCCATGAATCGAAGGAATACGTAGGACAGTCCTTGGAAAAAGGGTTTGAAGAACTCAAAAAAGTCTTTGCTGACTTTCCCCTTGGAATGGTCCATGGAGAAATGGATCCTTCGGAACGCGAGCCAGTTTTTGAGTCATTTAGAAAGAATAAAATTGCACTGCTAGCAGCCACCTCGATCATCGAAGTGGGCATTGATGTTCCCAATGCACGAATCATGCTAGTCATGGGAGCCGATCGTTTTGGCCTGGCTCAGCTCCATCAAATACGAGGAAGGATTGGTCGAGGTCCAACTGTTTCCTATTGTATTCTTATTGCTGACAATCCAACTCCAGAAAGTAGGAAGAGACTCAAAATTTTAGAACACTCCAGAGACGGATTCGAAATTGCCAAAGAAGATATGAAGATTCGAGGCATGGGGGAGTTTTTTGGATCCCTTCAAAGTGGAAAAAGCAGTTATCTCACTGCCGATCCCATCGTTCAAGAAAACCTGCTTCTGCTTGCAAGACAACAAGCTATAAAAATACTTTCGGAAGACCCTGATCTTCTAGTCAATGTCAAACTTCGTAAATATATAAACGAAGAAAATCTCCATCTATTGGAAACATAAAATTCGTTTATCAATGCCCTAATATCTGCTATACCATAAAAAAATTCTCAGTATATATTATTTTGAAGTTATTTACTTTCAGAGAAACCAAGCCTTATTATGACTTTCATGCCAAAGGAAACAAAAAAGGGAGAATTTCTTCTTACCCTTTCTGGTTTTTTGATTGCAGGGCTTGTTGGTCTATTAATAGGTCTGTCCGCTTTTTTAATTTTTAAACCTGCTTCTTCGAGCTCCCAAAAATCCGCTCCGCCTACCACCGTTGAAGTTCCAGTGGCTAGAGCTTTACCCGTTCATCCGAAAGAAATCGGGGTATTCCGCAATAATCTCCTTGAGACCATTAACGAGGAATACGTTAGGATTATAGGACAAGCCTTACCCGCTGTGGTCAATATTTTTTCTGCACGGCCTGTCGAAGGTTCTGCGGATTTGGAGGATGGGAATCAAAAAGAGACCAAACAAAAACGAAAAACTTGGAAAAAACCTCCCATGGATGAAGAAACATCTCTTGGCTCAGGCATTATTCTGAGCGATGATGGGAACATTCTAACCAACGCCCATTTAGTGAAAAACGCCAGAGAAATCCGAGTACAACTTTTCGATGGTCGTCGCTACGAAGCCAAGCTTTTGGGAATCGATTCTCCAACAGATGTAGCGGTGCTAAAAATATCTGCCCAGCATCTTTCGGTACTCAATTGGGGGGATTCTGATGCCTTACAAGTTGGAGAGCAAGTTTTTGCTGTGGGCAATCCTTTTGGTCTTACAGGCTCTGTAAGCCGTGGTATCGTCAGTGCCAAAGGAAGGAACCCTACCCTTTCTTCCACTAGCTACGAAGATTTTATTCAGACGGATGCCGCTATTAACCCAGGCAATTCTGGAGGAGCTTTAATTAATGTCCGGGGAGAGCTCGTTGGAATTAACACCGCGATCTATTCTGGAAACGGGGGTTCTAATGGCATTGGATTTGCCATTCCAAGTAAGCTTGCAAAGTTCGCCTATGCAAGTCTCCTGACCAAAGGAAAAGTGATTCGCGGCTTTCTTGGAGTGGAAACTCAGGAAGTAGATGAAGACTTGCAACAGATTTTTGGTCTTCCTACAACCGAAGGAGCATTGATTACGAAAGTTGAGCCTCATTCCCCCGCTTCTAAAGCAGGTCTTCAACGAGGAGATATCATCGTCAAGTACAATGAGATGCCTGTTAAGGATCCTGCCGAGCTGAGAATTTCTGTCTCTCAATCCCCAGCAGGTAGCAAAATTCCTATCGTTTTTTACCGAGAAGGACAAAAACATCAGATCTATGTGGAAATTACCGAACAGCCAGAAAATATTGCCAGTGGCGCTAACGATGAATCTGGAGGCAATCCTTCATGGAAAGTGACGGTTACTGGAGATCTTCAAAATGTTTTTGGCGGCCTTCATATAGTCGATCTAGATCCAACATTAAGATCGCGTTTATCTCTGAGTCCTAAAGCTACTGGCATTTATCTTGTCGATGTAGAAGGAGGCTATCCGGCCTTTGATCTACTTTATCCAGGAGATGTTATCGAAGAAATTAGAAGGCCTGGAAGTGCCCCAATTAAGATTCGTTCGGTCGCAGAATTCCTGCAGCTGATCAATCAGATTCCAGCAACAGAAAGTGTGGCCGTTTTCCTCCAGAGAGGAAATAACCAGATGTTTGTGCTGCTGAAGCCTTAGAAAAAAAATAGATTGAGAAAAGAAATCCCACTTTACAATTTTGTTTAAAGAGAAAAAGATTGTTTATCATCCAATATTGAGCAAAATTATGAACATGCCGTACTGGTCCAACGAACAGAGCGGCGAGCCCCTCTTCTGGGTGAAAAACAGACCGGTGTATGTCACCGGTGTTCTGATCCTTGCTCATTGTGTCTGTTTTATTATTGGGGTATTCGCTGCCGCTTTAGATTTTTCTTCTTGGTTTGTGGAACTTTCTTTTAATACGCGCGCTGTACTCCTCCATACCAAGCTCTGGCAACTCTTAACTTACCCTTGGATCCATACCCCTTCTCTAGCATTCGCCCTTGACATGCTGGTTCTCTACTGGTTTGGCCATGATGTTGAACACATTCTAGGAAGGCTTAAATATCTGCTTCTTTATTTTTCCCTTATTTTCTTGCCTGCTGTCTTTTCTTTAGGTCTTTCAGCTATTGATCCAACAATCCGTGGAATTATGAATGGGTCAGATCTCATTCATTTTTCTTTATTCATTGCCTACACCTGTTTATTCCCCTCCTCTGAGCTTTTTCTTGGTATCAAGGCAAAATGGGTAGCCCTTATTTTCCTGGCTCTTTTTTCGTTGATCGACATCGCGTCTAAGTCTTGGATCCATCTTTTTTGGTGTTGGAGTTCAGTGGCGATTGCCACTTATTCGATTCTTGGAAGAAAAATCTTTCAGTATCTACCCTCTTTCAAAATAGGAATGGCCAAACGGAAGACCCAAAAGCCGAAGGCCACAGAATCTTCTTCTACCTATAATAAGAAAAAAACGGAGGAAGATGAAACAATTGATGCCATTCTGGATAAAATTGCTAAAAGCGGTATAGGCAGTTTAACGAAATCCGAACGAGCTGCTTTAGAACGAGCTCGTATAGCTTTGTTGAAAAAGGACCAAAAAAAGTAAGCAGTTGCAAAATAGCTTCCGGGACTCTAGTATAGAAATGGCCCCACCGGATTCCTAGAGGACGTCATTAAATTTCGGCGTACTGACAAGCTTTTCTCCCATTTCGCTCCGGAGCCGAATAGTTTTGTAGTTTAGGTTGTGATATGTCTCTATTTTTCTTATGGTTCTATTCTTGGCCCTCATTAGAAGGGAAGTCGTAATGGCATACTTATCTGTAAACCGAACGCCAGGAATGCCTGGACAATCAGTAATTGCCGTAGCACAAAAAATAATGTTGCCTCCCCTGGCTAAATCATCAGTATAAAAAATCTGATTGAGACGGTCTTCCCAACCCTGCTCGATTAAAAATTGTCTTTCGGTTTCATCTTTTGGCCATACCATAATCTGGATTTCTCCTCCCAGGCATTTGATTGCTGCTGCTGCTAGTACCGCTTCGGGCGCTCCTCCAATCCCAATATACACATCGATGCCTCCTGCCGGCAACGAAGGCAACATCGCAGCAGTCACATCCCCATCGCTAATAAGCCGAAGGGCACAACCCATAGACCGTATTTCTTTGATTAATCGTTCATGCCTAGGCCTATCCAACACACATACAACCAGATCAGTTAATCTTTTTCTCAGCCCTCTAGCAATGATAGGAAGTAGTTCGTCAACAGGACTTGTGAGTTTCAGACAATCAACTCCTAAGGACCGGATATAATTTTTGACCTGTGGTCCATAAGCCAATTTCATGACATAAAAACAAGGGATATCCAAGAGAGCACACTCTACTCCTGGTTCAGGGGAAGCAGCAGCGATAACAGACAGAGAGCTTCCGCTACCTTTTGCAACATTGGTGGTTCCATCAATTGGATCAACGGCTATATCATATAAAGGAGCATTTTCAGTCCATCGGCCAAGTTTTTCTCCTTTAAATATACCTGGAGCCTTGTCTTTTATACCTTCGCCAATGACAACTTCTCCGCGGATATCCATAAGATCAAACATACCTCGAATAGCATCTGAGGCTGCCGCATCCGCTTTTTCTTTTTCTCCTCGGCCTAACCACCGGTAAACAGTTAAAGCAGCTCCTTCAGTTGCTCGTACAAAATCGAACTGAATGATTCTTTCTATATCCGGATAATTTTCTACTTGGTAACGTTCCATGGTTTTCATAGCCTAAATAAAGGAGGCTTTCGGGTTTTTTTTCAAAAAGATTAAAAACAATAAATGAAATTTATAAACAATAAAATAATAATAAAAAATATTAAATGGAGAAAGAAATAAAACAAGATAACAATCGGACCGGCGAGATTTGAACTCGCGACCTCTTGCACCCCAAGCAAGCGCGCTACCAGGCTGCGCCACGGCCCGCTTTTTATGAATTTTCCAACAAGAACAATGACTAACAAATCCAATTTATAAACGAAATGTCAATTATAATTTAATGACTCTTTTATGATCAGAAATATGTCAACACAACGGATAGCGATATTTGGCGGAAGCTTTGATCCTATCCATCATGGTCATTTGATTAGCGCTATGGATTGCCTTGAACAAATGGCTCTGCAGAAGATCATCTTCATGCCTTGCGCTCGTTCTCCATTCAAAAAAACCAATCCTATTGCTTCAGCTCAAGACCGACTAGAAATGATCCGACTTGCAATCAAACCATTCAAAAACTTTGAACTTTCTTCTTTTGAATTGCAAAGCCCTGCTCCCTCTTATTCTATCCATACGGCAAAGGCATGCCAAAAGCTCTTTCAACAGATCGAGCTATTCTGGATCATTGGTTCAGATCAAGTCCAAGGACTTCCAAGATGGAAAGAGTTTGCTGAGCTTATCAAAATCGTTAAATTTATAGTAGTTCCAAGGGCTGGTTTTCCATTCGAAAAAAAGAGTTATCTTAGGATCTTGCCAACAAATAGATATATTGATATATCTTCTAGTGAAATTCGTGAAAGAGTGAAAAAAAATCTTCCAGTAATTCATCTTTTGCCAAGTGCGGTTTTTCGTTATATTAAAAAACATTCGATCTATCTACCAAATAAAACCGATAATGAACAAAAGGCTTGATAGATTGTATTGTCTCTATTCTCAGCAATTTCATTTTTCTTTTTGTCATAAAAGAGCATTGTCTCATGAGTCAAAGAAAAGCCATTAGGAAACATAAGGCAGTTCTAGATATTGTTTTAAATAAAATTGACCCCTTTCCGCCTACCTCTTCTCATACCGCTTTAGAAAGGGACAATTTGAAGCTGGCCCAAAGATGTAAAACGATTATTCTGGAAAAAAAAGGACTCGATCCTCTCATTTTAGATTTACGACAGATCTCTTCTTTTGTCGACTTCTTTGTCGTCTGCACAGCAACTTCTGAACCCCACTTAAAAGCACTGGCTTTCGAACTGGAGAAAAAAATTCGTGAAGAATTTCATCTTGAACCGATCCATATCGAGGGCTCTTCCAAAAGCCACTGGATCATCATCGATTACGGTCCACTCCTCATTCATGTCTTTACTGAAAAAGAAAGAGCCTTTTATGAACTCGAAAAGCTCTGGGGAGATGCTCCCGTGTTATAATTTGTTCCTATAAAAAAAAATCTGTGCCCTACACCGATCCCCAATACCGTTCTTCTAAAAAATTCCAGACTGCTTTTTTCATTCTCATTCTTTTGCTTTTCCTCGGTACTATTGGCTACAAGTTCATTGAAAAAATATCGCTTCTTGATTCCATTTACATGACTGTTATTACCTTAAGTACGGTGGGATACAAAGAAGTGGTCCCCCTTTCTCCTGAGGGAAAAATATTCACCATTTTTCTCATTATTTGCGGAGTTAGTTTGGCTGGCTACTCAGCTTCGAGTGCTTTAGCTTATTTTTCCTCCGGAGAATGGAAAGAAAATGCCGAGAGAAAACGGAGAACAAAGATGATTCAAAAATTAAGGAACCATTTTATCGTATGTGGGTATGGAAGAACCGGCAGATATGTCGTTGAAGAGCTTAAATCGGAAGGACAAAGCTATGTGATTATCGATACCGACCCAGAAAAAATTGCTCATTTAACCGCTTCTGAAGAGCTAGCAATCCTTGGAAGCGGCTCAGACGAGGAAATCTTATGCGAAGCAAAAATAAAGGAGGCTGCCGGACTAGCCGCGACTACTTCTATTGATAAGGAAAATATTTTGATTGTATTGACAGCTAGATTTCTCAATCCGTCTTTGCAAATTGTTTCAAGAGCCTCTTCGAAGAACTTTGAAGATAAATTGATAAAAGCGGGAGCAAACCGAGTACTACTTCCTCAAAAAGTCTCCGCTTGGAGAATTGTGTCGATGCTAGTACGTCCTGAAGTCGCTGACTTTTTTTGCGAAGTTGCTAATGTGGAAGGCACAGAGCTTGTTGTTGAACAAATCTTGGTGGATAAGCGTTCTTCGCTTATCGGTCAAACTCTTGCTCAGTCTCAAATTCGAAACAATTTGAATGTCACCATTCTTGCATGCAAACTGCCCGATGGAACCTGGACCCACTCTGTAGGTGGGAAAACCGTGCTTTGTCCAGGAATGACACTTATTGCCTTGGGAAGTAGAGAAAACCTTCATAAACTTCTAAAAATAGCAAATCCACAATAACTCCTGAACTAGTAACATGAAGCGTTGACAATCCTCCAGTCTGAAGGCCATAGACATTTAAGGCACTCAGGCTTGGGATTGAGCTGTTTCTGAGTCTTTTCGGCAAGTTCCTACTGCTGACGAACCGACTGCATCGCTCACTTCATAGAAAAACAGGCCAATTCCCATGTCAATACCAACCCTATCACCATTGAGAATAGACTGCTCGACCTCGCACTCGGTCTGGATGGAAACCAAGCACTTACTCAAAGACTGATTCATCTTGTTGAATGCTGCCCAGCTGTTCGCTAACGCTATTACCCAAACCTGGATAGAAAGAAGCAGCTACTAGCCTGCTTCATCTGCTTCTTGTGCCCAATGATCTTATCTCTAGCTTCGACGAACAAGGCCTCAACCTCTGCAATGCAGGATTAGCTTCCAGAAAAACCCACTCTTTTAAGGAATCAATAGAGCCTTGCCTTGGTATGTACAAGGCTTGCCGCCAATCCACTCAATTACAATACATTGGAAATTCTTTTACAAATTCTTCATTTTCATAATAATAAAAAAAATATACAAAAATAATTTGCTAAATTTTCTTGTGCTTTTTTCTTTTGAACGGTATCCCCTTCAAAGACTTTTTTTAAACAAAAGAAGATAAAAGGGTAACCTTAAAGAAGAGCTTTTTTACGAACAAGCCTATGAAAGTTTCTGTAGTTACAGGGGCTGCAGGGTTTTTAGGAAGCCATTTAGTCGACAAGCTGCTAAGCCTAGATTATAGAGTTATCGGGATCGATAATCTGATTACTGGGAACCTCGCTAATTTAGAACACTTAAAGCATGAACCTAGATTCGACTTGATCATTCAAGATGTGACCGAATATATCAATATACCTGGTACAATAGATATCATTTTTCATTTCGCCTCCCCTGCCAGTCCGATCGATTATCTTGAATTGCCAATACAAACTTTAAAAGCTGGTTCCATAGGAACCTATCGCACCCTTGGAATGGCCAAAGTTAAAAACTGTTCTTTTTGTCTTGCTTCTACCTCTGAATGCTACGGGGATCCTCTTGTCCATCCTCAATCCGAAGACTATTGGGGAAATGTCAATCCTATTGGACCAAGAGGAGTTTATGATGAAGCCAAAAGGTTTGCTGAGGCCTTGACCATGGCCTATCATCGGGTCCATAAAATCCCAACCTATATTGTTAGAATTTTTAACACTTTTGGACCTCGTATGAGATTAAGAGATGGAAGGGTGGTTCCTGCTTTTATATCTCAAGCTTTGGAAGGAAAACCTTTAACGGTTTTCGGCAACGGATCGCAAACACGCAGTTTCTGTTATGTTTCCGATCTAATTGATGGGGTTTTGGCTCTTGCCCATTCAGACTATCATGAACCCATAAACTTAGGAAACCCAAAAGAAATGACTATCTTAGAATTTGCAAAGACCATTTGCAGACTAGCCGGAGTACCCGAAAAGATAGTTTTCGAACCTCTTCCTGTGGATGATCCAAAACAACGCAGACCAGATATTACAAGAGCGATTCGATATTTGGGCTGGAAACCTATGGTCGATGTCGAAGAAGGGTTAAAATTGACAATTCAATGGTTCAGAGAAAAGTTAAAAAAATAAGCGATCTTTTGGTTCTTTTTCTAGACTTTTCATGAATTCAATAGAAAATTTTTTCTATGTTATGGCTTGGCATAGAGTCTTCTTGTGACGAGACTGCGCTTGCGCTGATCAGAATGACTAATGGCAAAATCCAGATTGTTGATGATCAGTGTATAAGTCAAGCCCTTCTCCACAAACCATTTGGTGGGATAGTACCAGAATTTGCCGTTAGGGAGCATTCCAAAAACCTTCCTATGCTTATGCAAGGAATGATCAAGCGTGGTAGTCTCAGTCTACAAGATGTTGAAGCCATCGCTGTAACCGAAGGACCAGGACTAATGGCTTCCTTACTTGTGGGCAACGCTTTTGCTAGGGGTCTAGCCCATGGTCTTGGCATACCGGTTTATGGGATAAACCATTTAGAAGGTCATCTTTTTTCTCCTTTCATAGGCAGAGAAGAAAAGCTGAGATTCCCTTTTCTTGGCCTAGTGGTCAGTGGGGGACATACTATTTTGACAAAAGTGGATGGACCAAGAAAATACGAAATGATCGGTTCAACCATTGATGATGCTGCCGGTGAAGCTTTCGATAAGGTTGGCAGACTTTTAGGGTTGGACTATCCAGGAGGGCCAGAAATAGAAAAATGGGCCAAACTAGGGAACGCTAACGCTTATGCGTTCCCTTTAAGTCTCATTGAAAAAAATAATTATAATTTTAGTTTTAGCGGACTGAAAACGGCAGTCCGATATTTTGCGGAGAAAAGAAAAGAAGAGCTGTTAGAAAAAGGACAATTTTTCTTCGATGTTTGCGCTTCCTTCCAAGAAGCTATTGCTCGGGTGATTCAGGAAAAAACCATTAGTGCAGCCAAAGCTTTTGGTCTCTCCTGCATTGCCGCTTCAGGTGGTGTTCTTGCCAATCAGAGGATAAGGACTCTACTTAAGCAAAAAGCGCTGGAGTCAGACATTGAAATCCTTATTGCTGATAAAAAGTTTTGTACGGATAATGCGGTTATGATTGCCTTTGTCGCTTCCTTATTTTATCTTTTGGGTCTGCCAATTACAAAAAGTATAGAAGTGAATCCAAACCTATCGTTGATTGATTTCAACAGGGATCTGGATCTAAAAGTAAACAGTGTTTGAAACGACAAAATAGAATTAAAATAGTATTAAAACATAAAACTTTTTAAAGAAAAAACCAAAAGCATTCTATCATCCTATGGCACAAGAACTTAGTTATGTAATTATTAATCCTTATACGCTTTACAAATCAAGAACGGGAGTCATACTTTCGCGGCTACTTTCACAAAGTTCTTTAGAACTTGTTGGAGCAGCTATGTACTCGCCAAGCGCTGAGCTTGTAAGAGAATATTCTAAAATGATTGTGACGGAAAGTGATCCTCAAGATAGGGAAATACAGGAGCTAATTCGAGATTACATTCTTGAAAACTTCATGCCTAATCCTCAGACGGGTGCTCGTCAGAGGGTCATGGTTCTCTTATTTAGAGGAGAAAATGCTGTCGCAAAAACAAGGGAAGTTGTTGGCAATATCCGTAATCGCAGCAAAGGAGGAGAGACGATCCGGGATACCTTTGGTGATCTTATTTACAACAGAGATGGTACGGTAAAATATTTTGAGCCTGCCGTACTTGCCGCACCCTCTGTGGAAGAGGCAAAAGCCAAGCTACTCTTATGGAAGCAATATTATGACCGGGATTCAGGGATTCTTTCGCATCTTATCCCCACTTACAATAAACCAGGACATCAAAGAGCTGTTGTCATCTTAAAGCCAGATAACTTCCGTTTTCCTAGTGGAAGACCCGGTTATGTAATCGATATGTTTTCTCGAACGGAATTAGCGATAACAGCCATTAAAGTTCATCATATGAGTGTAGCTGAAGCCGAAGAGTTTTACGCCCCTGTGAGGGAAACCCTAAGAGAAAAGCTCAAAAAACCAGCAGGACTAAAAGCAAAAGAATTACTTGAATCGGCTCTTGCCATTAGACTGGATCCTTCTAGGGAAGAAGCACTCGCTAATCTTATCGGGCCACTCTATGCCGAAGAACAATTCCATTCGATCGTTCAATTTATGACAGGCATAAATCCTAAAAATTGTCCAATCGAACAAAGAACAATGCCAGGTAAGGAAAAATGCATCATTTTGATCTACGAAGGCATAGATGCAGTTAGAAAAGTCAGAGAAGTTCTTGGACCTACTGATCCAGCCAAGGCACCTCCAGGATCTATTCGAAGGGAATTTGGTCAAAGCATTATGGTCAACGCAGCGCATGCCTCCGATTCCCCAGAAAATGCCGAAAGAGAAATTAAGATTTTAAAAATGGAACAAAATTCATTTGTTTCTCTTATAGAAGAAACCTACGGAAGATAAATCAAAAATTTTAACCTGCAACAAAAAGGAAGCCATTATGGAAGTTTCATCTCGAGTCCAGAAGATTAGTCCTTCTCTTACTCTGGCTTTGGACAGCAAGGCCAAAGCATTGGCTCAAAAAGGAGAAGATATAGTCAATTTTACTTCAGGAGAACCTGACTTTGACACTCCTGAGCATATCAAAGCAGCTGCCATGGGTTCTCTAGACGCCAATTTTACCCGCTATACCCCCTCTTCGGGAATCCCTGAATTGAGATTGGCTATCTGCGAAAAGCTAAAAAAAGATAATGCTTTAGACTACAGTCCGGAGCAAATAAACGTGAGCTGTGGAGCTAAGCATGCTTGCATAAATGTTATTCTTGCCACGGTTGATCCAGGAGATGAAGTGATCATCCCTGCCCCTTATTGGGTCAGCTACCCTGAAATGGTAAAGATAGCAGGAGCTGAACCGGTCATTGTCCCAACATCTTTTGAAAACGGTTATAAAATCACTCCTAAACAGTTTGAAGAGGCGATGACCCCAAAAACAAAAATGATCATTATCAATAGCCCTTCGAATCCGACTGGAAGTATTTATTCCAAAGAAGAATTAGAGGGTATCGCAAATGTTGCCTTGGAAGAAGACATACTGATTCTTTCTGATGAAATCTACGAAAAGCTCGTTTACGATGACCTGACGCATTTCAGCATCGCTTCTCTTAGCAAAGAGGTCTATGAGCTGACCTTTACCGTTAATGGCTTTAGCAAAACCTACGCAATGACCGGATGGAGACTTGGGTATTCTGCTTCTCCCTTATGGGCAGCCAAACAGATTGCCTCCCTTCAAAGTCATATGACCTCCAATCCAACTTCGTTCGCTCAAAAAGGGGCACTGGCTGCATACAAGGGGCCACAAGATTGTGTGGAAAATATGGTCGAAGAATACAAAAAAAGGCGGGCCTACATTATGAAGATCCTCTCAGACATTGAGAAAATTTCCTTTGTCCCTCCTCAAGGAACGTTCTATATCTATGTGAATATATCAAAAACAGGGATGAGTTCTTCAGATTTTGCCCAAAAACTACTCGAAGAAGAAAAGGTAGCCGTGGTGCCTGGGGTAGCTTTTGGAGATGATCAATCCATTAGACTTTCTTACGCAACAAGCATGGAAAGAATCAAAACCGGTCTTGACCGCTTTTGTCGGTTTATTGAAAAACTATAAGTGCTTGCTGCCAGAAAGATCGCCTTGATGCAGTCTTGTTGTCGATCGACTGGTGCAATGAAATGAAAAAAAATTTCGGCGATCATTCAGCTAATGAAAGAACATATCTTGCTTGGATCCGTACCGGAATAGCTATTATGGCATTTGGGTTTCTTATCGAGAAATTTACTCTTTTTTTGGACTATATCCGGGTAATGTTTGATAATAAAAACCATCATGCGGATTCCAGGTTTTTTGATCCCGTGGTGCAATGGATGGGTTTTGCTTTTATGTCTATTGGAGTATTCACCATTTTTGTTGCCTCTATCCGTTTTTATATAAATGCTAAACAGATAGACAGCAACAAACTGTTTGAGGTAGAAAAAGCATGGGTCAATACTTTTTTGGGGTTATTAATTGGTCTGGCGGGTTTGGTTCTTGCGTTTTTAATTGGGAAAAACGTCATCCTACAGTCTGAATTTAAATCATAGAGTTTCAACTCTTAAAACTTCCCTTGGACACTGAAAAGAAAATACCTTTCTGGAATCTGTAAGGCTTCATACTTCAAGTTTGGATCACCCAGTCGATATTTCATATCCAATCTAGCCGAAAAGTCTTTCGAAAGTTGAACTTGTGGCCCAATTGAGAGAAAGAGCCTACTGCCCTGATCTGTATCTAGCAAGCTTTGAGAGCCAGCTGTATAATTACAATCTTGAAAGTCTGTCCCTAAGTTTAGGGCCGCTTTCGAAGAGACTTTCTGTTTCCATTCTCCAAATATATCCTTGAAATTTTCTGAGCCATACCCTTGAGTGTACAGCAACTCAGAAGAAGAGGCTCCTATAGAAAAGAGACTATTTCGATCGACAGACCAATTTAAGCCGCTTTTCACACTGGATATAGACCAACCATAGTAGTAGTTGAGATTCTCAAAACCAGACATAGCAGTGTTTTTATCAATCGAACTTTCGGTCCAAAAGGTCAATGGAGTATTTTTTATTGGCTGCTCCATCCTAACTGCTAAAAGCGAGTCCGATTGATTATATAAATAAGACCAATTGGGAATCATCATCCCATACTGATTGAAATTGTTAGCCACAGAAATAGAAAAAGTGGTAAGCGTCTTTGCATGATACGAAAAATCCATTCCAGTCCCTTCTGTCATAAATTCATAGGTTTGCCAGTTATTAAAAGTAGAAGTTTGATTGATCCAACCCTTAGCTGAAAATTGATCAAGATTCCAGGACATGGAAGCTGAGTTTGTGGACATAAGATTACCAATCATTGGAGAAAGAGAACCAAAGGGAAAAATCGCTGCTTGTCCTCCACTCAGAGGCGCAACATTTTGAATTGCAGTCGAGGGACTCAACACTACAGATAAAGATTCTGTTGGCCTACTTTCGAAAGTTATCCCATAACTGTCTTGATATTCAACGAGCTCAAAATTTTTTCCTCCAGAAGAAACAAAATTCGAATTTCCAGAAGAGAAATTAGAAAATATCCTTGTTTTGGAATTTTGATAAAGGCTATTATCAGAAAAGAGAATCGGTGACTGAAAGATTGCTCGTAAGTCTCTTTCTTTGATTGGAAATTCATCATCATATAAGGATTGCCCTTTTAGTGTCTGCGAAAAAAGCAGGAAACAACAAAGAAAAAAGGAATTTCTCCAAAGAGTCACATCAAATATTTTGTTGCAATATAAAAAATATTCAAATGCATTTTCCCATCGGAAATGAGATTAAACTTAAAAAAAATTTTGTCTTTCTTTGAAAAGCGTTCTTAAATGGTAAAATGAAAATATCAGTCATCGGTGCCGGTTTTGTTGGGGCTACGACAGCCCAAAGAATCTGGGAAAAAAACTTAGGAGATGTTTTTCTCCATGATATTATCGAGGGGATGCCACAAGGCAAAGCCTTAGATATGATGGAGTCTGCTCCATTACTAAGAGTTGAGTCAAAGATTGTCGGAACGAACCTGTTTGAAGATTGTGCAAATTCGGATATTTATGTCATTACCAGTGGATTGGCTCGACAGCCTGGCATGTCCAGAGAAGATTTACTCAACAGAAATGCGGAAATTGCCAGTGGGGTTGCCGAAAATATTGCACGGTTCTCCAAAAACCCCATAGTGATAGTAGTTTCCAATCCGGTCGACGTGTTGACCTATCTTGTCGCCCTTAAAACGAAGCTTCCCAAAAACAGAGTGATGGGTATGGCTGGGGTTTTGGATTCTGCTCGATTTCGTTATTTCATCGCCTCAGAACTTGGCATAGCTCCTCAGGAAGTCCAAGCAATGGTATTAGGAGGGCATGGAGATGAAATGGTTCCTTTACCACGGTTCTCAACGGTCTCTGGAGTGAGTATAGAACACTTCCTTTCTAATGAGAAAATAGAACAGCTTATTAAAAGAACGCGGGATGGAGGAGCCGAAATCGTCCAGCTTTTGAAAAAGGGAAGTGCTTATTACGCTCCTTCCGCAGCAATACTAGAAATGGTAGAAAGTATTGTCAAAGATCAAAAAAGATTGTTACCCTGCTCTGCCTGGTGTGAAGGTCAATACGGAATTACAGGTCAATATGTGGGCGTTCCAGTGGTCCTCGGAAAAAATGGAATAGAAAAAATACTAGAGCTTCCTTTAAGAGAGGATGAACTTTTGGCACTGCAACAAAGTGCTCGACATGTCGCCTCTAATATCAAAAAATTAAATCTTTCTTAATAAGTACAATCTGTTCCTAAAAACATACACGGGACATGCTTACGCCTAACCTAAGTTCGTCCTTTTCTCCTTGGCTTTGGACCGGGATGTCACGGGATTGTCAAGAACGTTTCATTCTCCAGGGGAGCGGGATAGAATTAGCGTGTTATCTTAACAATCAAAGAGGACGCCTCCCAGCTGCCCAGAGTTGTCTTACTCGGTACAGTCCCCCTCCTCGGGATTCCCATCGGACGGTAGCTCGCTATTACAGGTAACCTCTACAAAAACATCGCATATAGCCGAGGCAGCGGCATCTACGAAAGAATCTCCCGATTTCCAATCTTTTCTTGAGGTTGTATGCGCCCACCCTATCCACATAGCTCACATACTTGTAATGTCGGCATGCCAACTTATCCCCTATGCGGTTCTTGGAATGGACATATACCCGCACCAAGGACAAAGCCCAAGAGCTATAGGCCAGGTTGACCTCCTCTCTGGCCGAGAACCTCCCCCCAGGCGCTAGAAATCGATTCGATCCTGAAGCGCACTAGTTCGCATCTGGGGGATGCGCCTGGAAAGCTCTTTGCTTGGCAATTTCCCATAAATGTGTAAATCCTCTAAAGACAATCATAGATGGGCTTCGGAGCTTGAGAAGTTTGCGCAGGCTTGTAGTCACCCTGCTTTCTATCTCTGCTGGCACTTTATGGAGTCTCTCTGCTAGCTTTTTCCTTCCTAAATTATTCTTGCCAACGCCCCTTGCTTTTGCTTTGTCTTTTGTCTTCTTACATATGGCATGAAGTTTCTGTCGTTTCCTTCCTTTCTCTGTATACTGCTTAGATAACTTAGCTAATACCTTACCAACCCCTTTCCCATACTTCTTCCCTTTGTCATCGGTGAACGCTTCTGAAAGTCCCATATCGATCCCAACTATTTCCCCATCTAACCGCTTCGGAACTTTTAGGGGTGCTACGTAGGAAATGACCGCCTTCTTTTCCTTTAAAACAAGACAAATCATTCCCCGAATCTTCAACTTCCCGACTAGGGGAATGACTATCCTTTTCCCATGCTCCAGTCCCATAAGAGAGAGATACTGCCGTCCCTTCTCTTCGAAAGTCCGACACCTCTCTTCATCCTACAGAATAGCTCTAGTTTTCTTCACTCTGGGCGGCTGTCTAACTACCTCTTGCAAGTCTTTGCGGATCCTGAAAAGAATGGCTTTTTTGTCTTTGCATTGTTATGGAAAACTTAGATGCGGCAAGCTCTCTTTGCTGCCATACCAAAGCGATCCGTCGCGGAGAAGTGACTTGCCAATAAGCAAAACGCTTTTCTTCTTCCCTCCATTTTTCCCTCTGATTGATTCTTGGCTTCATCTCTACGGCTAAAGACAGGAGTCATTTTCCAATGGCCTCATAGGCCTCCTTAAGGGCTTGCCTTCCACATCCTTGCCTGTAAGCCCTTTGGGCTTTTATACTCAGCTTTTAGCAGTAGATTCCGCTCTTTGCGTTTGCCCAAGACTTTCCGAGAAGCGGTCTAGTTCGGAATAATAGACAACAAACTGCTCCTTCTCGTAGGAATAGCAAAGGCAAAGATCTTCTAGCATCTGGCACTTTCTCTTGTTAAGCTCCAAGCTTTCTGCCTGGATTGCTTGCCACATCATCTTCCCCGGCTTCATTGATTTTCATCACGACCTCTGGTCTTTTCTTTTCGTATTGGCGCAAACCGTAAAGAGAGCTTAGGAATGCAGGGAGTGACCCAAGAGAAGATCCTTGGTCATATCTTACCGTTTTGCCTCAAGCCAGACAAAACCTGCAAACGCTTCCCGCTGATTCCTTGAGATCCTCCTTTTGCCCGGCGCTGGCAGACTCTTGCATAAGCGATTGCGCGGTGCTCTCCTTACCTTTTGTCCGATCACCCTCAGATTGGACTGGTGCGTGTAGTACCGCTGGTTCGTCGGTGTTCGTTTTGCAGCCGTTTCCCTTTCCTGTCGCCTTTCGTTGCAGCGTGTGTACGCTCCGACCGATCAGCCCGCCAAACTTCTTCGGCGAATAGATGTTCGTCATGCATACTTTTAACTATTTTGGCATCGCAATATCTAGAACTATTCTTTACTCTTTCTCTTCTCTCCTCTTCCACATCAATCAATCGATAACAGAAGCAAGGAACGATAAAGAATAATGCGCCAACGAACGCAATTTTAGCAGCACTAAAAGTTTGTTGATTACTTGAGCTTGCCCCTTATAAAGGGGAGGCGGCAAAGCGTAGTGAAGCTCTTATAAGTTGGATACTCAAGAGCTTGGATTGGATCAAAAGGGTAGAAATCTTTGGATAATAAGATTTTCTTTATGAGAGGATAGAGCGAAAACATAAAAAGCCAATCTCTTTAAACGCTCCAACACTATAAAACTAAAAATCGGCTGCGATTTCTTAAGCCTGCAGCAGAATAGCGTCCAGGCTAAGGTGGCAAGTAATATGTGCTGCTGCATACTTTAGATCTGTTAGTCAAGCCGTAATCTAATGCTTTTCTTTTGTATCGGATTGTTGGAGGGGTAAGAGAAAAGAAAAAATTGTAAGCATGTCTTTCTTATTATATATCATGTAAGCATCTAGTCCTCAATGGATAGAGAATTGATCCAAATTATTCAATGTTCGCTTGGAAAAGGTTTTGTAGGTTAGATTGAGACGACCATATCATTTCCTCTTTAGTTTCTGCACAAAGAGCCAGCGGCAGTTACCAATTAAGGATTGGTGTCGGAAAAAGTTAAATTGGAGCGGAAAAGAAAATCAGCAAGGGTATTTTTGAGCAAAATTCTCTGCACTAATACCCCATAGTCGGTCTTTTCAAAATATATCCGATATTCCTTGCATCGGAACCTATAGAGGATTCTGTTATCTCTTTCCGCTTTGCTTAAACAATCGGAATGAGGGTTTGATAAGACTTCTGGTATCATTTCTAGACAATCCAGAATTTGAAACTGTACAGCTTTGGAAAGCTGAGAAAGATCCTGCTGACTTTGATGACAAAAAACAATCTGAAAGGGCTTCTTTTCCTCTATCCGTTTTTCGAACAATTTTTCAATATCAATATCCATAGAAGGTCTTTTGTTTGTTTAAAATTGCTAAAAATTCTTTTTAATCAGATGGATATAATAAATATTTTTTTCTTTTTTCTCTAAAGTTTTCTAAATAAGGGATCCAATTATCCACAATAGCTTGAATTCTCTTTCCAGACAGAAGCTCTTTTCTAATTTCATCCGTCCCACAATAGCGATCAAAAAATTCAAGTTGCTCAGCCGTCAATGAAGCTAAGGGATCTTGGTTTAGCTCTGTCATCATTTCCTGTAATAGAGAAAGACCTATTTCCACAAGTTTGACTTTAGAAAAGTCTTTAATGTATATCTGACAACCACCCAAGGTTTTCCCTTGAAATTTTCCAAAAAAAGGCCAATAGAACACCGGTCTGAAATAACAAAAAGGGATTTTTCTTTTATTCATGTTCCTTGCAAAAGTAAAAGGATCAATTTTTTGAGCTCCTACCAATTTATAAGGCAAAGCGGTTCCAATCCCGTTATTAAGCACAGGACTTAAGCCTAAAAAAGAACTGATGGCAAAATAAAAAGGGCTTTCTTCATCAGTCAAGTAGGGAGAGAGTGGAAACCAAGGAAGCCCTGTGTCCTTCCAAAGCATATGCCTTTGCCAACCTTTCATGGGGACAAGGGTAAGTTTCGGTTTTTTAAAAATCCAATTTTCTCCATTAATCATTCCAGCAATTTCACAGGGAGTCATGCCATGGATGTAAGGAATATCCCATTCGTTATAAAAAGAACGAAAAGAGTTGTTAAAAGGCATCCCTTCGACACGTTCTCCCCCAAGGGGATTTGGCCGATCAAGGACATAAAACTCTTTACCATTTTCTCCCGCTGCTTCCATAGCCAATCCCATTGTGCTTAAAAATGTAAAACTCCTTGTCCCAATATCCTGTAAATCAAAAACAAGGACATCCACGTTGGCAAGCATATCATCTGTTGGTTTTAGTGTTTCTCCCTGGAGTGGATACACAGGAAGGTTTGTATAGGGATCAATATAAGAAGCAGTATTTTGTTTATCTGAACCCATGCAATAGAGACCGTATTCGGGAGTAAATATGGCAACAAGATTTACTTGTGGACAATGATAAAAAAGTTCTAAAGTAGAAATTCCATTTTTGTTGACAGCCGAAAGATTTGTGATTAATCCAATTTTTTTTCCTTCCAAGCCATGAAAATGATTTTCTACAAGTACATCGATCCCCAAATCGATGACTGTAGCTTGCAAATAATCCAGATGAATGGAATGTATTATAATGAATAATGTACAAAAAAACAAAATCAGTCGATGCATCAATACGATGAGAACTTTCTTTTTTAATATTTTTTTAATGAATCTGTTTACAATCCGATAAAGACTTTTCTCCATGAACCCCTCTATCGATAGACTTTATCTTTTTCTTCTTCTTATTCCACTTATTACCATCCATGAGTTTGCACACGCAATGGTGGCTACCCTTATGGGTGATAGAACCCCTAGGGATGAGGGCCGCTTAACTTTCAATCCACTAGTTCATATGGACTTATTTGGGACTTTAATTATACCAGCTATCAATATTTTCCTACTCCCCGGAGGTTTTGGTTTTTTCGCATGGGGTAGGCCTGTCCCTACTAATCCCTCCCTGTTAAAAAACCCTAGACTACAAGGTATTCTTATTGCTCTAGCTGGACCTTTGGCTAATATAATAACTGCTTTTTTTATCCTCCTTATAGCCAAAGTGGTTATTCCACAGGATCATAAATTAAGCGAGCTTTTTGCCACTTTTGTCCTTGCTTCTATCTTTCTTGCCGTTTTTCATTTGCTACCTGTGATGCCTTTCGATGGGTGGACAATCATAAAAAATATTTTCAGAATCCCTGACCAGTGGGAACACCAAATGGGCATTTTCTGGTTCATTGCGATTCTTATATTTTTAAATCTTCCTCCAGTGTATCATTTCTTAGAATTCTCTGCTTACCATTTGTTTATGTTGCTTAACCTGCTCTCCGGTTCTCCATTACACAGATAAAAAAAACTAATGTATAATGTTTTATGCCAGCATTAAAAAAAGAAGAAATTTTAAACCAACTCAGAAAAGTTCGATACCCTGGATTTAGTAGGGACATCGTTTCTTTTGGTCTAGTAAAAGAGATCGAAATGACAGAAGAAAGCATTTATATAAAACTCGAGCTTTCGAGCCCTAATCCCGATGTTCCTGAACAATTGGAAAGAGAAATTAAGGCCACCCTGTCATCCCTGACCGCGATCAGCAACATCCAGGTTGCCATCAAAAGGCCAGAAGCTCCCCTAGCACAGAGAATGGCTCCAAAGGGATCTGAAATCAAGCACATTATCGCCGTAGCTAGTGGCAAAGGAGGTGTGGGGAAATCCACCGTTGCAGCAAACCTCGCTTGTGCTTTCCATAAAATCGGATTTCATGTCGGACTTTGTGATTGTGACATTTATGGACCAAGTATATCCATGATGTTTGGAACGGTTGAATCGCCTCAAATCTCTGTTGATGAGAAGCTCATACCTATCGAACGATATGGACTAAAATTAATGAGCATGGGCTTTCTTCTTGAATCCGATCAACCTGCCGTTTTGAGAGGTCCGTTAGTGACTCGCTATACTCAGGAATTTTTAAAAAACGTCGATTGGGGAAACCTAGATTTCTTAGTGCTCGATCTACCTCCTGGTACGGGTGACATCCAACTGACAATCGTACAAACTGTTCGTCTTTCAGGGGCAGTAATCGTTACAACCCCTCAGGAAGTGGCTCTTGTTGATGCAAGAAAAGCCGTATCTATGTTCAAAAAAGTCAATGTCCCAATTTTAGGAATTTTAGAAAACATGAGTTATTTCCTTTGTCCTAGTGACAATAAAAAATACGATCTTTTTGGTTCCGGGGGGGGCAAAAGGGAAGCCGAGAAGCTAAATGTTCCATTCTTAGGAGAAATTCCCATAGAAGCCGAATTGAGGATTTCTTCCGATCATGGCATGCCTATCGTTTTATCAGACCCGGATAGACAAACAAGCACGGTTTTTTTAGAAGCAGCTAAAAAAATTGTTGACTTTTTAAAATAAAAATCTAATGTGGCTTTTCTAAAAAATACTATAATCTCAATCGCAACTTTTGAATTATATTAGTTTAAAAATTTGTGGATCTTTGGAGGAGAGGAATGGAGGAAAATAAAGAGATGGAGTGTATATCTGTATTACTGAAAAATTCGACTCTTTATCGAGAATTTCTTTTGGAAAGAGAAGAAATTCTAAAACATAAATGGATTGAAAGCGAAAAAAAGGGATATGATATTGGCTTTGAAAAAGCGCTTCTTGATTGGGTAATTAATCATAGAAGCAAATGGCTGGCAAGTAGAAGAAAAAGCATGGAATCATAAGCCAGCCGCTTTTTATTTTTAAGCCAACTCTTTATTCTCGTTCCATTCTAATTTTCTTTTCTTTGATTTCTTTTTGCGTATTTTATAGGGAAACTTTTTCCTTCCCAAAATTTTAACTATATAACAATTAGCATTCTGTCTTTGTAGCCCATTCAAAGATTCCTAAGACAGATACAAAATGGCTATGGAAATTTATATTGTTCAATCTGGCAAAAAAGAAGGACCTTTTTCTATGGAGGAGATCCTTCAGCTGCTAGAAAAAGGAACAATAAATACCCAAACCCTTGCATGGCACAAGGACCTTAAAGATTGGGAACCACTCGGAAAACTAATTCAGGAGGCTGAACAGGAAAAGAAGGAGCAAGTGGCTCAGGAAAAAAACGCAGCCGAAACTAAAAACCCAGTGTCTCAAACGAGTGGGCTTGATAAAGAGACTCCAACCGATCCTTTTCTTCAACTACTGAAGACTTCGCAACAAATTGCATTCTGGATGGATGAAGAACTTGCTTTGTATGGGACGAAAGCTTCTCATTCAAGATCTCATCCATTAGAAGCAACCGTTTGGCTCGAATATAGGCTAGAGTTTCCCCATCCAAAATCTAAAGACATCCTTGCTCGTTCCTCTGTTCGCTTTCAGTTTATTTATACCCCTTTTCGGCAATTTGAACAGGAAGTGGACATCACAATGGCCGTAATGGAACGCAAAAAACATTTCCGAGTGGTTGACCCCAGCCAAGAGCATGTCAAACAGATAGTCAAGACTATCCTGATGAAATATCCTGATGTGGCTTCTCCTTTTTCTCTTTGTCACTTCCATAAAAAAAGGGCTTTTCCTTGGCAACTTTGGCTAGAAAAAAATAAGCTAGTCAGGCTCAAATCAATCGACATGATGACTTGGGTCAGACTATTGTGGATTCTTGGGCTAATTCTTACTCCCTACTATGGAGTTGGTTTACTTTTCCTGCTTTCAGGCTGGTTCCTCTATCAATCTTCCTTTCATAATGGATCGTATGTTCTCCGATCAGCCTGGCCCTCTTTGCCACCGTTGTCCCCAAAGTCCCTGCTACTTTCCCCTCTGCTTTTGAAAGCTAAGGCTTCTGCTTTATCCCTGCTCAAGGAAAGGCTAGAAACTGACTTTTCCCAAAGCCTCCCTCCTTCCATAGAAAAATTACCCGCTGTCTACGAGAGTTTTTTTCAAAATAAGAATCTTCTTTTTTTCAGGCTCTCTGAAACCTATGGCTTTATAGAATTGAAAGCCGAAAAAGAAGATTTACAAATCCAAATAGGGGCCTATGAAAATCAGGGGATCTGGACCGAAAAAATTTCAGGCTACGGGAAAGATCTCTTTACTGGATCTCTTTGTATCCTTGTTGAACCGAAAGCAGATACAACCACTGAATTGCAAAAATCCGCCATGGAATGTGAGACCCTAGCTTCTTTTCTTTATTCTTATGTGATAGAAACAATAGAAAAACATTTCCAAGCTTCCATTCACTCTCTGGGTATTTCCCCGAACCGGGACTTTCAGAAACATGATATAGAAAAAGAAACTACCATGAAGGATATCTTCCTAAAAATAACAAAATGGATATTTCCATTTTAGTATCCTTTTAGAAGCAGATTGAGCAGGCTACTCATCGCAGAAAGGCTGTTATAAACACAACGAGTCCTCCTGTTGCTAGGGATATTGCTAAATACCATACCACTTTTTTCTTCATTAAGGCAGAAACAGAAGACAAAGCAATTCCAACTTGAACGAGAATTCCAGACATTCTGAAAATATGATGTTTCCTATAATATCGTTCGCTGGCTTTTACTCTTTCCTCAACTATTTCGTCTAGCCGTTTGGCCTTTTGCTCTATTTCGATCTTTTCTTTCTGATACCTCTTTAGTTCCTGTTCAAATTCAGGCCGAGGATTTAAAATATTGGCAATACGATATCCCGTTTCTCTCATGGATTTTGCTTGAAAAAAATTCCACATATCCGTCGCTTTGTCTTGATAAAGAACTGCCTCATTACGCAATATAATGGCTTCTGTCACACTATTTTCAGAATCCGCCGTAACAATCGTTCCCAATACAGCCATCAAAATGATTGAAAAAGAAACATGAAATAGCCATTTTTCCTTTTTTCGATCTTCTTCTAGCCTTTCATTAATAATTTCATTTGCTTTCTCTTCAATTGATTTTTCTGTCATATATAGAACAATTGATTATTTTAATATACTTAAAAAAAAGTATTACTTATTCTGTGTAAAAAAGGTTGTAATTCTTTTTAAATTGTAGATAAAAAGAATTTCAAAAATATTTTTCAAGTATTTTCCTTTCGCATACATTTTGAGCAAAAATTATATATTCTTATTTGATTTTAATGTACTTTTATTCATAATATTTACTAATTAATGGAGGGATCTATGAATATAAATGATATTATTGCCTTTTTGGTTTCTTCTATTGGTACACTCGTCGGATTTATCGTGCTTTTCCTCCTTTTTGGAGGATGGATTCTGGCTCTTGTTGGTGCTACAGTGTTTAGTAGTTTTTTGGGTGCTAACCCCTCCGAAAAGAAAATAAAAGAGCAGAAAAAGGAACCTCTACCGCTTAAAGAAGGAATGGGTTCGAGCTTTTCTTTAAAATAAACGAAGCCTTTAAGGAAGGCATTAACAGGGCGAAAAGAACGAACAGCGAAAAGGTTCATTGAGTTCCAATTTTAACAAGTAGTCCTTTTTCTCTTGCACTTATAAAAAAGCGCTGAAAAAGAAAAAAAGAAAAGCCTAAATAACAACAATTTAAAAAGGTTGCCCAAAAGAGGTGGCTATAGGAATAGGTTCCTTGTAGCCCACCTCTCAACCCTTCAAAGACGTGTGTTGCAGGAACAAGAAACGAAAGGGGTTGGATCCATTTAGGGAGAACATAGAGCGGATAAAAGACAGCCGCAAATGGTTGAAAAAGAATCGGTATAGCCCATGCAAGAGACTCTGCAGCCTGTCCCCATCGCAATAATAAAGAAATGGTTAAAACACCACAAGCAGAACCCATTAGAAAAAGATTCCCAATCAGCGGTAACAAATAAAAGCCAATCTGCGTCAAATGGAAATGATAGAATAGAGCCGCTAAAAATCCCAATAATCCAAGAATTAGAAGAGATTTGAAGATTCCCACTAGAAAAATCGCCGTAAAAAATTCCTGAATAGTTATTGGCGTCACAAGCAGATTGATTAAATTCTTTGACCAGACGTCTTCTAAAAAAGATACTGTTATCCCTAGCTGAGTCCTGTAGAGCACATCCCAAAGAATCATCGCACCGATTAAAAATTGAAATGGTCTGGAAAAGCTTTTCTCTGCATTAGAAAGAAAAAGAGTCAGATATCCCCAAACAAGAAGGTCCATTACAGGCCAAAAAACAAACTCCAAAACTCGAATCCAACTACGTCTATAAACGTAGGTATAGCGTAAAAATAGACCTAATATTCTCTCTAGACTCATTGATTTATTTCCTAGTTAGCTCAATAAACAGTTCTTCCAGATTTCTCTGTTTAAACTCCTGAACTATTTCCAGAGGAATCCCCTGTGTAATGATCTTTCCAGATTTCATAAAAATTATCCGATCGCATAGTCTTTCCACATCCCGCATATTATGCGAAGTATAAATGATTGTGACTCCAGATTTTTTTCTTAGTTCTAACAAAAGCTCACAGACCTTGTCGGCTATGCTTGGATCCAGTCCGGCTGTTGGTTCGTCCAAAAACAACAGCTTTGGATCATTCAATAAAGCCTTACAGAGGCAAACTCTAGTCAACTCTCCAGCAGACAAAAAACCAGTTACCTTATGTTGTAGATGCGTAATTTCCAACAGATCCAAAAGAAAGTCTATTTTTAGCTCTGGTTCTTTCACCCGATAAAGACGGGCAAAAACAAGAAGATTTTCTCGGACGGTTAAATTAGAAGGAAGGCTAATATACCCAGATGCAAAATTGGAAAAGGAAAGAATTTCATTCCTCGCCGATATCGGACAGAAGCCAAATATCCGTATAATGCCCGAACTGGGTGTCAACAACCCCAAAAGCAGATAGATTAGCGTGGTTTTCCCTGCACCGTTTGCCCCAAGAAATCCTACAATTTCAGACTCCATAATCGAAAATGAAATCTGATCGATGGCTACGAGTTTCCCAAAATCTTTTCTCAAGTTTTTAACTTCTATGGCAATTTTGGACATAAAACCAAACAACCGTTCCCTTTTTCTAGCCTATTTCTTATGGATAAAGATAAAGTTCATGTCCTAATCCAAAAACTGACTGGGCCCTCATTTATTAAGTATACCGTCATGTTTGCTCCAAAACAGCCTTTTTTGACTAAGCCATGTTTACTTTTCGCTCTTTCCACTAGATAATCGAAAAGTTTTTTACCTTCTTCTGGAGGAGCTGCATGATGAAAGGTAGGTCTTTTGCCTTTTAAAAATTCTCCCGCAAGTGTAAATTCAGGAACTATTAATAGTTCTCCATTGATATCGAGAAGCGAGCGATTCATTTTTCCATTCTCATCTGGAAAAATTCTGCAGCGCAGGATTTTATCTATCATCTGATCGGCTTTTATTTCGTCATCTTCCTTTTCAACAGCTAAAAATAATAAAATGCCTCTTCCAATAGAAGAAACCAATCGATCTTCTATTCTGACAGCCGCTTCCTTTACTCTCTGAATCAATCCAATCATTCTACTAATGCAATACGCTCTTCTTCAGCCATTAAAAAAATGAAAGCTTAAAAAAATTGATCTTCTAAGTCTTGACATTCCTCCCTTTCGTTATTAAAGAAAAGCAATTGGTAATGGAGTTTACCATCCAATCTTTTGGAAAACCCTTCTTCTTTAAGAAGTGATAACTCCTACGACAACAATTTGCTAAAGAAAAAGCATCGACACACGAAGGGTTTTCCAATGGAGCACACTTGGTTCTTAGCTTCTTTTTGGATGGCTTTGGCAATTTTCTCTGCATTCCTAGCTCTTCAATTTAGGGTCTCTGCAGCACTCATTGAAATAATAATTGGCATCTTCGGCCAATATTTAGCTACTTTTCTCTTTGGCAAAACTGGACTAAATCCTAAAGAAGGTTGGATTGCTTTTCTTGCTGGATTAGGTGCTATTATGCTCACCTTTATGGCTGGCTCTGAGATTGATCCAACTTCTTTTCGAAAACAATGGAAGGAAGCTACCTTTATTGGCCTACTGACTTTTTTTGTCCCCTTTTTCAGTTGTTCATTTTTTGCCCACGCCATCTTTCAATGGAATTGGAAAGCCTCTTTTCTTACTGGAATTGCTCTTTCTGCTACTTCAGTTGCCGTTATGTATACGGTACTTCTGGAACTGGGACTGAACAAGACAAACTACGGAAAGGGGCTACTAGTAGCCTGCTTCATCAACGATCTTAGCTCCGTACTCCTACTGGGATTCCTTTTTGCTCCCTTCGGCTGGAAAACAGTCGTATTAACAGGGTGTGTCCTCATTGGTGCCCTTATTTTACCCAAAATCACTCCTGTTTTTCTAAAATATTATGCAAACAAGCCCTCAGAGTTAGAAATAAAATACCTCCTATTTTTCCTTTTTGCCTTTGGAGGAGTAGCCGTATGGGCAGGTTCAGAAGCTGTCTTACCAGCCTATATCATAGGTATGACATTAGCAGGATCGATGGAACAATACCGTGATTTTATTAAACGCCTTCGTACCGTAACGCTAGGAATGCTGACTCCCTTTTATTTTATTAGAGCTGGATCATTTGTCGATTTAACTGAATTAACAAAAAGCTTTTTGCCTGTTTTCCTTTTATTCATTCTGCAACAGCTTTCAAAATTTATTAGCATTTTCCCTTTTTTAGTAAAAAGAAAGAAAGTGCAAGAAGCAGCCTATACTACCTTGCTTATGTCGACTGGTTTAACCTTTAATGTGATTTGCTGTCTCTATGGGCTTTCTCATGAGATTATTTCTCCAAGACAGTATTCAATTTTAATTCCAGTAATTATTACCACAGCTATTATCCCAACGCTGGTCGCGAATCGGTTTTTCATTCCCTGGCATCATCTTGAGAAAAAAAGAACTTAAAGAAACTACATTGTTTTTTTTCGACAAGGTTTAAAAAAATATATAATGTAATTTTCTCTTGCTAAAACCTTTGCCGGTGTGGCGGAATGGCAGACGCGCCAGACTCAAAATCTGGTCCGGGCAACCGGGTGTGGGTTCGACTCCCTCCACCGGCACAAAAATCAAAAAGATTTTTTTCTAATTTCCCTTTCCCTACCTTATGAAAACCTTCGGAAGGTTGAACAAATACCTTTTGGGTTGCAAATGCGTAATTAAAAAACCCCATAAAGAAAAGCAATACAAGTAAAACAAAACTATACCCAATAAGAGTCTTCGCAAAAATCAATGGAATACTACTTCAGGATTGGACCAAGAACCACTTATAGGTTTTCTATCTTTGAAGCTGGATAGCCTTTAGGAAGATAACTGAAATTAGAGGCACGCTCTTTTATTCAGTGGAGGAGGCGGGGAAAGAACAATTTTACAGCTTATATTTCCCTCTCTTGTATCTCTCCTTTAATTACCGATATTCATTTCCTTTTTCCCTATCCAAAATAAGAGAATTGATATATTGGGCACGTTCAAAGGTCTCAGGATCTGGACATCTCTTTTGGCTCAATAAACCTCTCCATTCTTCTAAGGAAGAATAGCCATGCTCATCCATCCAATTAACTAGTCCTTTTTCCATGACGTTTAGATATTCAGGCCCATTTTTTAAAAGAGTAGAACAAAGCATGACGACGGTCGCACCCACTAAAATCAACTGGATAGCATCTTTTGGTTCAATAACACCCCCTGTTGCTGCCAGATCCACTTTTAAGCGATCAAACAAGATTCCAATCCATCTCAAAGAAAGAAAAGTATCTCGGCTGGTTCCTAGCAGCATTTGGCTTTTAATTTCTATCTTTTCTGTATTTATTCCAGGTTGCATAAATCGATTAAATAAAACAAGTCCGTTAGCCCCTGCAGCCAGAAACCTCTTTGCCATATTGCCTACATTTGTATAAAAGGGGCTAATTTTTATTGCTAGAGGAATCTGTATCTCTTGTCTAACAAGACGCACGATATCTAGTGTAAACATCTCGATGGAATCTGCCGATTGGTCCATATCTGTAGGCATCCAGAAGATATTAAGCTCTAAAGCATCTGCTCCTGCCTCTTCTATTTTTTTGGCGAATCGGCACCACCATCCTGGAGATTTGCCATTGAGGCTTGCAATAATTGGAATCTGTACTTTGTTTTTTGCTTCCCTTATCAAATGAAGATAAGATTCTGGGCTAAAATACTCTTCAAGAGTAGAAAACTTTGCATACTTACCACTCAAATCTGTATATTGTTTTTCAGCAATTGCTTCCTTGACAATCTGCTCTTCAAACAATGATGGCAAAACAATGGCTGCAGCTCCAGCTTGTTCTAACTGCTGAATACCTGAAAGAGAAGAGGAAAGAGGAGAAGCCCCAGCCACTAAGGGAGACCGCAAAGTAAACCCTAAATACTGTACCTGCAGATTCATTTTTTATTAACGTAAGTGTTTCTTTTGGGTATAGCAACTCAAGATTTTGTCTGTTTCTGTTCGGACAGATAGTGGCTTTCAATGAATACAGATCAGTGAACCATCCCTTAAAACCTTCCAAATTATGATTTAAAGCATGCACCCTGCTGCTTTATTTCCAATAAATTAGAGAATGAAGGGCTTCTAGCTTTATCCCTTTTTTCCCTTTTAAGGCTATTTCCTTGTTTTTTTTGGCTTCTGTAAAATGTGGTTTTAGGTTAAGTGCCGTATTAAAATCATTTAAAGCTTCATCAAACCTTCCCAAATCGGTCAAAACAATTCCTCGGTCATTATAGAATTCTGGATTATTCGGTCCAACTGAATAGCACGGCTCAAATCAGAGAGAGCTTCCTCTCTTTCTCCTTTTCTAAAATGGACCCAACCTCGGTTGTCGAAAGCCAAGGCGTAATCGGATTTCAGTCGAAGTGCTTCATTGAAATCCTTGATTGCGGAAAGATAATTTCCTTTTTTATATAAAGCCCAGCCCCTGTTATTATAGACATAGGCATTGGATCTATTTCTTCTTATGGATTCAGAATAATCCTTGATAGCCTTTTCATATTGACCTAATTTGGCCTCTACAATGCCTCTTCGATTGAAATAATCTGGCTGAGGATTGAGTTCTATAGCCCTATTATAATCAGAAATAGCCTTATAATAATGCCCTAGAGCAAACCAAATATCGGCCCTATTATTATAAGCTATGGCTAAAGTCTCCCTAGAAAGCTCCCCCGAATCTATGGCCTGCGTATAATGCGCTATTGCTTCTTCATAAGATTTATGATATTGCTCATTGAGACCAGCTTGAAATTCTTGCAATCCAGTCGGAAGGGCTGCAAGAAAAAAGCCAAGGATAAAAGCCAAGCATCCTGTCATATCATATACGAAGCAATCATCAAAACACAGATTAGCAGCCTATTATTCTTCCTACAACAAAGAAATTATACTGAATACTTTTAAGATTCTCTAAGAATAAAAAATCACCTGGCGATTTCTGTAAAACCCAATTGAGAAAGATGAAGAAGGAGGATTTTTTATATCAAAATCGCCAGGTGAAATTCGTTCTTTCTTGGTTCTTTTTATCCTAGTTTTAGAATTTATAGGCAACTGTTCCTTCAATCCAGAATGGCCAACCAGCAATAATGCTGCTCATATTGAAAGCACGCGAACCTGCCGATCCAAGACCAAAAGGCAACCAGTACTTTTCATCTGTAAAGTTATACAGATAAAGCCTTGCCTCCCACTTAGGTTGCGTATAAAAGATCTGAGCATTTAATATAAACTGTGTTGGAATTTTTGTATTATAGAAATAATTTAGGTATTGATCACTCATTACTATGGCCCCAAGAGTTACTCCAAGGCCAACGTCAGAGGTATAAGTTACTGTACCGCTAAAATACTGGTCAGGAAATCCAATAAAAGGATAATTGGAAGAAGGCATCGCACCAGAGATAGGAAAGGGTCCATTGACGAATGGTCCTCCGGCTATAGGCACACCAGTATAATAAGGCAGTATAGGTGTTAGCTGCCTCATTCCAGGCCCATGGAGTCCTGGAGGAAAACTCGACCATTCCTCAACCGCTCTCATGTAAATGTAGCCCAACCTTGCCCAAAAATGGCGATCAGGCTGATAAGAAGCATTTATTTCAAAACCTTCTACATTTGTAGGGGTAGCTGGCAAAGGCGCTCCATTAGGCAAAAACCCTAAATTATTGAGGATCTGATTTTGAGTAAAAGCAGCAGTGGTGATATACATCTTGTCTTTAAGAATGTTAAACTTCACGCCTCCTTCTATCAGCTGGTTTACTTCGCTAAAAGAATTTGGTTGGAACGTTGGAGCATATCCTCCAATGACCGCAGCATTAGTAGTCTGAAGCCAGTTAAAATCAAAATAGGCGGTCATCCATGGAAAGGGTTTATAGACCGGGCTTATGTTTACAAGAGGAGCAAAAGCCGCTGTGCTAAAGTGTGCAAACGGAGCTCCCACTGGTCCAGGAGGCGTGGAAGCATCAACAAAGTAAAAATTTGCTCTCGCTCCAAATAGCAGGCTAAACTTGCTTGTCCAATCAATGTTATGCTGATAAAAGGGATTGACCGTCCAATAATTACAATCCGTAGTTCCACCAGGGCCATTTAAAGGTTCATAAAACCATCCAGGAGGAGCTCCAGGAATCTGCCATTCCCCACCCGCAGGTCCTTTCGGATTATTAACAGCTTTTGCAAAGGGAGCTAAAAAGACTGCGTTCCAACTATAGGGATTGGTTGTCATCATGCTCCAGACATTTCCTGCATTCCAAAAAGCATCCCCAAAATAGTCAAGGTTTCTCTGATAATGCCATTCAATGCCCGCATCAATGTTATGCCGCATTAACATTTCCCCGATTGCCCCCTCCCAAAAGGATTTTTTAACCTCTTCATCCCCTTCGCTTTTGGAGGTTTCTTTATACTCCTTCATTTCTTTTGACCCCTTCTCAGGAGCAGCAGCTTCTAAGGGAGTGTCAAAATTAACTCTTATTTCTGTTCTGTTATCCACTTCATAATCCCCTGAGAGATAAGCAGCCACATACAACGAAGGTTCGATCCAGGAGCTACGCGTATACCAAGCAAAAGTATTGTTCACAATCTCAATATTATCTGAAACCTTTACCCGTTGGATAAGCTGAAGCATTCCAGTCATCGCATTGCCCCCGCCTGCAGGATTCACAATATCAGCCCTTCTGTTTACAGGTACAAAAAATGGACTGGTCAAGGTTCCAGCCAGGGCTCCAGGAGGAAGCATTCCAGCTGTATACAGTCCGTTATCGATGAGGGCATTAGTTGGCCTGTTGATTTGATCAGCTAACTGTGGCATAAAGGAATAGGTCCCAAAATCAGCATAAAAATCGACGGTATAATTCTCGTAAGGTTTGGCTCCAATTGCCGCATAGAAATTCTGCTGATTGTTGTAAATGTTGTTATAATAACTACCCTGTTCTTGCCCCATATAGCTAAAACGCCAGGCCACTTTATCATTGACTGGACCTCCAACATCAGCCCCCCAAAGATATTGGCTGTACATGCCAGTGGTATCCCATATATATCCTCTAAACTTGTCAAAATAGGGCTGTTTGGTAATATAGTTCACACTACCAGGAGTAGGCTGTGTAGCTCCAAAAACCGCATTGGCAGGTCCTTCGGTAATGTCCATTGATTCCACCATATTCCAGCTAAAAGGAACTCCAGCCATGGAATCGTTTTGAAGAGTCATTTCAATTCCATTTATATAGGGAAGCGCTTGCCTTCCTCGAATGGTGATCGCATTTCCCATCCCCCAGTTGAGTTCTGTATAAGCTGTCGGAAGAATCTGAGAAACGCTCAGGGGATCAAGATAGCCCTGATAAACCGTTCCGGCAGCTTTTAGCATGGTAGGATTAACAGGAGTCACTTGCCTGGGTGTATCCATTACGCTCATGGGGATCCCATAAGTAGAGGACACAGGACCTTGTTCGGTTGGAAGAACCGCTGCATTCGGAGCACCAAAGGTTTCCACGGCACTTGGGGGAGTCTCTGTTTGTACAGTCACCTCTGGCATCGTTATCCTGCCGCTAGCCGATTCCCTTTGATTATAAACTGGTATGTAATTTTGTTTGGATTTTTGCTTCCCAGAATGATTTTCTCCGTTGTACTGGGAATCAGATGACGGATTATTAGTAGTAGTAACATCCTCATCATCAAGACCAAAAAGATTGAGGTTAGTAAACAATAAGACCATCAAGAAAAGTATTATCCAACTTTTTTTCCTCTTTTTAATCATTTTTCCTCCTAGATTCCTCCTAGACATTATAACGAAACGAAAACAGTTAAAACACGCCCTCTTGTTTAGCCTAAAAAAAAGACAAAAGGTAGTGACAGTTATGTAAATTATTTATGACAACTTTATGACATTTTTATGACATTTTTATTTTTATCATCTCTTTGAAATTCAGATAGATAAGTAATTATATGTGGTTTTTATTTTTTAAATATTGAAAAAAATCACCTGGCAATTTCTGTAAAACCAAATTGAGGAAGATGAAGAAGGAGGATTTTTTTTATAAAAATCGCCAGGTGAAATTCGTTCTTTTTTAGTTCTTTTTATCCTAGTCCATCTTCCGCAACGTTACATCATAAGTGATTGCAACAGAACGAAATAGATTTTTCGTTCTGCCTACATTGCCCACTTGGGCGGAGAAGCGAAGAGGGAAAGTAGATCGATCTTTTGCAGCAAGGCATTCAACTCTGGGGGAATCTGAGAGAAGAGCCCGATCAGCGGTTGTCCTTTTAGAGAGAGGTTGACCAAGCGGACCGTCTGAAGACGCCGAAGCACCTTTGGCACCTCTTCGGTAAAGCCCTTGGCCGCCCATTCGGCTCCGAGCCGCGCACTTATCCAGAAGGCCAGGAAGCAGATCCTTACATGGTTGCGGACCCGGTCCGGTCGCCAGTGATAGACGGGACGGACTTCCAGGTAGCTCTTGAGCTCCGAAAAGGCAGCCTCGACCTCGAGCCAGCTGCTTATAGTGGGTGAGCACCGCCTGGCCCGAAGCCTTGGTCGCAGGGAGATTGGTCTCCAAGAGATACCAGCCGTCAGTCGCCTCTTCTTCCTTGACCCGCTCCTGATCCAGTTTCCACCAGAACCGGCCGCCTGCGTCGACGCCGTACTGGAAGTATTTGTGCGCTTGAAGCCTCTGCAGCGCTCGGCCAACCCGGCTGCCGAGATTCACGGGATTCACCTGCCGGCGTGCCGCCTTCGTGATCTGGCGGAGCACCTCTTCTGCTTGGGCAATGCGGTTTTGTCGCCGTTCGCGGTCCCGCTGAGCCCGCCATTCTCCTCCCGCAATGACATAGCGCACTCCCTCCTGTTCGATCTCCAGTACCCGCGTCCGGTCCGTTAGCCAGAGCTGCTGGTCTTCGGGCAGACGACTGAGAATCTCCTGAAGCTTGGCCCGAGTCGACCGGGTCACGTACTCCAGCTCCATGCCAGTCAGGATCTCCAAGTTCCACCAACTCCTCATCCCCCCGTCGAAGACGAAGGTCGCCTCTTGGATCCCAAACCTCCGTCTGAGCGTGACCAAGAGCCCCGTCAAGGTCGTGCGGTCCGCCCGATTCCCTCTCAGTACTTCCACATGGAACGGAATCCCCCGACCATCCGTAGCTACCGCCAGAAGAACTTGGCGCCGATCCTGCCGGTGATCCCGACTATAGCCATATTGCGCCAGTCCCTCAGGGCCCTCCCCTTCGAAGTAAACGCTCGATAGATCGTAGAGCACCAGGCTCGCCCCCTGCGGCTGACTCCCTTGGTAAAGCTTCTTCTCAATCCCGCTCCAACAGCCATTCAACTCATCCATCGCCCGGTAGAGCTCGTCCTCATCCAGATCCTTCTCTTCGAGCCCACAAGCCTTGGCCAGAAGAGTCCCCCGCGCTTCCTCCCGAAGCGCCAGCTTCGAGGAAGGAAAGAGAATCCGGCTAAAAATCATCGCCTTCAAAAGCCTTCGTTTCCGCTCCGAGCCAACACTGGCAAAGACTTCATCGAGGCCAAAGCGACCCCAGGCTTCTTCGAGAACGGCCAATCCTCCATAATCAAGTGCCTCCTGGGCTTCGAGCCCCTCTACAGGGACAAGACGCTTCTTTTGCAAGGCCGCCGCCAGCACTTCCCGAGCTTCTTCCGGCAACCGGGTCACGTTGGCGATCCGGCGTGTCTTCACCTGCTTCCCCACCCGGTAGGACTCTCGGACAATATAGGATCGATAGATCTTCCCTTTGTGGCGTGTGCGGACCTCCTGCAAGTAAATGCCTACCAGGCTAACATTTTTCCACTACGATGCCTAAAAAATAATAAAAATATAATAAACTATTGTGTCCTACATGAATTTACATAAGTCATTGATACATCAACAAAATGGTCAAAAACTTGCGGAAGATGGGATAGTTTTAGAATTTATAGGCAACTGTTCCTTCAATCCAGAATGGCCAACCAGCAATAATGCTGCTCATATTGAAAGCACGCGAACCTGCCGATCCAAGACCAAAAGGTAACCAGTACTTTTCATCTGTAAAGTTATACAGATAAAGCCTTGCCTCCCACTTAGGTTGCGTATAAAAGATCTGAGCATTTAATATAAACTGCGTTGGAATTTTTGTATTATAGAAATAATTTAAGTATTGATCACTCATTACTATGGCCCCAAGAGTTACTCCAAGGCCAACGTCAGAGGTATAAGTTACTGTACCGCTAAAATACTGGTCAGGAAATCCAATAAAAGGATAATTGGAAGAAGGCATCTCCCCAGAGATAGGAAAGGGTCCATTGACGAATGGTCCTCCGGCTATAGGCACACCAGTATAATAAGGCAGTATGGGTGTCAACTGCCTCATTGGAGGCCCATGCAGTCCTGGAGGAAAACTCGACCATTCCTCAACCGCTCTCATGTAAATGTAGCCCAACCTTGCCCAAAAATGGCGATCAGGCTGATAAGAAGCATTTATTTCAAAACCTTCTACATTTGTAGGGGTAGCTGGCATAGGCGCCCCATTAGATAAAACCCCTACATTATTGAGGATCTGATTTTGAGTAAAAGCAGCAGTGGTGATATACATCTTGTCTTTAAGAATGTTAAACTTCACGCCTCCTTCTATCAGCTGGTTTACTTCGCTAAAAGAATTTGGTTGGAACGTTGGAGCATATCCTCCAATGACCGCAGCATTAGTAGTCTGAAGCCAGTTAAAATCAAAATAGGCGGTCATCCATGGAAAGGGTTTATAGACCGGGCTTATGTTTACAAGAGGAGCAAAAGCCGCTGTGCTAAAGTGTGCAAACGGAGCTCCCACTGGTCCAGGAGGCGTGGAAGCATCAACAAAGTAAAAATTTGCTCTCGCTCCAAATAGCAGGCTAAACTTGCTTGTCCAATCAATGTTATGCTGATAAAAGGGATTGACCGTCCAATAATTACAATCCGTAGTTCCACCAGGGCCATTTAAAGGTTCATAAAACCATCCAGGAGGAGCTCCAGGAATCTGCCATTCCCCACCCGCAGGTCCTTTCGGATTATTAACAGCTTTTGCAAAGGGAGCTAAAAAGACTGCGTTCCAACTATAGGGATTGGTTGTCATCATGCTCCAGACATTTCCTGCATTCCAAAAAGCATCCCCAAAATAGTCAAGGTTTCTCTGATAATGCCATTCAATGCCCGCATCAATGTTATGCCGCATTAACATTTCCCCGATTGCCCCCTCCCAAAAGGATTTTTTAACCTCTTCATCCCCTTCGCTTTTGGAGGTTTCTTTATACTCCTTCATTTCTTTTGACCCCTTCTCAGGAGCAGCAGCTTCTAAGGGAGTGTCAAAATTAACTCTTATTTCTGTTCTGTTATCCACTTCATAATCCCCTGAGAGATAAGCAGCCACATACAACGAAGGTTCGATCCAGGAGCTACGCGTATACCAAGCAAAAGTATTGTTCACAATCTCAATATTATCTGAAACCTTTACCCGTTGGATAAGCTGAAGCATTCCAGTCATCGCATTGCCCCCGCCTGCAGGATTCACAATATCAGCCCTTCTGTTTACAGGTACAAAAAATGGACTGGTCAAGGTTCCAGCCAGGGCTCCAGGAGGAAGCATTCCAGCTGTATACAGTCCGTTATCGATGAGGGCATTAGTTGGCCTGTTGATTTGGTCAGCAAACTGTGGCATAAAGGAATAGGTCCCAAAATCAGCATAAAAATCGACGGTATAATTCTCGTAAGGTTTGGCTCCAATTGCCGCATAGAAATTCTGCTGATTGTTGTAAATGTTGTTATAATAACTACCCTGTTCTTGCCCCATATAGCTAAAACGCCAGGCCACTTTATCATTGACTGGACCTCCAACATCAGCCCCCCAAAGATATTGGCTGTACATGCCAGTGGTATCCCATATATATCCTCTAAACTTGTCAAAATAGGGCTGTTTGGTAATATAGTTCACACTACCAGGAGTAGGCTGTGTAGCTCCAAAAACCGCATTGGCAGGTCCTTCGGTAATGTCCATTGATTCCACCATATTCCAGCTAAAAGGAACTCCAGCTGCGGAATCGTTTTGAAGAGTCATTTCAATTCCATTTATATAGGGAAGTGCTTGTCTTCCACGAATAGTGACCGCATATCCAAACCCCAAGTTGAGTTCTGAATAAGCTGTCGGAAGAATCTGAGAAATGCTCAGGGGATCAAGATAGCCCTGATAAACCGTTCCGGCAGCTTTTAGCATGGTAGGATTAACAGGAGTCACTTGCCTGGGTGTATCCATTACGCTCATGGGGATCCCATAAGTAGAGGACACAGGACCTTGTTCGGTTGGAAGAACCGCTGCATTCGGAGCACCAAAGGTTTCCACGGCACTTGGGGGAGTCTCTGTTTGTACAGTCACCTCTGGCATCGTTATCCTGCCGCTAGCCGATTCCCTTTGATTATAAACTGGTATGTAATTTTGTTTGGATTTTTGCTTCCCAGAATGATTTTCTCCGTTGTACTGGGAATCAGATGACGGATTATTAGTAGTAGTAACATCCTCATCATCAAGACCAAAAAGATTGAGGTTAGTAAACAATAAGACCATCAAGAAAAGTATTATCCAAATTATTCCCCTCTTTTTTATCATTTTCCCTCCTTTTACGAAGAGAAAAACAATTAGAATATGCCTTCTTGTTTATCCTAAAAAAAAGACAAAAGGTAGTGACAGTTATGTAAATTATTTATGGCAACTTTATGACTTTTTTATGATATTTTTACTTTTATCTTCTCTTTGAAATTCAGATAGATAAGTAATTATATGTGGTTTTTATTTTTTAAATATTGATAAATTTTAATGTCTTTAGTTAAGAAAAAAAGAGGTTCTTGGATAACTGAGGAAAGGAAGATGCCTTTTTTAAAAGCAAATGTGAAGAGGTTCGATTTTAAAGTCAAAAGTGGAAACATAACCACAAAGAAAGCTCCAAGTAGAAGCAATTTTAGATTCAGGATCTTATCCTTCAGACGAATTTTCCTGCAGACATTTTCCTAAAACTAGAAGCCACACACCCAACCAACTGTATTTGTTGGCCACATGGGCACAAAGATGCTGCTGATTCAGCCAATTCCAAGATAGCAGCAGAAAAATTTTTTTCTAAAAACTAGCTCTCTTACCAATAAACATTGAGCGGCCACACTACATCAAAACCTTTCTCTAAATCCAGACAAAACAATTTTATGAGCTTCTTTTATTTTTTACCAAGAGCCTTCCTCTCATATAGCCCATGTTTGGTGAAAATGGGCTAATTTTGGGGGTGCTCCAGGGGAGAGGAAGCGATTTTTGCAAAAAACATAGTGCTACATTATGAATAACTTTTTTCAAGCTTTTATCCGATTATTCTTGCATGTGTTGGCGTTTTGAAATTATGTCTCTTCATGTTTTTGCGGATCGTGCCGATTCGGCGGCCAAGCGGGAAGGTGGACCAGTATGTCCGGCTGGTGGAGAGCTACTACGATCGAGGGAAGATTAAGCAGCGGACGATTGCCAATCTGGGGCGGAAGGAACTTTTGGCTCCGCATGTGGACCGGCTTGTGGAGCTTCTGAGAGGAGAGCCGCCGAAGACGACGGGAAGCTGGGAGGCAAAATCGGCGGCAGTTTGGGGGCCGACCTTGGTGGCGAGGTTGCTTTGGGAGGAGTTAGGGTTTCCGGAGCTTTTGGAGGCATCTGGTAAGAGGCCGCAAGCTGTTTCTCTTGAGGAGAGAGCGTTTGTTTTGGTGGCTCATCGGCTGATTTGTCCGGGAAGCGAACATGCCTTAGCCCAGTGGTTAGAGACGGATTATGTAGCCGATCGGAGGGGGGAACGGATTCTGCCGATATGGAAGGAAAATGGTCGGGTGCGGGTGGACCATCGCTTTCTTTGGCCTTGGTATCGGACGCTGGATGAGCTGATTCAACGGAAGGAAGAGCTGGAAGAGGGGCTTTTTAGCCGGCTGCGAGATCTTTTTTCCCTCCAGCCTGAGAGGGTCTTCTACGACTTGACTTCCACCTATTTCGAAGGGGAAGGGCCAGAGGAGCTAGCTCAATTTGGGTACAGTCGGGACCGACGGGAAGGCAATCGGCAGATTCTTTTGGGGGTGGTGATGGTGAATGGTTGGCCGATTGCTCACCATGTGTTTCGAGGCAATCTCAAGGATGGAGAGACGGTACAGAGGGTGGTGGAGGATTTAGAGAAGCGTTTTGGGCTTCGGCGGGTGGTTTTTGTGGGGGACCGGGGAATGGTGAGCACGGCCAACTTGGGTTTTCTCTGGAGTCAGGGCCATGGGTTTTTGGTGGGACTTCGGCGGCGGAGAAGCCCGGAGGTCCTAGAGTATCTTTGCCAGGCGCAAGCGGGCTGCTGGCAGCCTTGTGCTCCGGGAAGTAACGACCGGGTTTGCGAAGTTCCGGGACGTCTTCCGGGGCAGCGGATCTTTGTGATGGAGAGTGCCGAGCGGCTCGCCTACGAGCAAGCGATGCGGGAGGCAGCGGTCTCGAAGATTCGGGAAGAGCTGGAGAAGCTGGCGAAGCGGGTGGAAAAAGGTGAGCTTCGAGATCCTGAGAAAATCGGGGCTGCTGCCGGGCGCATCCTCTCGCTCCATCATGGGCATCGCTACTTCCGCTGGAGTCTTTCTTCCGGTCGCTTCGAGTTTTCTCAAGAGCCCTTGGAAGAGGAGAAGCTTTTGGAAGGCAAGTACCTCATTTTGACAGAAGAAAAACATCTCTCCGCGGTAGAGGCCGTAGGTGCCTACAAGGAGCTTAGCCAAGTGGAACGGGCCTTTCGGAAGCTAAAGGATGTCCTAGAGATGCGTCCGATCTATCACCATGATCCGAGAGCCGCTCCAGGCCCATGTCTTTGTTGCCGCCTTGGCCTTCTTGCTTGACCGACTCCTGGAGAAAAAGCTAAAGCTTGCCAAGCTTCCCTTTTCCACCGAAGAGGCCTGGACTCACCTCCGGACCGTCCACGTCGTCGAGGCAGAGGTTGGAGGCACCAAACACCGCGGGGTCACGGCAGGAAACCGACAGGCGCGACAGATCCTTTCCGCCCTGAAAATCAGCTCCTTAGAGCCTTGGAAACCCAAAAGAAGAACCTCTAAAACCCCCACATAGTGACACATTGAAAAAAGGACCATTGATAATCAATAACTTACGAAAATTTCACAAAACATGGGATAGTTCCAGAGCGTAGAACTCCCATCTAAATTCCTCAGATTGACTACTACATTCAGCTTACTAACGCAAGGCTTACACTCCATAAGCCAGAGAAGGCTACCAATTGACTGATCAGCAGCAGATGCCTGAGCTTTCGATCACAGAGGAGAAAAATAGGTCTTGCGGCAGACAAAGCAAGCAAACCGCAACGACGATTCGCCTGCTGGCTCTTGCCTGCTTCTATTCCTTTTGTTACGAGCCAAAACACTCTTTTCTAATCTTCTATTTGCCTTTGAAATCAATTGTTAAGGATAGATAAGCAGTGAAAAAAGAAGCTCATAAGGAAGCTACTTTTTGGGCTTCGGGCCATTCTTCTAAATCCACCGGTGGTTTGCCACCAATCTTTGCTGCAAGACTATAAATACAAGGAACCACAAACAAGGAAAAAGAAGTAGAAACAACGATGCCTCCAATAACTACCATCACAAGAGGCACCCTGACTTCTGCCCCAGGGCCAAGCCCAAGAGCGGCAGGTATCGCTGAAGAAATTGTTGCTAGCGAAGTCATAAGAATTGGCCTTAGCCGAATGAAAGCAGCTTCAAGAATTGCTGCAGAAGTATCTAAACCATCTTCGAACCTCTTTTTGTTAATAAATTCGACCAGTAGAATCGAATTTTTCATAGCTAAGCCCATGAGGAGAATAAGCCCTATTCCACTGTAAAGATTCAAGGAAAGCTTTGAAATATAAAGGGAAAGGATGGCTCCAGAGATCGAAAAGGGAATGGCACAGAGAATGATCAAAGGGAAAAGGAAACTATTAAACTGGATACCTAGAACCATATAAGCAAGGATGAGCCCAAAGCCTAACGCATAGGGGAAAGCGCTAAAGGTTTCTTTGGCTGTTTGAGAAGCACCCGCTGGCTGGACAGAATAGGTAGGAGGCAGGAGTTTTCTGCAAATCTCCATCGCATAGTCGAGGGCTTTAGCCTGGCTATATTCGGGTTTCACATTGGCAAAAAGAGTGATCACCCGACGCCTATTTTCCCTTGTCATGTTCATGAGTTTGGGGACGACTCGCAGGCTAGCGACATCCTTAAGATGGATAGGCTCTCCTCCATAATTGCTCCAAAGCGGTATAGCTTCAATATCTTTTGGCTCTCGCCACTGTTCAGGGATGAATCGGATTCGGATATCATACCTACGAATGTCTTCTTCATTGGTATACATTCCCTGCCTGGCACCACCAATGGAATAGCGGACAGAATCAACCAGCTGCTGCATCGAAATATTGGCTAGTGCACATTTGTCCCTATCCGGTATGATCTGCACTTCTGGCATTCCCTCCCGGTAATCTGTATCCAGATCTGTATACATTCCACTTTTATCGAGCTCGTTTAGAATTTTTTGAGATACCTCTTTCAAAACGGAATACTCGGAGCCCAACAGGCTCAACTCGATATTAGTCCCTCTCTTAGAGCTAAAAGCACTCTGGCTAATATCAATGATTTTTATATGTAGATCTTGATAGACAGCTTTTTTGAATTCTTTTCTCCAGATTTTAAGGATCTCTTGAAGCCGCAGCTTCCTTTCTTTTCTTGGAGTAAGAGTAATAAATAGAGCCCCAAAGTTAACTTGTCCTCCACTATACCCGCCTATACTGCTGAAGACATGGGCCACATAAGGTTGTTTTTTAAGATACTCTTCAAGAAAGCGGACTCTTTCACCGGTATGTGCCAGAGAAGAACCAACAGGAGTTTCAATCCGGATTAAAGCTATACCCATGTCTTCGGAAGGAGAGAGTTCCTTATGGAGAGCGGGAAAGAGCCGAAGGGAGAAGAAAAATATCAAAAAAGAAACGCTCACCACTAACCATCTTTTTTGAAGGGCAAGCTTTAAGAGATTTCTATAGATTCGAGCAAATTTCCAAAAAACCCTGTCAAGCCAAACTTCGAAATAATTCTTTTTTTCTTCTTTCCCTACATTTAAAAATTCAGCCACACGCATTGGCGCAAGCGTCAAGGCCTCTAAAAGCGAAATGAGAACAGCTACACTTAAAGCCACACCAAACTGAGACAAAAATTTTCCGACCACTCCACCTACAAAAAGAATTGGACAAAAAACCGCAACGATCGAGAGAGTAGCAGCAAGAGCAGCAAACGACACCTCATTGGCTCCATCCAGAGCTGCAGTCTGCGGGTCTTTCCCTAAATTTTTATGTCTTGTGATGTTCTCCAACACCATAATGGAATCATCGACAACAATCCCAACAGCAAGAGACAAAGCCAAAAGCGTAAAAAAATTAAGTGTGTATCCCAGGAATTTGAAAAAAATAAAACTACCTAGAATTGAAATAGGAATGGAAAAGAGAACATTTAATGTTGTCCGAAAAGAACCAAGAAAAAGCAAACAGACAGAAGCAGTAAAAAATATAGTTAGTAAAAGAGTAAATTCTGTTTCATGAACGGCTTCCTGAGTATACACCGAAGAATCAAAACGCGGTCCGATTGCCATCCCTGCGGGCAGATCTTTTTTAAGCTCTTTGACAAGTTCTTTAACTTCTTTAGCCACAGCAATTTCATTAAACCCCCTAAGCTTCTGAATACCCAAGCCGATGGCCGGTTGGCCATCACTACGAGAAAGCCGGGTAAGATCCATAATCCCATCTTCAACGGAAGCCACCGTTGATAAAGGAATATAAACGGAAGAAGCTCCCCGCGTATTGGAAAGCAAATTTGATGCTGCACTTGTCATTGCTGGATTGGTTAAAAACTGATTGCTTCCAGCACCTGTAACCCCCATTCCCCCTCCCTGACTGCCACCAATCCCGGTGATAGGAATGCCACTAGCTCCCGCAGCCCTATGGTTCAATGCTAAAGACTGCATTTCGTATTCTGATCTAGCTTCTCCCATAATCCTCACATTGATTTCATTGGTTTTGCTTTCCAAATAACCTGCTCCAAGCTCAATATTTTCTGCCTGAAGCATGTCACGAATGTCGGTGGGAGAAATCTGCAATTGATTAAGTCTTTTTCTATCCAACCATATTCTCAAATTCCTGTCCGCCCAGCCCCCAAGTTGAATATCGCCTATGCCATGAACAAGCATAAACCGATCCCGGATATACTTATCAACATATCGAACAAGGTCTTTAAGAGGTCTATCCCATGTGACAGCAAGCCAAAGGATTGGACTATCATCCTGATTGATTTTAAAAATTTGGGGCGGATTAACATCGGTGGGAAGACGAACGCTTCGGACCTTAGCATTAACTTCCTGTAAGGCTGCATCGATATTTTTATCGATATAAAATTCTAATTTAATATTGGCTATCCCTGGAAGCATAGTCGATTCGATGTCTTTGATTCCTTGGACAGATACAAGTACATTTTCCAAAGGATCAACAATCTCAGATTCCATGACTTCTGGTGCTGCCCCAGGCCACTGGGTGACTACGGTAATCACGGGATAAGTGACATCTGGAAATCTACTTATCCCAAGAGAAAAAAGAGAGAGTAGCCCAAAAAAGACCAATGCTGCCATAAGCATCCAAGCTGCTACAGGTCGGCGAATCGCAAATTCTGGAAAGCTCATGATTCCTCTTTGCTTACAAAATCACAGTCAATAGGCTTAATCCTTTTTCTCTACTAAACTTTCTTCTTCTTTTCCAACAGGAGCAGTCTGAGGCTGGATCAAAAAGGGCCTAGACTTTTCAAAACGAGAAAGTAAAAGATAAGCTGCAGGCACAACAAACAACGTAAATACCGTTGAGACAGCAATGCCGCCAAGTAAGGTAATCGCCATGGGGATACGGCTTTCAGCCCCAGGGCCTAAGGCAAGAGCCGGAGGGATGGCGGCAGCAATCGTCGCCATCGAAGTCATAAGGATAGGTCTCAGCCGAATTGGGGCCGCTTCTAATATGGCCTCTTTAATAGAGAGCCCTTTATACCTAAGCTGATTTGTAAACTCAACCAAAAGAATCGAATTTTTCTTGGCAATACCCATTAACAAAACAAGGCCAATCATACTGTAAAGGTTGATGGATTGGTGAGTAAACCATAGAGCCAACAGAGCCCCACTCAAACTAAATGGTAAGGCAAGGAGCACAGAAAAAGGATGGACAAAACTGTTAAACTGGGAGGCTAAAACCATGTAGGCGATGACAACGCCAACCCAAATAGCGAAGACAAGGCTTTGGAATGTTTCCTCGAAGGAGGCAGCTCCACCACTCAGAAAAAGTCTATAGCCTTTGGGAAGATTTTTGCTGCATATCTTTTTAGCCACTACCAAGGCTTGAGCCTGGGATTTTCCAGAAGCAACATTCGCAAAGATAGTAATTGCTCTTTCTCGCATTTTTCTTGTCAGTGTTTGATAGGTTTGGACAGTCTGAAGCTTAGCTACGGAAGTTATGGGCATGAACTCATTGGTATTGGTTCGGATCCCCAACCGGGCGATATCTTCTGGTCCTACTCTTTCATCGCCCCGTAACCTTATCCGGATATCATACCGTCTTTCTCCATTAGTGAATTGTCCTTGGGCGATGCCTCCAATGGCGATCGCTACTGTATTAGCAATGTTCTGAATGGGAATCGAACAAGCATTTGCTGCAAACCTATCGGGATAGACTCTGACTTCAGGCATTCCATCTCTAAAGTCTGTGTCCAGATCAACAAAATAGCCGCTTTTTTTCATTTCTTCGATGTCTTCCTGTACTATTTTTTCCAGCACTTTGTAGTCTTCCCCACGAATAGTTAATTCGATAGGAAATCCCCTCCCAGTGGTAAATCCTCGAATGGAAAGATCTTGTGGGGTAGCCCGAAGATCCTTAAGCTTATTTAATTCTTCTCTTAAGGTGTCCATCAAAATCCTTTGAGAAAGTACCCTTTCTTTTTTATCTTTTAAGGTGACATAAATAGTTCCAACATTGACTTCGCTGTCTACAAGATTCCCATCAGTCGCTCCTGTCCTTTGAATCATTCCTCCGACTTCGCCAAAGACTTTCTCGACTTCTTGATGCGAAAGAATGAGTTTTTCACATTCTTTGAGCTTTTCTTCGGTATAGTAAATCGACGAGCCTACCGGGGTTTGAATCCGAATAATGAAAGAAGATTCGTCTTGAGTGGGAATCAGTTCCTGAGGTAGAAAACTGAAAAGCTTCAACGAATAAAGAAAAACACTTAAAGCTCCCAGGATCACAAGCCAGGGATAAAAGATACAAAACTTCAAAAGATACTTATACACTTTGGCAAGACTTTTGAAGGAGTAATCGACGATATAGGCTAAGCCTTTTCTTTGGTAAGAGTCATCCATAATTTGGGAACAGCGCATAGGTGTTAGGGTGATGGCTTCCAACAGCGAGAGGGCTACTGCAGCCGAAATCGTAAGACCAAATTGATAAAAATACTTGCCTATGACCCCCTTCATAAAAGCAACAGGAAGAAAAATGGCGATAATAGCCACAGTAGCAGCCATAGCAGCAAAGGTGATTTCTCTAGCCCCATCTCTGGCTGCCATCACCCTTGTCTTTTTCATATCCCGATGCCTATAGATATTTTCAAGAACCATGATCGCGTCATCGACAATAATCCCAATGGCCAAGGAAAGGCCAAGGAGAGTAAAGAAATTCAAAGTAAAACCTAAAAAGTAAATGACAATAAAGGTTCCAAGAACAGAAGTGGGTATAGAAAGCAACACATTAAGGGTGGCAGTCCAGCTTCCGAGGAACAGATAACAGACCAAGCTGGTGATAACAGCTGAAAGCCCAAGGGTAAATAAGGTTTCCTTAATCGAATCTTCTATATGTTTTGTTCTATCATAGACTACGCTGAGATGGATTCCTTTTGGAAGAAAGGGTTGAATTTCCGATAACTTTTTTTTGACCAATCGAGCCACTTCCACGGAATTTGCTCCGGGTTGCTTTTTTATACCGACACCAATAATAGTCTGTCCATTGCTAGCCGCAATGCGTCGAATATCATCCAATCCGTCCTCTACCTTTGCTACATCCTTTATCCGTATGTTCGATCTATAAATGAGTTCTGAGCCCCTTTTTTTAATTTGAATATTGCCTACTTCTTCAGGACTTAGTCCTTCACCCATGGCTCTCACATTGAATTGCTTATGTGGGTTTTCAAGATCCCCTGCAGCCACTTCCACGTGTTCCTGCATGATCGCCGTTTGAAGATCTTGAACGGTCAATTGGTACTGCGCCAACTTTTTACTATCCGCCCAAATTCTTAAATTTCTGACATTATACCCAGCTAAGACAATCTGACCAACACCTGGAACAATTTGTAACTCGTCATGCAGCACAAGATCCACAAAAGTGACAAGATCATGAAGAGTCTTGTGCTCTCCAAAGACTCCAACCAATAAAATAGGCTGCTCTTCAGGATTATCTTTGACAAGAATTGGTTGTGGAACAGGAGTAGGGACCTGTTGCATGCCCACCTGCTGAGTTGGATCCATTGGTAATTTGACCGAGCTTATCTTCGATTGTACTTCGGTCAAGGCTGAATCGATGTTCCTGCCAAGTTCAAACTCTAAGATGATGGATGCCTGCCCCAATTGAATATAGGAACTTATCCCTTTAAGCCCTTGTGCCGAAATCACTGCTTGTTCAATGGGATCGACAAGTTCTGTTTCAAGAATTTCGGGAGAAGCCCCATTCCATTGCAGGTTTATAGTAATAATCGGGAAATCGATCTCAGGAAGCTGACTAATTCCTAATCTAAAAAGAGCAACAATACCAAAAAAAATTAACCCAATCATCAACATCCACGCAAATACAGGCCTGCGAATGGAAAGATCAGAAAGGGTCATAAAAAGATCAATTTATCGTTTTATCTCTAAGACATCAGAATCCATCCATAAACAAATTTGTTTATTTGAAAATATAGCGTGTTTTGTCTTTAGTGGGAAAAAATAGCTATCGAGGTGGTTGAGAACCTGTGGCCAAAGCTGAAACAAAAGGAGGTACAGTAATCCCCGTAGCAGGAACAAATTCATTTTTTGTTTTTGAATAGCTTATTCCAGAGGTTGGACCAAATCGTCCTAGTCCAATATATGTCGAACCCAAATAGCTGGTAGAAATCATTATTGTTGCCGAACCAGGCCTATTGCCTTGTAGAAATTGGCCAGAGGTAAATTTCGTATAACTAGGGAAAACCGATTCTCGGAGATGACGGATTCCATGGAGGCCTGCAGGGTAACTTTTATAAGAAGGGAAGAGAGGATTAGCCGCTTTTGTTGTGGATGCTGAGCGATAAAGTTTTATCTTTTCAGTTGTTGGATGGGGTAGCTTCAGTCCTCTTGTATGTCCAAACCCTCCTCTCCCTCCCCCCCCTCGAGCCATACTAGAGGTGGCTACAGAAAAAAACAAAAGGCCAAAAAGAATCGAAAAATAAATTTTAATTCTCTGATACTCAAAAGCCATGCTTCCTTCTGTTCAATCTATTATATAGGAAAACCAGATTTTCTGGAAAAAGTTTTTGCTTTCCTCAGTCTTTTCTATTGCTGCTGCTGCTTGCTTCCCATTTTTGAAAAGCCACTCTTAAGGTTTCTCTTGCTCTAAAAAGTAGGGATTTTGTGGCTGGAATACTCACCCCAAGAATCCTTGCTATTTCATCATAAGAAAGGTCCTCATAGCTTTTCAATATGACTGCTAATCGTTGTCTTGGAGGTAAGCCATCGATGATCTTTTCTATCCATTCCATTTGCTCTTGCTTAACGAGCTGGTCCAAAGGAGACATTGCCGACTGATAGGTAGCTATATCTTTATCTTCGCCATTTTCCGTCACAAGAGGGGAAGATTGGATCTCCTTTTTTCGAAATTGATTGAGAACCAATCTTCGTAAGATCGTGTATAACCAGGTCCTTAGTTTTGCCCTTGGTTCATAGCGACCTGCGGCTCTATAGGCTTGAAGAAAAACTTTCTGAGTTATTTCTTCGGCTAGAAACTTATCTTTTAACATTTTCAGTGCGGCTCCATAAATCGCTTGATAATGTCTTTGTACAAGAAGACCATAGGCTCCATCATCCCCCTTTGCCGTCATTGCCATCAATTCAGAATCGCTATATTCCATATTTTTCTCCATTACAGGTCATTACTTGTCCTCCTCTAGACAATCGTTTTATCATCTTAAAAAGGCTCAGCGCTCCGCACAAGTAAAAAATTTTGAATCACCCCAAAGCCCTTACCTTGATAACATTTGAGAAGGATCGATTGGCTGGAGTTCTGCAGGTTGCGTTTTGATAATTTTTTGAACTGGCATCGCAGATCCTTCTGGATTCCTAGGTACTGTGCCTGCAGCCACAAAGAGGTTAACCAATTGCATCCTCGCCCCCATTTCGGCTTGAAATAGATTGAGTCTGGCTGTTTGATAGGTATTTAAAGCAACAAGAACATCCAGCAAAGCGGCTACTCCTCTTTGAAAATCATCTCTCTGGGCAGCGTAATAAAGGGCCCCCACCTCTGTTTCCTCTCTCAATTGTACCACTTGACTGATTGCGGCATTAAAGAGAGCAAAGGAAATACGCACATTTTCATCCGCTTGCCTTTTCAAATCTTCCAATTGCAATTGCACTTGATGCACAAGGGCTTCTTGTTGTCTGATCGTTGAGGTATATAGACCGCCATTGAAGATGGGCATCGAAGTGATCACGTTGACATTCCAGACATTTGGGACAGGTGGGTCATGAGTCAACAGATAAAAGCCGTTAACAGAGATGGTGGGACCAAGCATACCTCTGGCAACAGCCAGTCCAGCTTTTTGAGCACGTAGCAGTTGGACTTGAGCCAATACATCGGGCCTAGAACCAACCTGGGCAAGATACTCTTCTAAGTTCTTTGTTGAAGGCAGGCTTTGGGTGTCTTTTATGTTTATTTTTTCAGGTGGAATCCCCAGATAATAGGTAAGGAGGGCCAGAAACTGATTATAGAAACCTTTGTAATTTTCTCTTTGAGCTACGGTTGCCGCTAAATTTGTTTGTGTTTGGAACACATCGGCTGGCCTCGATCTTCCAATTTTTTGTCTATACTCTAATTCATTGACTAGAGCCTGCAGAATATCAATCTGATCGTTCAATATGGCGATACTCCCCTCGTACATCAAAGCACTATAGAAAGCTGAAGCTAGATTAGCATAGAGAAGTTGATAATCCCTTTCCATATGATAAGCGGAGTAAGCGGCAGTCGCCCTAGCCGCATTAAGCCGGTTGACATTCTGGAAACTGTTGAAAATAGTCCATGTACCACTGAGGGAATTTAAGGAAAAGTAAGTACTTGGTGCTACTCCAAAGGCTATTCCCCCTAAGGTTGGAGCAAAGCCAACACTATTTTGAAAACTTTGTTCATTTAAGAAAGAGACTTGAGGATAAAATTGAGCAAGCGTCTGGGATACGACAGCCTGCTGAGCAATCATACCCTGATAGTCTATCTTTAGCTGATTCCACCTTGCGGCTGCAAGTTGGAAACATTGAAAAAGGTCTAGTGCTGTTTTATCGGTTAGTTTGTGAGCAATCGGAGAAACAGCTTTCAGCAATTCCTCAAGAGGAGGGGTATAGGAAGGAGCAATTCTACCCGGAACAGGTTGACTAATAGGAGGCAGTGCTCTTGGCGGTGGTTTGCCTTCTTCCATTGCAGAAACTTGCGCTTCCACCGCCTGAAGCTTTTCTTCAGCTAATGATAGGATTAGTGGACTGAGGAAGAACCAAAGGACAATTAATACAACCATGACCATTGCCCTTTTTATAACAAAGAAAACTAAACTTTATCCAAAAATTTTGTTTTTTTTCCCTTTTTTTATCTCCGTTTTTCTAAAAATTCAATTAAATAGAAAAGTACCGTTTTTTTTCTTTTTAAAATATAATTTTACTATCAAAATCGAGTTTTGAGATCCGATGCAGACGGAAGAAAAAATAAAGAGCCTTAGCGAACTTTCTGAAAGAATAGGACAAATTGAAAGTTTAAGTGGGAATATTCGCTGCCAACTAGTATCAACAAAAGAATCTACTACCCGAAATGGTTCTTTTTTCCTGGATATAGAAATAGCAGACCATTCAGGAAACAAAAAAATTAAAATATGGCAGGAATCAAAAGCCTATGCTTCTTTTTTAACACTGCCCAAGAACGCCTTTGTCGAATTTTCAGCGACTTTTCGCAATAGCTCTTATGGTTTGCAAGCGATTGTCCATACGCTGAGGGTTTTAAGCCAAGAAGAAATACAAGAACTTCTTGAACAAAACCAAAATGCTGAAATTCAAGCGGATTGGGAATTGCTTCAAAAAAAAATAGATTCCATAGCAGATCCTCGCCTTTGTCGCTTATGTTCCCAATTTCTAATCGACTATGGAGAAAGATTAAAAAGGGCAGCAGCTGCTAGAGAATACCATCATAATTTCCGTGGTGGCTTGCTCAGACATGTATGCCAAATGATCCAAGCTGCCGAAGGATTGATGGCAGCTTATCCTGGGTACAACTGGGACCTTATCAAAGCGGGGATCCTTTTCCATGATTGTGGAAAACTCTGGGAAAACGATTTTCAAGAACAGGGATTTGTCATGAAAAGAAGCAAAACAGCCGAACTCATTGGACATATCCCAATAGGGGTAGAAATTGTCAACTCCTTATGGAGAAGCCTGCAACATAGGGAGGAATTTCACAGAGCGTTGATTCCCCCTTCGGATCTGGTCCGAGTCCATCTCCTTCACTTAATCGTTGCCCATCACGGTCTTAGAGAATATGGCTCACCTGTGACCCCAAGAACTCCAGAGGCTTGGATTCTCCATATCCTCGATAATCTGGATGCAAAATTAGAGATGTTTCGTTGCGCTTATGAAGAGGGAAAAGAAGTCGTTCCTGGAATCTTTGAAAGAAGGCCTCCTCTAGAAGGCTATCCTATTGCTCCCTTAGGCAAGTATACACCTAACCCAATGCCCTTAGAACAGACCGAGGAGACCTCACCAGAAAACCTTATTGATTAAGGGAGGCTTCTAGCTTTTTAAGTCGTTCTGGAAAAAGTCTTGAAAGGACTTCTTTATACCGCTTTTGTGTTTCTTCTATAATTTCTTGACTGAGATGGGGTGGGGGTGGCTGCTTGTTCCATTTCGATTGTTCTAGGTAGATGCGTATAATCTGTTTATCGTAATGGGTAGAATTTCCTTTGTGTTTTTCATAATCTTCGACTAACCAAAACCGAGAACTGTCCGGAGTAAGCATTTCATCAATCAAATAGAGTTTTTCGTCTCTTCTGCCGAACTCAAATTTTGTATCCACAAGAATCAAGCCTTTTTGATAGGCATATTTTTTCCCAAAAAGATAGAGATCTAGGGTAATATTTTTTAAAACGTCGTAATTATCTCCTAGGATTTTCTTGGCTGATTCTATATCAAGAGCCTCATCATGTCCTTCTTTAGCCTTTGTTGTAGGACTAAATAAAGGCTCAGGCAATGGACTGCCAAAAGTCAAATGAGGAGGAAGTCGGTAGCCGCCTACTGTCCCTTTTTCAAGATATTCTTTCCAACCGCTACCCACTAGATAACCTCTGGCGATAAATTCCATCGGAAATGGATCGCAAGGAAGCATTCGCATCAGCCTACCATTCCATTCTGGCAGGTTCACTTCAGGGGGAAGTTCCTCACTTAATAGCGCATTGGGGAAAAGCAAAGAGGTTTGTTCGAACCAACCCAGAGCTATTTGATTAATAATAATTCCCTTTGTTGGAATGACTTCTGGTAGGATGCAATCAAAGGCAGACACTCTATCAGTGGTCACCATCCAAAGTTCTTCTTTCCAGCAATAGAGATCTCTCACTTTCCCGCTTCTTATTTTTCGAAGACCGATTCGTTCCAAATCTTGCTTTGCTTCCATCTTTTTATTTAAATCCTTTTATTCTTTAAGCTATAATACTTTTTTAAAGAATGTAATTTTCTTTCTTTTCAGACTGCTTAAAATTAAACTTTTGCCCTTACATTTTGCTGTGACAACGTCAGCTCCTTCTGAGTCTCAACTATTTTCTCAAAGAATAAAAATTCATTCCAAATTTTTTTACAACAAAGGGAAAAAATTCTACCTCCAAGGAGTTAATTATGGCCCCTTTCGACCAAGGGATTCGACAAATTCATATTTTCCTCTAGCTGAAGAAGTCAGAAATGATTTTCTTCTCATGCAGAAGGCGGGAATAAATACGATTAGGACCTATCATTTTCCTCCTAGCTGGTTGTTAGATCTAGCAGAAGAATATGGGCTAAAAATTTTAGTTTCTATTCCTTGGACAGAAAGATACCTCTATTTTTCCGATTCCAAGTCATTTAATGCTTTTAAGCAATGGATACTACAGAAAGTAAAAGAGTATGTGGGACATCAAGCCCTATTAGGTTATTTTGTCGACAACGAACTGCCACCAGACTGTATTCGTTTTTATGGAAGAAAAAAAATTGAAAAACTCATTTCTGATCTGCTTCTCCTTATTAAAAATACTGATGGGGAAGCTCTTGTCAGCTATGCCAATTTTCCCCCAACGGAATACTTCCAACCATATCCTGTAGATTTTTATAGTTTCAATGTTTATTTGCACAACCCCAAAGACTTGGAAGCCTATTTGTACAAACTGCAAAATCTAGCAGGTGAAAAACCGCTCATTCTAAGTGAGTTTGGCATGGATTCCTTAAGGCATGGACAGGACAATCAAGCATGGCTACTTGGAGAACATATTCGGATTGTTTTCCAATCAGGCTTAGCTGGAACGATCATATTCAGCTGGACAGATGAATGGTTTACCGGAGGGATGGAAATAGAAGATTGGGCTTTTGGATTGGTAACCAAAAATCGAGAACCCAAAAAAAGTTATTGGATTATTAGCAAACTTTTCCAAGGACCCCACCTTCCCCTTTGCCAAAGATTTCCTTTGGAACGTACTCCGAAAGTCTCTGTGGTCGTTTGCAGTTACAATGGAGCCAATACTCTTTCTGATTGTCTTTCCTCATTGAGAGCTCTTCAATATCCAGACTATGAAATTATAGTGGTCGACGATGGCTCAACGGATCATACCCAGGAGATACTCAAAAAATTTCCTGAAGTTATTGCCATTCATCAAGCCAACAAAGGGTTAGGAGTCGCCAGAAACGAAGGCATTAAAAGAGCTTCTGGAGAAATTGTTGTTTTTACAGATTCTGACTGTATGGCCGATCCCGATTGGCTATATTTTCTTGTCAAGACACTGCTTGATAAGCAATACGTAGCCTGTGGAGGACCTAACTATTCTCCTATCCCCAAAGGTCTTATACAGGCAATTATATCCCTAGCACCTGGCTCGCCCAGTCATGTACTGCTGACAGATAGTTCTGCAGAACATATTCCTGGCTGTAATATGGCCTTTTGGAAATGGATATTTGAGAAAGTAGGATATTTTGATCCTATTTTTCGAAAAGCTGGAGACGATGTGGATTTTTGCTGGAGAATCTTATTTAATGGATACCAAATCGGATTTAATCCTTCGGCAATCGTTTGGCATTATAGAAGATTTACAATCAAAGAATATCTCAAACAGCAAATAGGTTATGGGGAAGCCGAAGCGCTTCTTCGTTTTAAACATCCCCATTACTTCGGAGCGTTGGGCAGTGCGATCTGGAAGGGGCAAATATATGAACAAAATTTTAATCTTTTCTCTTTGAGAAAATCTTCCATCTATCAAGGTGTTTTTGGAACCGGATTGTTTCAATTTTTATACCCTGGAAAAGAAAATTATTGGGTTACTCTTACAAGAAGTTTCGAGTATATGATGGCTGCTTCTTTTCTTTCTCTGCTTTTTTTTACTATTGAAAAAACTAGATTGTGGTTCTTTCTTCCTTTCCTTCCTTCTCTTTGGTCGGCCTTAAGCTATATTGCCCAACTGAAAGCAGATCCTAAAAAATTGAGATTTACTTCTAAACTTTTGCTTTTTTCCCTTGTCGTTATCCAACCCATTGTTAGGGGCATTACAAGACATAAACGCTGGTTTTTTTCTCGGAAGCTGCCATTAGCTTTTCCAGGGAACAGCACCTCTCTGATCCCTATGATATTCACAATACAGAGGCCTCTTATCCTCTCTTATTGGTCCAAAACAGGCCAAGATAGAATTAGCCTTTTAAAAAAGATTATAGAAAAACTCGATGAAAAAGCTTGCAGATATGCCTTAGATTCTGGTTGGGACAGTTGGGATATTTTTCTCTATGCAGACAACTTCTGGGACTGCCCTCTGCTTAGTCTGACTGAAATCTATCCTCGAAATGAGAGGATTATAAAAATTAAATTGGATGCTAAACCAACATCCCTACACAAATTAATCTTCTTTGTTATGCTGCTTACTACATGCTTTCTATGGGTTGGAGTAGGACAGATTTCGCTTTTGGCTACACTACCTCTGCTAGCCCTTCTTTCTTTTTACTTGAGAATCAAACAAAGAAGGATGTTCATTAAACTTATGGCTTTAATCGATCAAGCTGCCAAAGAAGCCCTTTTGACAAAAATCTAATGAAGAAGGCGACACAACCAACAACGCATCGACTCAAGAAACTTTCTTTTATACCTGCTCTTTTTGATTCCTTTGCCATTTATAAGCATACGTTGCCTTACTATCAACCTTTCATTCCAAAACTCCTTCTCTGCGCATTTTTGATTATTCTTTCTGTGGGGCTGAATATACTAAGACCTTGGCCAGTGAAATGGCTCATTGACGACGTGCTGCTAAAAACCATCAATCACCTCCCCCATGGTTATAAGCACAATCTTATGACCACTGCTTTTATTGGCTGCGCAGCCTTATTTCTAATTTATTTGATCCATAGCCAATTAACCCTTCTAATCAACTCTTTACTCTATCGCATAGGGCTATCGGCCCTTCTGAAATTAAGAACTGATACTTTCTCCATCCTTCAATATCTTCCATTGCGTTTCCACGAATCGACCAAAAGTGGGGACATAGTCTATCGAATTGCCTATGACAGCCAATCAATACTGACCATGTTGATCAGGGGATTTAGCACTATCTTTAGTTCTTCTCTCCTTCTCATCGGTACATTATTTGTGATGCTGAAGCTTAATCTATATCTAGCCACAACAGCCCTGGGCATCGCACCTTTGTTATGGGCAATTATCTCAGCCAATACTGCTAAAATCAGGGAAAAAAGTACCCGAGTCCAAGAACAGGAAAGTAATCTTTTGGCAGAGACCTCAGAAAGAATTTCTTCGATGCGGTTGATTCAAGCTTTCTCTAAAGAAGAAGAATCGATCGCATCTTTTGAAAAAGCCGCTTGGAACAGTCTGAACGCCAACTTTGAATACCTGCAGACTAGCAATCTCTCTTCCCTTCTTATAACAATGACCACAGCCTTCGGAACAGCCCTGATCCTTTTCATAGGGACGAATGAAGTCTGGAAAGGAAGATTATCTATTGGGCAATTATGGATTTTTCTAAGTTATCTGGCTTCCTTATACCAACCGATGGAACAGCTCAGTTACACCTCTTGGGCTTTGGAAAGTGCCACAAGTAGTATGAAAAGAATTTTCGAACTCTTTGAGATTCCTAATGAAGTTTCAGAGCCTTCTAATGGAATCGTTTTGAAGTCCCCACAAGGTAAAATAGAATTTAGAAACGTCTCTTTCGAGTATCATCCAGGAAAGCCTGTTCTCAAAAATATAAGTTTCACTATCAATCCTGGAGAACGCGTTGCTATTGTAGGTCCCACAGGATCCGGAAAAACAACCATTCTTTCCTTACTCTGTAGGTTTTATGATCCTATCGAAGGCGCGATCACTATCGACGGTATCGACCTACGAAGCCTTACCAAAAAATCATTACGCCAACATATTTCTCTAGTCTTACAAGATACCATTCTATTCAATACGACCGTCGAAGAAAACATCAAATTCGGAAAAGAGGGATCGAGTCACGATCAAATCATCCAGGCAGCAAAAGAAGCTTCAGTCGATTCATTCATTACCCAACTGCCTAAGGGATATGATACGATTGTAGGAGAAAAAGGGGCACTTCTCAGTGGGGGACAAAGACAAAGAATAGGTTTAGCCAGAGCTTTTTTAAGAAATTCTCCAATCCTTCTTTTAGACGAACCAACCAGCTCCTTAGATTTAAAAACGGAATTAGAACTTATGTCTTCTTTACTACACCTTATGAAAAATAAGACCACCCTCTTCGTTACCCATAGGCTACACATCATTCATTCTTGGGAACGCATTCTTGTGATAGTGGATGGGAAAATCTGCGAAGAAGGAAGCGGTAAAGAACTATTAAACAAAAAAGGGGTCTTCTATCACCTGTGGAAAGCGGGCAATTTTTTCTCACCTTCTACTGATCTCAAACCTCTTTGACTATTTTCCCTAAAGCCTCAAAACTATAACCAGGTAACAAGGCTAAATCATCTTTAAGATCCCCAGATTTGAGAAAATCCAGAAATTTTTCTACCGCAGGCTGCAAAATTAAGTCATGAGGTATAGCTAACCAAAATTCCATCTCATAGAGAGGAACAAAATCCAAGGAAGTAATTTCCGCACAAGCCCTCGAACTTAAACCAACATCGGCAAATCCATACCCAACAGCCTTTGCAACATCCAAAGCAGTAGGTAGCTCGATAGGATATCCGTTAATTTGATGGGGTTGGATCCCCGCTTTGTTTAGCAAGCTATCAAGCAATATTCTGGTTCCAGAGCCATCTTCTCTATTGACAAAACGAATATTTTTTCTAAGGAGATCTTCTACTTGCCGAATGTTCAACGGATTGCCAGGTTTAACCACGAACCCTTCTTCCCACTTACTAAAAGCAAAAATCAAGCCTCCTGTCTTGGCCAATGCTTCGGTACCACTTGCGATATTGTTTTTTGGATGCTCCTTAGGAAAATGGAAACCACCAACATGAGCAAATCCCAATTGCAGAGAACTTAAAGCTTTAAGACTTGGTTGTCTAAACCACCATAGCTTAAAGTCAGAATACCTAGCAAGACGACTGGAGAGCATTCCAAGAGCGGGATCACACCCAACCAAAAAAATTTGTTTTTCTATTTCTGAATATGGGCAAAGAAGTCTCAGTTGTCGACAATTCCCTTCAGAACTTGCACGAAAAGCATTCGCTTCAACATACCCAAGATTTAACTCTAGACTGGCAGAAGGCCATGCAATCTTCTTTCCTCTCACCTCTCCCACAACCAATCTGTCCGGACTTTTTTCAGCGTACGTATTTTGCTGATCGACCCCAACAATGCAATCGGCATCTATAAAATCCGGGCTATAAGGAAAAAGAAACTCGACACTTTTCCCTAAAACTCGAGCCAACCTAAGAGCAACGGCCGTATTAGGTACATAGCGCCCATTTTCCATCGCATGAATGGTTTGGCGACTTACTCCAATTTTTGAAGCAAGTTCCTTTTGGGATAGGCCTTTGCCAATCCTTGTCAACCGAAGAGGATTATTAATGAGAGAATCTTTTAAAGCCATTTTTCTATGCATGCGCCAGGAGTTAGTTTTTAAATTTTAATAGAGATCCCTTTTCTTAAAAAAGCAGGCAGATCCAAATTAACTCCTTTATGGACCGTTTTATAGCCTTTGGTAAAAATACCAGTAGAAATACTCTCTTTTTGAAGACCATCGGCAGGTTGTGTAGAGTTTTTATCATCGGCAAGGTCGGTATCGGTCCTTTCGAGTTGTTTTTCTACCTCGGTTTCAATAAACTTTTCTCCAGCAGCATTACCAATAAGAACAACCCCCTCCTCTCTAGCACCCGTATCTTCTCTAATAATACTCAAATAGAAACGGTCGAACAAGCTTTCTTCGGCCTTAAAAAGGCTTCGTAGATCTTCCTCAGTTTTCGTAGGAGAAAGAAAAAAACAAACCCAGGCCACCTTCTTATTCTGTTCTATATCGACATCCCTAGCCGGCTGCAAATAAGGTTGTATCTTATCCGGTAGTTTCTCTACACCTCGTAAGGAAAAACTATAAAAGTCTTCGACAAAGAGAAGGGAAGGAAAATTGATGCTATCAAAAGGAGCTTCTTCTGTAGCCGCTTGGGTTAAGCGGTACCAACAGGAAATGATTGAGCTTACTTTTTTATTAAGATTTCTATACACCCGAAAGGGATCGTCTGCTGGACCAAAAACTCCCTTTGCTTTTTCGTTAGAGAAAAAAATGAACTGATGAGGAAATTCTAAAAGTTCTTGCACTGTTTTTCTTGCAGTATCTCGACGCAAAAAGGCCTCAGAATGAAACGGAAGAAAAGCTATAGAACTGAGAGTTTTGACTCTTTCGGCGGCTTTTTTAGAAAAAAATTGGAGCCCTGCGCTGCCCATAGCCCCTCCAAGCCCAGATAAAACTAACAAATGCTCACAGTCCTCCAATATCTGTTCAATTCTCGGTTCTTCTTCCTCAAAAATCTTCAATGCCAATTCCAAATCCCCACAAGTTCCTAACCCCTTTGTCGCCTCTTTGCCAAGTAGCATTCTTCTTTCAGCAAGGCTTCCTTCTACAGTCGAAAAATCAGCATCCAAGGCATATAAGAGCCCACTAGGCTCTTCAGCTAAGATCCATTCGTCCAGTAAGTTAATCCCTGCTCTCCCTATCCCAACAACGACATTTTTCGTCAAAAGAACCCTTCCTTTTGTAGTGTAAATAAAATTGTAATCAATTTAAAAATTTGATATTTCCTAAAAATCGCAAGAGTGAAGAACGCATTTTTCCAAACGGTCCTTCTTTTAGACTCTCCATTTCGAATATCCGCCCATATCTGAGTAAGCCTAAAACGGTATACAGATCCGGCCTATCGAGATAGGATTGATCTCCTTCAAAAGGCAGCGGTTCAGCCAATTTAACAGGATAGTTAAAGATTTTTTGAGCTAGCTCTTCTACTCCATCGATCTTGCTCCCTCCACCAGTCAAGTAGATGGTACCTGTAAAATGAGGCCAAAAAGATTGCATTTCCAAATCCTCTTTAATAATTTCAAAAATTTCTTCTTGCCGGGCTCTCATAATTTTTACAATTGCGTTATAAGACACCAACCTTTCTTCGGGAAGAGGATGATTGCTTGTTGTCAGTCTCTTTTTAATGGATTCAGAGCCTAACTTAAAAGAACCAAAATGTTTCTTTATTTCTTCTGCTTGAGGAAATGGAATTCTTAAAGCCAGAGCTAAATCATTGGTTAAATGATCTTGTCCTACCCCGATCACTCCAGAGTGAACAATAATGCCTCCATGATAAACGATATAGTCGGTTAGCCCTGCTCCTAGGTCAATAACGATCGCTCCATGCATTTTCTGACTCCGTGTGAGCACCGCTTGAGCTGTTGCAAAGATACTCAGACAGTAATTGCGAATATCAATAGAAAGCTCTTTTACGCACCGGACAGTCGTTTGAAGCCTCGTAGCAATGCCTGAAATGAGATGATACTCCGCCGTCAACTTCTTTGAAAAAAGGCCGATAGGATTTTCCGTCAGTGTTCCATCATCTAAAGAATAGGTTTTCAATAAGTCATGTAAAAGGATTTGTCCAGTCGGCAAAGCCTGCTGTCTGACCAAAGACCTGAGTTCCATTAAGTGCTTTTGATCGATGCGATCTCCTTCTTCTCCAAGGCTAATAACCACTTTAGAATTGAACGATCGGATATGGGCTCCACTAATGGCAAGATAAACTTCTTCGATCGCAACATTGGTTTTTGTTTCAGCTTCTACAATAGCATCATGTACCGATTTTTGAGCTAGCTCGAAATCAACGATTTCCCCCTTTCTAACATTGAGCGAAGGGCTCTCAGCAATACCCAATAAGTAGAGCTCGCCACCTTCCCTTAGTTCAGCCACCGCACAAGCAATTTTGCTTGTCCCTATTTCAAGCCCAACAAGAATTGGCCATTCTTTCTTCCAAAACATTCTCGTTTCCTAATAAAACAAACTTTATAAATTACTGAAATATCACTGGTATATTTTGCTCCGGGGTCAGATCGACCATGGAAATTTTACGGCCATGGCTCTGAGAAAAAGAATAAATTTTTTGCAGTCTTTGTACCTGTTCATTCAAATGATCGATCCGGAAAGTAAGCCGGACTCCATCTCTCGTAAGGAGACCGATTGAAAGTGGCCTTGATACATCGATAGTTTGAGGATCAAAGGCGAAGTGTAAAGAAGAATTTTCTAATATACGAAGCAAATTGAGGGCAGCAGAAACCTCCGGTTCTTCTATTCTTTTTTTCCCTTCAATCAATTTCAAAGGAACTCCCACCATTTCTGGCAAAGAAAGAAGATCCTCTCTGTTTTCTGTTACAAACGGATAGCCTTTTTCATCAAGACAATATTTCCTATTCTCTTTAGATTTCACAGCCAATCTCACAACAGGTTTTCTTTCCCAAATCCTTATTAGGACGCGATCGGGAAGATCCCTCCTGACAAGGGCTTTATCTACTTCTTGAATGGAACAAACTTTCGAATAGATATCCTTCAATGACAGGTTAAAGATATTATCTCCAACATGCACATTTGAAGCACGGATGACCTCATCTTTTGATATTCGCCCGCTCCCGATCAACTCAACATCAATGCGTCTAAGCTGATAGCCGTAACACGCTAATAGATTGTTTTTAAAATAATCCCAGCTTTTGAATCCCCCGACAGTTCCAATCACAAACAATCCGATATATAACAACGCTCTTAATAAAAGAGAAAATTTAATCCTTTTTTTAGGTACACTTTCTTTGCCTTCGACGTGCAAAAACTCCATTGGAACTTTCTTGAGTCGATTCTTTTTTCTCTTTTTTGGTCTGTTTGTTACCCTCATATCATGCTCCTTGGAAAGATTTGCCTTCTGGCGCTTTGCGTTTTTTAGATCCTGACACCAAAAGACTCTCTGGCTCGCCATTTGAAGAAAGAAAGTTCTACAATCTTTTCACAAAGTTCTGCAAAATTGAGCCCAGCTGCTTTTGCAGCCATTGGGAACAGACTGGTTTCAGTCATTCCAGGGATTGTATTTATTTCTAAAACCCAAGGAACCCCGTTTTCTGACAAAATGATATCGACTCTTCCATAAATAGAGCAGCCCAGGACATGAAAAGCATCCAGAGCTGTTTTCTGCACCGCCTCCACTTGACTCTTTGTCAACAAAGCCGGACAAATGTATTCTGAAGCTCCCTTAGTATACTTATTTTGGTAGTCATAAAACCCCTTTTTGGGTTTAATTTCCACAATAGGAAGCGCTTGGTTATCTAAAATCGCCACCGTCAATTCTCTTCCCTTGATAAGCGTTTCAGCTATCACGACATGATCAAATTGCTTTGATTTTCTGACCGCTTCCTCAAAATCCTCCATAGCATAGACAAACTCAACCCCAATGCTTGAACCCTGCCTTGATGGTTTTATGACATAGGGAGGCCCAAAAGGGACTTTTTTTTCTTCACCCACAACAAAAAAAGGTGGCGTAGGAATCCCTCCTTGGACAAAAAGTTTCTTACTCCAAACCTTATCAAAAGCCTTTTCACTGGATGCAGCATCGCTGCCAGTAAAAGGAATTCCTCGACGCATTAAGAGTCTTTGTATTTGTCCGTCTTCTCCAAAGGTCCCATGAATACACAAAAAGCAGATCTCCGTTGATTCAGGCAGTTCGAACTTTTCATTGATTACATCGACTGATGTCAGCTCATAACCCAGAGAAAAAAGCGCACTTTCAACTGCCGAAGCTGTCTTCAGAGAAATTTGTCTTTCTTCGGAGGGACCTCCTTTCAAAATAGTTATATGTCTAGGCAATTCTTCCTTCATTGTTCTTCTCCCAAAATGACGACTTCTGTTTCTAGCACGATGCCCCTTTTCTCAAAAGCCTCCCTTTGAATCAAGCTAATAAGATCCAATATGTCTTTTGCCGTAGCCCCTCCCTCATTGATAATGAAATTACCATGTTCTTCCGATACCCTTGCTTTGCCTACTGCCTTATTTTTTAAACCTAATTCGTCAATTAATTTCCCAGCTGGAATGCTATTTGGATTTTTAAAAATACAGCCTGCACTAGAACCTGCAGGTTGACTTTCTACCCGTTTCATTGAAAACTCTTTTAATTCCCTTGCGATAGCATCACTATCCATCGGCTTAGCCACAAGTTGAGCTGAAAGAGCAATGTGATTCTCAAAAAAAGGGACTTTTCGATAACAAACTTCCAGTTCTTGCCGATCAATCTCTCCAATATTCCCTTCCATATCCATAAAGCGGATTCTTTTGACCACATCCATGGTCGATCCACCCATAGCTCCTGCATTCATTCTTAAGGCGCCCCCTAAGCTACCAGGTATGCCTTCCATAAAGGAAAGGCCCCCAAGCCCATGCTTTTTAGCTTCATAAACTATATTCCGCAATTTGACCCCGCATCCTGCAAAAATCAAATGACCTTCAAAACGGATATCACAGAAATTGGGGTGGGCTAAATGGATGCAAAGACCTTTGATGCCACCATCACGAACAAGAAGGTTCGTTCCCTTGCCAATCCACACCACAGGCAAAGCCTGTTCTTTAGCAAATTGTAAAAGCAAGGCAAGATCGGCCTCTGTTGCTGGCTCTGCCCAGATTTCAGCAGGCCCTCCAACCCTCAAAGTCGTATGTCTACTTAATGGTTCATTCATCAAAAGCTTTGCGTCAGCCGACAATTTACTTTTAAGGTGATCAATCATACGCAGATACTCGGTTAATTTTTCCGCTGTTTTATAAATATCTCCTGCCCCCATAGTTACTATAGTGTCTCCAGGTTGCAAGATGGAGATTGTTTTATGGATCAGTCTCTTTTCATCAGGTTCAAAAAAAACCGCTGGATGGCCCTGTTCTCTAATGGCTCTAGCTATTGCTGCTCCATCAACCCCATTAGAGGTCTCTCCAGCTGAGAAGATCTCAGTTACGACAACGACATCGGCTTGAGAAAAAGATTTTGAAAAAAGGGCTTGCATCTTTTGAACTCGGCTATACCTATGAGGTTGGAATAGAGCAACCGTTCTTCTTCCACGCCCTTTTGCCGAACTTAACGTCGTTTTGATCTCTGTCGGATGATGGGCATAATCATCGATGAGTTCGAAATAATTGCCTTTAAATTTCAATTCAAACCTTCTTCTTATTCCTTGGAAGTTCCCAAGGGCACAAGCGGCTCTCAAAGGAGAAACTCCAAGGGTCGTTGTCAGCGATAAAGCAGCAAGAGCATTTTGCACGTTTTGAATACCCGGAATTGCCAAGGAAATTTCACATAACCATTCCTCCCCTTTATAGAAATGGTGTCCAGAAGTGCTTGTTGAAGCCTTCATCCAAAATGCCGCTGCTCTTTCTCTTAAACTATAATTGATGGCTCCCTGTTTTCTCCACTCTGCGATGAGTTGGCAATGAGGGTCATCTTGATTATAGACCACTGTATCGGTGGTTTTGGCAACCATTTCTCTAAAAGTCAAAACGATAGAATGAATATCCGCATAATAATTGAGATGCTCTTCCTCAATATTTAAAACAACCAGCGCATGCGGAGAAAAATACAAAAAACTGCCATCGCTTTCATCTCCCTCAATGACCATATATTCTCCAGGACTCCACCGCGCACTCTCTCTAAGAGAAATCGTTTCAGCTCCTAAATAAAAGGAAGGATTTAGTCCACATTCCTGGAGGATCCAAGCAATCATGGCAGAGGTCGTACTTTTTCCATGCATTCCACTAACAAGAATGACTTTTTTTTCGGCAGCTAAAAGAGAAAGCAAAAAGGCTCTTTTGACAAGCGGTATGCCAAATTTTCGGCAAGCCTCCAATTCAGGGTTGGCTAAGGGTATTGCTGAAGAATAACACACTAGATCAGCAGCTAATACCTGAGATTGGTCATGAGTTGGATAAAACTCCAATCCATGGGCTATTAGTTTTTGCGCTTTTTCAGTCGGTTCGTGGTCCGAACCACTGACTTTGTAGCCTCTTGCAAGCAACAGTAGAGCCAGCGGGGCCATCCCGCTGCCACAAACCCCTAATAAATGAATTTTCGAGCGGTTGTTCTTGAGGATGTTTTGAACTAGTTCTCTTTCTTTAGCAGACATCGTTCGATTATCTCCACTATTTTATCAGTTGCATCAGCCTTGAAGAGAGCATGAGCAGCTGCCCCCATCTCCTTGGCAAGTTGGCTGCTGTTAAGGATTAAGTCTATGGCTTCTTTTAAAGACTGCGGCGTCGTTTTCGATTCTTCAAATACAAAAGCCGCTTTTTCTTTTGCCAAAACCCTCGCATTTTTGGTCTGATGATCATGAGCCGCATAGGGATAAGGAATAAGGATGCTTGGTAGACCAAAAGCGCAGATCTCTGTTAAAGTCATCGCTCCAGCTCTACTGATAACCAAATCAGCTAAACTATAGTAAAGATTCATCCTATGCGAAAAGGGCTCCACCACGACTCGATACCCGTAGGAGCTATAAGCCTTCAAACAGTCTTCATAGTCGTTTGGCCCAGTCAAATGTATAAATTGAATAGTTTCTTTTTGCTCAATCCATAGCGGTAATAACTGAAGCATTAGACGATTAATGCCACTAGCCCCTTGACTGCCTCCAAAAATAAATAACGTTTTACGGCTTGGCTCAAGCCCCGTTCTTTGGCAAGCTTCATTCCTGGGTAGCCGACAGAGTTCCTTGCGAATTGGTATGCCTGTGAATATTTTTTTATCTGGAGTCAGGGGAATTTCACATTCTTCCATCCCTAAGAGCACGAAATCAGCACGTTTAAAGAAAAGCTGCGTCACAAGGCCTGGAACAGCATTGGCCTCATGGACAAGCAATGGCAACTTTCTTTTTGCTCCCATAAAAAGGGGCAACGCACTGATAAAACCACCAAAAGCTAAAATCAAATCAGGCTTAAAAGACAAAAAGATCGACCGACACTTTTTATATCCATCAAAAAGTTTTATAGAAAAAGAGATAATTTTACTTGAAAACAATCCTGGCCATCCTGCCACAGGGAGTGAGTCCCAAGCAATATTTTTTTTGTTTTTTATCGCTTCCCTATCGACCGTTTTGTCTGATAGGATAAGTAGAGGATGATGCCCCTTTTCTATTAGCTTTTCGGCTACGGCAATTCCTGGAAATAGATGGCCTCCTGTTCCTCCGCAAGGAATGAGAATATGGAACGGTTTCATAATCCTTAGAGATTGATAGAGCGTTGCGCCCCTTTCTCTTCTACTTTAATATGAAATTCCGGAGGCCTTTGTCGATGTATGTTCAATAGCACGCCTACGGACATAAGGCAAAAAACAAGATTCGATCCTCCATAACTAATGAAAGGTAAAGGAAAGCCTTTATTCGGAAGCAAGCCAGTCACTACGCCTAAATTTGCAAGTGTCTGAATACCTATCAACGAAGTCAGACTTGTACCAATCATTAACCCCTCTTTATCCGGAGCAAAAAGAGAAATCCATCCAGCAGTTAAAATAAAACTTAGATAAAGTCCAACGATAAGTAGGGTTGCCCAAAGACCCAGTTCTTCACCAATGATGGGAAAAATAAAATCGGTTGTTGACTCTGGCAAATAAAACATCTTCTGACGACTGTTTCCTAACCCAAGTCCGCTGATACCCCCAGAACCTAAAGCAATCAATGATTGCCAAACCTGATAAGACTTACCTTCTTTATCTTGATCCATCGCCAAAAAAGCCAAAAGTCGAGATCTTCTTTCTGGCATTAACAAGGCAACGATAAGAACAAAAAGGATACCCGAGCCTAAGATAGGAAGGATCCATTTCAAGGAAATACCCCCCAAGTACAAAAATAGGACAAAAACCATAAAGTAGAGAAGACTCGATCCAAGATCTCCAGAAATTATTAACAGACTAACAAAAAGTCCCATTGTCACAAAAGCCGTAAAAAAGGGAGATACAAAAAAAAGGACTTTCTTTTTGGCATCTGACAGGATGCGAGCAAAAAAAAGGGAGATAAAAATTTTTGAAAATTCTGAAGGCTCTACATTGAACCCACCTACCGAAATCCATCGGGACGAACCATGAACTTTATGTCCGATTCCAGGAACAAAACAGAGAATGAGAAGAAAAAAGCCAAAGATCAAAAGCCAATTAGAAAGTTGTAGGAGTTTGTGATAATCAATCAGGCTAAAAATCAAGCAGCTGAAGAGCCCAATAGCAATCCAAAGGAATTGACGCAACATTAAACTAGAAATCTGACTTTCTTTTCCCAATACAAATTTCCCGGAAGCACTAAAGAGGGCCACAATGCCAATAGAAAGTAAAGTTAAAGCAATGGCGACTAGTAAATAACCAGAAAATTGATTGATTTTCTTTGTTTTTTGGTGAAACAGATCAAATTCTTGCATCAGAAAAACTAGAGCTTATTGTGGTGGTGCGTTTTGCAGGGAACTGGAACCAGGAGATGGAGAAGAACTATCTTTTTCTTTTGGATTAGGAATGACTAATTCCTGTCCTATCTTTAACTTCGTAGGATCCTTGATTGCATTGGCATCCACGATGTCTTTCACAGAAAGATGAAACTTACGCGCTATTTTCCAAAGGCTGTCCCCCTGTCGAACGGCATAGATCCTTTTGCCATCAGCTTCTTTAAGAAGCATAGATTCTTCAGCCATTTCTTCTTCTGCCATGGGAATCCTTATTTTTTGGCCCGGGACAAGTGTATCCCCTAGGGAGGGATTATACTTTTTAAGCTCATAAACACTGACTTTATAATGCCTAGCAATACTCAAAAGACTCTCTCCTTCCTTGACTATATGAACGGATCTTTCCCTTGTGTGCGGACTGACTTGTGGCTGCTGTGGGACTTGCAAATTTTGAGGTTCTGACTCCGGATTTTCCGATTGCATTTTTTGCTGTGAGGGAGGCTGAAAATTCAAATTTTGGGATCCTCCTGTATGCTGACTTAATACTTTTCCTTTGGAATGAAGCAGATAATAGACGGCCACCGAACCGATTACTAAAAGATGAATTCCCAGAACCAAAATCAAAACAGCAATGACCTTTAGGCCAAAAGATGGCTTCGAAGCTTTGCTTTTTTTTTCTTCCATATTTTCTAAAGTTCCAACTCATTATATATCGACTTTCACCCAAAATCTTATCTAATTTTTAGACTTGATAAGGCAAGCAGTCCAAAAAGCAAACTGAGGATCCAAAACCTTACGGTTACAGCAGTTTCACTCCATCCTTTTAGTTCAAAATGATGGTGGAGAGGAGCCATTGCAAAAATCCTTTTGCCCGTAAGTTTGTAGGAAGCCACTTGTAAAATAACGGAAAGAGCTTCGATCACAAATATTCCCCCCGCAATGACAAGGAGAAGTTCTTGGCCGATTATGATCGCCACTACCCCGAGAGCACTCCCTATAGCCAAAGAGCCTGTATCCCCCATAAACACCGCTGCTGGATAGCAATTATACCAAAGAAAGCCCATACAAGCACCAATGAGAGCTGAACAAAAAATAGTCAATTCTCCGACTCCTTTGACATAAGGAATAAGAAGATAGCTGCTCATATCAGCCCTTCCAGACACATAAGAAAAGACGGCATAGACAAAAGCAACGCCAATAGAACAGCCTGTTGCTAGACCATCTAATCCATCTGTCAGATTTACTGCATTGGAGCTTCCCATAACAACGAGAATAAAAAAAGGAATGGCTAGCCATCCAATATCAATAGCGTTCAACTCTTTTAAAAATGGAATGGTCAACCTTTGGGCATGCTTACATGTTTCCGGATCAGAAAAGAGAACCACTCCGACGATCGCTCCGATTAACCCTTGGGCAGCCAGTTTGACTTTACCAGAAATGCCATAATGTTTTTTTTGAACCACTTTCCTAAAATCATCAAGAAAACCAACCGCTCCCATAAAAAGCATACTTAGAAGGGTAAGCCAAAAAAACTTGTTTTGCGGAATAACCCAAAGCAAGCAGCTAAAGCTTACTGCAAACAATATGAGTAGTCCTCCCATCGTGGGCGTCCCCGACTTGGTCTCATGAAGGGCTGCAAGATCCCGGACCACTTCCTTACCTCGAATGGGCTGACCAGCCTTTAATCTTTTTAAAAGCCGAATCATTGGCTTTCCCAATAACCAAGAAAAAACCAAGGCAGTTATGGCTGCTCCCATAGCCCGAAAAGTGATGTACTTAAAGACGTTTAATATCCCAAGATGAGCAGAATAGAGATGAAGATAATAAAGCATGATTTTAAAGCTAAACAGAAAGAAGTTTTTCGACGATCCTGTCAAGTTTTAAAAATCTCGATCCTTTAATAAGCAGTGTGAGCTTGCAGTTCAAATGCTTTTGCAACTGAAAACAAGCTTCTTCCTGGTCCTCTGTCCCCAATACTGCATTAAGCGGGAAACCAGCATCCTTAACTCCTTCCACCATATCTTTCCAATGAGGTCCAATAAAAACAATAAAAGAAAGGGGCAAGCTACCAGCAAACACCCCAAGTTTGTAATGGAGAGCTTTTGCATGCTCTCCTAACTCTCCCATAGAACCTAGTACAGCAATTTTCTCCGATTCAAAAGGAAATTCAGTAAGAGCCCTTAAGGCGCTCATAGTCGACTGAAGATTAGCATTGTAACTATCATCAATGAGATAACCCATTCTAATGGGATGCACCGTAAGTCTACCAAGAGGAAAAACCGTTTTTTCAAGCCCCAAAGCAATTTCTTTAGAGGAAAGAGAGGACAAAAAACCAACAGCCGCAGCAAAGAGAGCATTTTTTGCCATTTCTCTGGAAACGGTCGCAAGAGAAACTTCAAAGCTTTCTCCACGACGAGAAATTCCACAGCGAATACCCTTTAGAGTCAACCAAATCTGATCCAGCCAACACAGTGAATTTTCTTGGTTCCCTACCCAAATAACTTGTCCAGCACTACGAACGCTCAACCGTTTGGACCATTCGTCATCCTCCATTAGAATCGAAAATCCTTTAGGAGAAACAAAAGTCAACAAATCCGTTTTTTCCCATCCAATCGCTTCCACAGAACCGAAATTGCCCACATGCGCACTGCCAATGTTGGTGATAATGGCTATATCAGGTGCAACAATTCGACTAAGGGAAGCAATTTCTCCACAATGATTAGTTCCCAGTTCAAAGACCCCATATTCAGTTGTATGATCCATTTGCAATATAGAAAGAGGGAGTCCTATTTGATTATTTAGATTTCCAGAAGTAGAAACAGTTTTGTATTTTACGCGCAATACACTGGAAATCATCTCCTTAGTGCTAGTCTTTCCATTGCTACCCGTAATGGCTATAATCTTTGCGTGTAGTTGTTTTCTGTAAAAGAAGGCCAATTGCTGCAATGCCTCAAGCGTATTTTTTACCCGAATAACAGGAATCGATAGAGGAATAGACAAAGGAAGCTCACGATCAACTATAGCAGCAACAGCCCCTTTCTGAGCTGCCGTGGCTACATAATCCAACCCATCATATTTTTCTCCCTTCAAAGCCAGAAAACAGTCTCCTTCTTTGACTGTCCTAGAATCAGTGCTGATCGAACCAACCATGACCGATCCTTTTCCCCCAATGACCCTCCCTTGAGTCCATTCCGCAATTTGTTCAACTGAAAGCTGCTCCATTCTTATTTCGGCCCCACAACCCCAACCAATCCGAATGGTGATTGCAGTAAAAATAGCCGCCTCGTTGCTCCTTAACCTTTTCTATAACTACTATGATGCTCTTTCAAGAATTTAATGTGTATCCACCTTTCCATGGCTGCCACCTAGACATTCTCCACGACCTGAAGTCTGTACCTGGCCATTGCAGTAACGCTGCCACCCAAACTTAGGTAGAAAGAGGTGGCTACTTTTATTCAATCCAAACAGCAGAAATGATAAGTGACTAATCCGTTCCGTCAGATTTGCTCATTTCTGCTCATCAGCCAAAACAAATCTGATTTCTTGCTTCCTCGAGGCCAGTTTCACACCGCCTTCTTGTGGCGACGACGGCCAGAGCTTTCCTTTCCCCATACTTCACATCTGACAGCACTTGCCATAGAGCCGCCAATACTGCCAAGCCATACCCCAGGTGATTGCTGGTCGCATTCACCTCCCAGTCCTGGAGGCTTCCACAGTCCAGGCAGGTCCACAGGCGAACAGTCAGCGGTATTTTCTTCTGACCCTTCCCACCAAGCCAAAGAGGTATTGCTGGACGCAAACCAGCGATCGGTCACCCCCATCAACCCAACACACCATTCCGCCTTGTATTCTAGTTGCCGCCAGAACTCGAAAACACTCCCGTCGGCAATGGACCGAGCCAGGGGATGGCTTTTCAGTATCCTTCGCCCATTCAACTCTTTGATGACAATCGAATGAAACCGTCGGGTGAGGTTGGACGTGAACTGGCGACAGGCGTCCTGCCGGATATTGGTGATGCAGGCGTGAAGGCTGGACATCTTGGCTATTACTTTTTTCGCATTCTCTGTCGCCGGCAACCGTGTGCTTTTGGGAATCGGAGCATTGTCCGCTAACCCGAGCTCTCTAGTCAGGGGAAAACAGTCAGGCCCGCCTGTCTTGCGGTACTTCGGGTACTTTGCGCGTCCTGCCCAGAAGTTCTTGCAGGCGACTCCCAACTGCCCAATTGCCATCTGTGATGCGTTTTTGGTGACTTCGAGCATACAGGGGAATTGCTCGCGTTTCATGGCGTTGAGCTGGTGACGGAAGGAAGGCTGCGAGAGCTTGGGCAGGCAGGTGCTTGGCTTTCCCCCCCCCCGCATAAAGTCTCTACCACTTGGTCAGCACCCAGTTGTATCTGAACCGTGTGGTCCCCGCTGCCTTGGCGAAGGAGGTGACCTAAATACTGTGTGAGACCAGCGCGATTATGTAGCGATGATCCCGACTGAGATTCCTCCACAGCTTTTTTGACATCATCCAATAGCTTCTGGTTCTTGCGCAAGCGACTCCCCCGCATAGCCAAGCGCTAAACATTGCAATGATTTCCAACACGCCCTTGGCCCAATCTTCCTCGAAGGTCGTCTCTTTGTCTTGGTTGAGAAGGACCACTTCCACGTTTTTCGCCCTGTAGGTGGCAAATACCAGTTCTGTACCAAAGCACAACAGCCGGTTCTTGTGGAAGACGACCAGCCACTTAATCTTGCCACTGATGCCAGCATCGAGCAGCCGCTTGAGACCCCTCGTGTGAGATTTCATGCCAGACCCTACGTTCGCGATGGCCTCAAACGTTCAGCCCTGGCAGGCACAGAACAGCTCAAGCATCTGTTTCTGCCCTTCCAGCTCGTCCTTCTAATCGGGGCTGGAAACACGGGCATAGGCAATGGCACGCCAGTTAGCTTCGGCTTCGGCACGGAATAGCTCTGGGGCAACCGCACAAGAGCGTAGCGCTGGCGCCCGCCCGCCGTGCGGGCTTGCGGCAAAAGCTTGCCCTCGCGTTCCCATCACCGCAGCGTTGGGACAAAACCCCTCAGGAACTCGAGCGGCCTTTTGAAGGCTGACCATCTTACGCGACAGGTTCAAGCTATGCATTGCTGAGCAACAAAGTGCCAGTATTATGGAAACTGTTCAAGCCCTTAACGACAAACATTCTCTAACCACAAGCCTATCATCAAAAGGATAAAATACTCCACCCATCTCTTGATATGTTTCATGACCTTTACCTGCAACACATACAATATCCCCTGGATTAGCTACCTGAATTGCTTTTCGGATCGCTTCCTTTCGATCCACTATCCAATAGATCTTTTTAGAACTATCAACTCCTCTTTTCATGTCCTCAAAGATTCTTTCTGGTGATTCACTTCTTGGATTATCAGATGTAAAAATAACTAAATCCGCATAATCAGAAGCGACTTTAGCCATCTTTGGTCTTTTGGTTCTATCCCTATCACCACCACAACCAACCACAAGAATAATCCGCCCAGAAGACTGAATTTCCCGAAGTGTCAAAACTACTTTCAGTAAAGCATCTTCACTGTGGGCATAATCGACGACGGCCAAAAGCCCATCTTTAGCATAAAATCTTTCCATTCTACCGGGAACTCCAGGAAAAGATTCTAAGGCGCGTATGGTTGGGTCCAACGGTATCCCTAACAGAAGTGTTCCTCCAATGGAAAGCAAGAGGTTTTCAACGTTGAATCGACCTAAGAGAGGACTGTTTAGTTGATACAACTGCCCCTCCCACTCTGCCAAAATAACTGTTAGCAACCGGTCATATTTGATGAATCTTGCTTTAAGTTTGGCTGTCGGTTTGCCTTGGACACTAACAGTAATCATATTCACTTTACCCTTTAACTTTTCAGCAAGATCACTCCACTGCGGATCATCGATATTCAAAACCACTCCCCCTTCTCCCTCTCTCCCAGCCCGAATATAAGAAATAAACTTTTCTTTACTCTGCCTGTAAGCCTCCATGGTGAGGTGGTAATCAAGATGATCCTGTGTAAGATTTGTAAAAATACCAATCCGAAATTCAGTGCCTTCCACTCTTCCCTGCTCAAGGGCATGACTTGATACTTCCATAACAGCTGCCTGGCAATTAGCCTTAAGCATTTGAAAGAAAAGCTGCTGCAAATCGCTTCCTTCAGGCGAAGTACGGCTTGCAGGGATTCGATCAACTGTCGTATCGTAGTAGATTGTACCAATAAGCCCAGTTTTCCAGCCTTGGGTTTCTAATAGATGCTTCATTAAAAAAGAAGTTGTCGTTTTCCCATTAGTCCCCGTGATTCCAATAACGGGAAAATGACTGGAAGGATACCCATAAAAAACACTCGCTACTTTTCCTAGTACTCTTCTAGGATCCTTCACCTGAATAAAGGTCGTTTGTTTTGATGTTTGCCAAGCAGGCATTTCGGAACAAATGACCCCCCTTGCACCTCTTCCTATGGCCTCTTCAATATAACGATGTCCATCGGTCTTCTGTCCTTTCCAAGCAAAAAAAAGGGATCCTTCTACGACTTTTCTTGAGTCATACACTATATTATTTATTTCCCAATCGATCGATCCCTTAATTGCAAGAGGCTGCAAATCAGACAAAACATCTGAAAGTTTCATGATTCAAATTAGGTTGCGATAAAAGGCAATAAAGTATCTTTCCACTAAAAAGCAACAACCCTAAAGAAGACTCCATTTTATTTTTCTTGAGAAAAGACCCTTGCAATCCCCCGAAGATGGTAAAAAACTGCCTTTGTTCTTCTTTTCAAAAGAAGAACAATAATACAGCCAAGATGCAGGGCTAATCTTTGGATTTTTGTCATAAAAAGGGAAAAACTACACAAGATCTTCTCAGCCTTCGCTTTTCGTTCCATAAAGGATCGATCTACTTTTCAGTTTCGATACGAATCGCCTGGGCAGGGACACACTTGGGAGTCAAATTAAGGGCTTGTGCGATTTCAGAGCCAATATAACTAAAAGCGGGAGCTGCAACCGAGGCTGCATAATATTGCGTACCATGCGGTTCATCAACCATGATCATTAGTACAAATTCAGGATCTTCGGCAGGAAGAAACCCAATAAAAGAAGAAATGTATTTTCCCTTTACATAGTTACCATGCACCACTTTTTGAGCAGTCCCCGTTTTGCCTGCGACAGTAAAACCCATAATCGCTGCCTTAGCCCCTGTTCCTTTTGGAGAAACCACAGATACAAGGGCAGAAGTCACCAATTTCGCTGTTCTTTCCGAGATCACTCTTCTAATGATAACAGGAGAAAAACTTCGGATAATTTTTCCCTGTGGATTCCTAATGTCTTTGATGATCATTGGTTTGACTAAATAGCCATGATTAGCGATAGCAGCCATTGCCCGAATCATCTGAATGGGTGTCACAGCTATTTCCTGTCCCATTGGAATTCGTGTTATCGAAAGTTTTGACCACAGCCTTGGAGGATAAAGAATGCCTGGAGATTCTCCCTGCCCAAGCAACATTCCAGTTGGCTCTCCAAAGCCAAATGCCCTTGCATAATGGTAGAGTCTGTTTTCTCCTAATTCCAAGCCCATTTTGGCAAAACCGATGTTACTTGATTTCATGACTACTTCCCGAACGCTAAGCATTCCATAGGGATGACTGTCATGAAGGGTTTTTCCCCCATAAAAAAAAGCACCATTTTCACAGTTGATGGTACTGTTATCTAAACTAAATATTTTTTCTTCGAGGATTCCTGAAAGAGTGACGATTTTAAAAATCGATCCTGGTTCTACAGGATCGGTAAGATTTTTATTTTTTAGAAAAGCAATGTTCCATTTTTCTCTTCTGTTTGGATCAAAAGAAGGTCTTTGAGCCATCGCTAAGATTTCTCCCGTTTTAGGATTCATGACTATGGCCATAATCCCATTGGGCAAAAACTCCTTTTCAACCCTATCGATGCCTTCTTCGACAATGTGCTGAATCACGCTATCAAGCGTCAAACTAACGTTACATCCATCCACAGGTTTTACTTCCAATCCTCTGTATGCAGCAATTTCTTTCCCAAAAACGTCTCTTTCTATCCACTTTTCTCCAGGGGTCCCTTCCAACCATTCATTCATTGCTTTTTCCACCCCCGCCGCTCCCTTACCATTCTCATCCAAATACCCAATCAGCGGGGCCGCTTCCCTTCCACAGGGATAAATGCGGCTATAGTCCTCCTCAAAAGTCAAAAAATGTTCTGCAGGAAGTTTTTTTTTCTTCCATTGCCTCAATTTTTCTTTTTCGAAGGCCTCCAGTGTCTGCACTTTTTCTTCTGAAAGACCCTTAGCTAAAAGATAAGACCGGTCCATCCGCCGGAAGTTCTGCAGGAGGCTATTTTTTTCTAGACCAAGAAACTCTTCGAGTTCTTGTATGGTGATGGCTGGTTCCTGAACATTCATCCCATCCAATCGCACTTTATAAGTCAAAAAACTTTGGGCCAAGGGCACATTTTTACAGTCGACTATGTAGCCCCTTTTGGGGGGAAGCACCTTGCGAACCGTATGAACCGTGGTCGCAAGTTCCAAATACTTTTCGTGTTCAAAAAGCTGAATTTGCAACAAGCGTAGGGATATCACCGTAAACCCAAGGCTTAAAAAAGCAAAAACAATCAATGCCCTGGATCTCGCCCCGTCTTTCGGAAGATTATTTTTCTTGGGCTCTACAGGCTGAAACAAAAGACTATTCATTGCCTGCGAAAAAGTCAATTGGTGCAGACTCTTCCATCATGATTACTTCAAGCTCAGACATTTTGACTAATCCAATTTTCCACTCCTTCAACCTGTTCTCCAATTCTTGAGGCGAGCTGCCTTTAGCAAGCATCGCTTCCAGTCGACTGTTTTTCCTTTTCATATCCGCAAGCTCCTCTTCTTGAATCTTTAGTTCATCGGAGATACGAAGCACCCTATTCTTCAAATAAAGGAATTCGATCCCACCAAACATGGTAATAAAGACAGCCATTATCCAAACGAACATCATGGACAATTTGATCGAATGACGGTCTTTCAGTCGATTTTTCATACATCCTCCCTTTTCATTTTTTTACGAGTTAACTTGATGAATGGTTACCTTTCCTCTTCCGAACAGATTTTCCAGCCGATCCGTAGCCTCGCACTTCTTGCCCTTGGATTGTTTCTGCTCTCTTCTCTAGAAACCAAACGACGCTCTATTCTATAAAAAAAAACCTCCCGCTCTTTCTCCCCTTCCGGCGCATGTCTCCCTTTGGGCAGACAATGATCCTGGAAAAATCTTTTCACAAGCCTATCCTCTCCTGAATGAAAGCTGATCACAGCTAACCTTCCTCCTTCATTTAAAAGTCTTGCGCCTTCTTCAAGCCCTTTTTGAAGATGTTCAAGCTCTTCATTGACAGCCATTCTTAAAGCAAGAAATGGGCGAGTAGCAACATGCCCTTTTGCCTTTGATAGGCGAGCTTTTAAAATAATTTCTAAAAAATCTTTGACCCGAAGAATAGGCCGGATCGATCGAAATCGTTCCACCTCTTCCGCAAGCCTTTGACTTTCTTTTGGCTTGCAGCTTACTGAAAAAAGCCTTATCAACAGCTCTTTGCTTAAGTTGTTTAACAAAAAGGCAGCTGTTTTTTCTTTCGAACTATCCATTCTCATGTCCAAAGGAGCTTCAGGAAATTGAAAACTGAACCCTCTTTGTGGATCTTTCAATTGTCCTATAGAAACCCCAAGATCCAACAACACTCCATCGACCCAATCCCAACCGATTTGAGAGCAAGCTACCGCCATTTCCGAAAAATTCTTTCGGAAAAAGTAAAAATGATACCCTTTTTCTCTTAACAACCCCGCTCGTTGCTGAGCTTGTTCATCCATATCCATCGCCAAGACCTTGCATCTTCTTTCCAGAAGCGCGGTCGTGTGCCCCCCATACCCAAAAGTACCATCGATCCATTTTTCATTTTCTTGCGGCTGGCATAGCTCCAAAAACTCCTTGAGCATGACTGGAACATGGAGCAATAGGCCTTCCTCTCTTTTCTCTTCCATGCCACCTTTTTCTTTTCATAAATTTTAAGTTCTGCAACCCATTCTCATTCTTTTTTCCTCGTTTTTCCCCTCCTTTCATAGTCCCATGCCCTCAATTGCTTCCTCAAAAGAAGTGCTTTTCCCAGCCGTTTCTTCTTGCCATTTCCTTTGATCCCAAATTTCAAAATGATCTAAACGGCCCACCAGTACTGCCTCTTTCCCAATCTGTGAATGCTTTCTTAGTCTTTCCTTGATTGATATCCTTCCTTGCTGATCCCAGCTCACCGCTTGAGAAATCTGAGCCAGGAGCTCTAGTTGTTGTCTGATCGGGTCTTGCAATCTTAAAGTTTCAATCTTTTGATGAATTTCTTCCATCCAGGACTCTGGATAGACTTTCAAGTGGTGAAATTTGGAAGGAAAAACAAAGAGCCGACTATCATAACCTTCCTGCCTCCATTCGGAAGGAACAGTTATTCTTCCTTTTTCGTCAAACGCATGCTCAAAAATGTCTGTATAGGTAGCTCTCTTTTTCCCCATAATTGGATTTTATTCCATTTTTCTCTATTTTCTTCCATTTTTCACCACTATTATTCATACTCAAAGTTTTCTTCCCTGTCATTAAAAACTTTTGGTTTTGGATAAAACTTTTTGCTTGATTTTTTGTTAAATTTCTCTCCTTGCTATTAAGCAAAGCTATCTCATCGATCCTTATCTTGATTTTTTTTAAGAAATAAAAAAACTCTATTGGTTGTTTTCCAAAAAAGTCTTTTCATCGAAAGGACTGATACGTAATCATAAGGACTATGGAAATTCCCTCGCTTTCTTCATTCCATCCGGTTCAATTTTTCGATCTTTCTCAAACACGCCATCAAAAATTGTTCCATACTGCAGAAAAGATTTGGCAAGTCCTCTCCCTAATCGGAACTTATCTAGAAGAAATTCTAAGCCCTGGTCTTCATGGAGAAATTGCCCAGAGCTGTTACATCGGCCCAAAAGTCTATGTGGGCAAGGGAACTATTATCTATCCTGGAGCAATGATCGAAGGTCCTGCCTGGATCGGAGAAAACTGTCAAATACGCACAGGCTGTTTCATAAGAAAAAACGTTATCATCGAAGAGGGTTGCATTCTGGGCAATTCTTGTGAATTCAAAAATTCTTTTCTCTTTAAAAATTGTCAAGTGCCACATTTCAATTATGTCGGAGATTCGATATTAGGAACTAAGGTCCATCTTGGAGCTGGAGTGATTTTATCTAATTTGAAACTCGATGGATCCGAAATCAAAATAAAGTATAATGGGAACATTTATCCCACTGGTTTAAGAAAATTCGGAGCGATTCTGGGGGATGGTATCCAAATTGGATGCAATGCCGTCCTTAATCCAGGTTCCATTCTGGGTAAAAAAACGGTACTCTTTCCTGGAGTTATTTGGCATGGGGTTCTTCTGGAGGAAGGAAAAGTCATCAAGTATAAGCAAAACCTAGAAATTACTTAAAACTAAAAAAGTCTTTAAATTCTTTTTGAGATAAGAAAAGCCAAAAACCAAAAGAACAGACCCAAAACCAAAAAAATGGGGAAAAGCTCTTCTTTTTTTGTGACAACGATTGGTTCAAAAGGGATCTTTTTTTTGGTATCAATAGCCTGGAAAGCCGAAAGAATTGCATTACTATCGGTTGCTCTAAAATATTCTCCACCAGTCAATTGAGCTATTTTCCGTAAGAGTTCTTCATCCACTTCAGAAATTACTGTTTGACTCCCGATCTTCCGTCTTTCTTCATCTAAGACAGGCATTGTTACCTCCCCACTTAATCCCGCCCCGATAGCAAAAACAGGTATAGAACTTCGGGCCGCCAATTGGGCAGCCTCCAAAGGCAGGAGATTTCCACAATTATTTGCTCCATCAGTCAGAAGGATCAAGAATGACCCAATTTTGTGTCGTGCTTCTGACTCTTTTTTTCCCTCAAGACGGCTTAAAGCCAGGCCTAAGGCATCTCCAATAGCCGTTCCATCTTCGATCGCTCCTGCCTGTAATTGATCAATCTTTCTTTTTATCCACTGATGATCAAAAGTCAAAGGACATACGGTATAAGCTCTTCCAGCAAAGGCTACTAATGCAATACGGTCGTTGACTCTTTTATCTAAAAAGGCTTTGACCACATCTAAAACGACGTCTAACCTGCTGACCATCTTTTGATCAATTTCATAATCTTCGGCAAGCATGCTCCCAGAAATATCAAGAACAAGGACGATATCGTAGCCTTCTTTCCTTATGGGGATTTTGCCTTTTTCTTCCTGTGGGCGAGCAAGCGCAATAATAAACAACACAAAAGCAAGGTAGCAACAGACTACAGGAAGCTTATTGATCGATCCTTGTCTTTCCGTTCCCACCCATTGAGAGGCAAAAGGGAGAAAAAAAGGTTCTTCTTTTTTATACCTCCGAAAGAACCAAACAAGAGGTAAAAGCAAAAGCAAGAAAAAAAATGAGGGATTTGCAAAAACAACAAGAGCTACCATGGAACTATATAAATACAATTATTTAATGGTTGAGCGTTCAGCAAAAAAATGCAATAGATCCGCAAAGATGGACTTGCCAACGGTAAAAGAGCATCTCGAAGACCGATTGGGAAAGAGGCTATTCCAATATTTTTCTCTTTCTAACCTCCACTGTTGCTGTCTTTTTTTTGTTTCTGGTTTGCTAGGATCGATTTTGACCACTTTGCCAGCAACCGGATCAAAAGCCAAAAAACTTTCTTTTATAGGCATCGTTTGTTCCCAGGGATCCTCAACTCGAAAACCAAGAATTTCAAAACGCTGAGACAAAGCGAACCATTGTTGAGGGATCGGTCTTAGAGGGAAATCTCCGATCCAAAACAATATGGTATTTCTCGGTAAAATTCTTTGGAGAAAAGACCAGGGAATTTTCACTGGTTGTTCTAACAGAAGGGAGGGTGGAGCCAAACTACAGATCTTCACCATGTTAGACAAAACTTTTTTTCTTCCTTTGGCTGGCGGAATAAACAAATAGCCACCAGGAAAAACATGGACTATACCTAATCTATGTCTAAAACCGGTGGCCAGAATGGCTAAAATAGCTGCAATTTCCATAACCGTCTCTCTCTTGGTCATCGCTCCCGAACCAAATAACAGTGAAGGACTATCTTCGATGACTATGACAATGACCAACTCTCGTTCCTCAACATATTTCTTCCTGTAGAGTGCTCCAAGCCTGGCCGTGACATTCCAGTCTATATCCCTAAAATCATCTCCAAACTCATAGGCCACTACCTGGTCAAACTCCTTCCCCTTGCCTTTGAAAACCGATCGATATTCTCCTGAAAAAAGGTAGGTTGAGGTGGTTTTTATCGTCCATTCAATACGATGCAGAAGCCGCAAGGCCTCTTTAACTTTTTCTTTTGAAAAAACGAAAGGTTCAGCCTCTTTCTTCGCCATATTCTGTGGGAATGGAAACAGTTTTAAGAATTTCTTCGAGGATGCTCTCCACCGTCTTGCCCTCGGCTTCGGACTCATAACTCAATCCAACTCTATGTCGTAGAGAATCGATATAGAGTTCCTGAATAAATTGAGGACTTAGGAAATCAGAACCTCTGATCCAGGCAAGAGCACGGCTTGCTTGGAAAAGGGCAAGAGAGGCCCTAGGAGAGGCTCCATAGCTCAACCTTTGAATGCCCTCAGAAGAATTTCTTACGGCCTCCCTAGTCGCCCGTACCAAAGCCAGTATATAATGTTCAGCCATAGGACTAACAAAGACCTGATCAATTTCTTTCCTTATCTCCCGTATTTCCTCAGGGGAAGAGACCGGGCTTATTTCTGGCTCCTCTGTCAACCTTCCCCAAAGCCTCAGCATTTTCATTTCCTCTTCTTCCGAAGGATACCCAATAATAAGCTTGAATAAGAACCGATCGGATTGTGCTTCAGGCAATGGATAGGTACCCTCCTGTTCAATCGGGTTTTGTGTCGCCATGACAAGAAAGGGATCAGGCAGTCGATGAGAAGTCCCTCCAATGGTAACCTGTTTTTCTTGCATGGCTTCCAATAAAGCACTTTGAACTTTGGCTGGAGCTCTGTTGATTTCGTCAGCTAACACAAGGTTGGCAAAGATGGGACCTAAATGTGGAAAAAAGCGGCCCTCTTTGGGCTGAAAAATCATCGTTCCTACCACATCGCTTGGTAGAAGATCTGGAGTAAATTGAATCCGTTCAAACTTCAGACCAACCGCTTTAGCAATCGTTTTGATAAGAAGTGTCTTAGCCAACCCAGGCATGCCTTCAATGAGAATATGACCTCCAGTTAGTAATCCAATCAACAGTCTTTCAATGATTGTTTGGTGCCCAATAATTGCTTTTTTGATTTCAGATAACACTCTTTCTGACCATTCTTGACCTCTTGTCATAGGATTGCATAAAACTACTGGACTTTATCAGCATAATCAAAGGAGTTTTTGGCTATTTGATGAGAAAACTTCTTGCTACTCCTCTTCTTACCGAGAAGGGTCCTAACTTTTTCTGTGGAAGAAAACATAAAAAGGCTATATTTAGAATAGGATTCTTTTCGAGAGAGAGTTTCGGAAAAAAAATTGATGAATTCCTTCTCATTCTAGGACATTAAAATAGGATAGGAAAAGTGAAAAATAGACTTATTAATGTTTTTTCAGCCATTCTTACTTTTTTTGTTTTTTTACTAATAGCTGTTGGAGCCATGGTGACCAGTACCAATTCAGGTATGGCTGTTCCGGATTGGCCAACAACTTTTGGCTACAATATGTTTAGCTTTCCTCTATCCAGATGGATTGGAGGAGTTTTTTACGAGCATAGTCATCGGCTCGTTGCTTCGGCTGTCGGTTTTTTAACCATTATTCTTTTCTTTCTTCTTTTATTTAAAGAAAAACGCGCCTGGGTCAAATGGGCAGGCTGCTTTGCTCTTATTCTTGTTATTTTTCAAGGAATCCTTGGGGGACTGCGAGTGGTTTGGATGAAAGATCAGATTGGGATTATTCATGCTGCACTGGCTCAGGCTTTTTTGGTGCTTGTGGGTATTATTTGGCTGTCCACTTCTAAGTATTGGATAACCGAGAACCACTTGCAAAAAGACAATTATTATGTGGGAGGGACCAAAAACATTCCCCTTCTTTTTTTATTCCTTTCTCTCATTGTTTATATCCAGCTTCTTTTAGGAGCGGCTATGCGTCATGCACATTTAGGACTATCCATTACCGATTTTCCGCTTGCTTACGGGCAAATTATCCCCAGACTCACTCCTGAGGATCTGGCGAATATTAATGCAAAAAGGCAAGCCATGGGATTGCCTCCAACAACCCTTGGCCAGATTCATCTACAGCTTGCCCATCGGTTTGTTGCCCTGGTTATTTTCTTACTTACTGTCTTTTCTTTTTTTGTCCTTAAAAAAAAGGCCCCCAGCTCCTCGGTTCTTTCTATGGCTAGGCTCTTACACAGCCTGGTGGCTCTACAGATCGTTCTAGGAGCCTTCGTCATTTGGACAGGAAAAGAAAATATCATTACCACCGCTCATGTTCTTGTGGGTGCTGCCATCTTGTTCCTCTCTTCCCTCATAACGGTTATCCTTTACCGAGGAGAATGGTTGATCAAAACCAAGCAAAATGACTTAAGGGTGTTGTTCAATCCTTCTTCGACCTACTCCAACCCTGGGCAATGATCGCTTCAACAACCATTTCCTCTTTTTAGTTTAGATATGAAAAGCTTTAAGACAGAAACTTCAAACCAACCTCAGAGAGAAAATGGATTACTGCAGAGTTCCCTGAAGCCCACATTGGCTCGTCGTCGCTCTCTGTTAAAAGATGTTGCTGAGCTCATCAAGTTCCGTCTTACCCTTTTGGTGCTAACCACCACTTTTTTCGGTTTTGTTTTAGCTTCAGGAAGTTCTTTGGATATAGGAAAAGCCCTTCATGTTGTGGTCGGCACTGGACTGGTCGCTGCTTCGGCTGCTGTATTAAATGAAGTACTAGAAAGTCGTCAGGATAGCAAAATGTCAAGAACAAAAGACAGGCCACTGCCAGCACATCGTCTTGACGCTATAGAGGCTGCAATTACTGCCATTATTGGAGCCATTGTAGGATTTCTCTATCTGTGGAATTTTTCTAATCTTATGGCTGCTAGCCTTGCCCTTTTAAGCCTTATCGTTTATGTTGGAATCTATACCCCTCTTAAACAGATAAGCCCGTGGAATACCTGGATTGGAGCTATATCTGGTGCCCTTCCTCCAGTCATTGGCTATGCTGCACAAGAGGCAAACATCCTGCACGTAACACCAATCTTCCTTTTTTGCATTCTCTTTTTCTGGCAAATGCCACATTTCTATGCCATTGCATGGATTTACCGAAGCGATTACAAAAAAGCCGGTTTTAAAATGCTTGTTGTAGTAGATTCTAGTGGCAAAAAATTGACACTGCAGAGTCTTCTATTCTGTTTTTTGTTAATGATGGCTTCTCTTTTGCCTTACTTCACTCATCAGGCAGGGCTTTTATATCTTTGGGGATCTCTCCTACTAGGCATGCTTTTCTTTTTATCCGCCCTCTTTTTACACCTCAAAAGAAATTTAACAGCAGCTCGTCTTCTTTTCTTTGCTTCAATTGCCTACCTACCATTGCTCTTTACTCTATTAGCCATTTGCTGGAAAAAATAGAGTGCTTTCTTACCCAATCAATCAATGATCCGATTCATCGATCCCAGCTACAGTTCTTTGATATGCCAACGGGCTAATTGGCGGTTGGTCGGTAGCAGCCATTTTTTTGGATTGCAAGATCAACACCATATTCTGGAAATCAAAAGTAACGATAAAAGACTTCAAAAAGCTATTCCCTACAATCGCTCCGATGTGGAACCCTTGCTTATGCTCAATGGCAGGTGGAAAATCATAGCTTTTCCCAATATCGGCCTTCACGTTTTCCATGACAATATTCCCAATCTGTATTTTCGGAACAATCGTGTAAATGGAAGGATATCTTCCGCCTCTTCTTAAACCGATCATCCAACCCCCATATCGAGGCAAATGAAATTTCTCAAGCATCCATTCAGAAAAGGTAAAGGCTCTTCCCACATCCAAGCTATCCACCATAAAAAAGATTCCTTCTTGATCATTAATCTTTCCTTGAATAAGAATCTGTCCTCCTGGAGTTAAGTAAAAAGGAAGCCTCGTAACCGATCCATCTTTTGTCTCTAGAAAAGACCGTTCAGAAAAAGAGCCCTCTCTTTTTTGTAAGAAAAGCTCTTTTTTCGGATAATCTATCGTCACATTAAATTGTCTCATCATATCTGTTCCTATTACCCCATGGACAATCTGGGGCACATGACGAGGAAAAAGATAGGTTCCTTTCCATCGGGCTAAAAGGATGGGAATTCTTTCTATTTTCATATTTCCGATTTGCATCGATTGGATAATCCCTGTTCTAGCTCGAATAGACCATTTGCCAGCAAAGTTGAACCAGAACTGCAGGGCAATGACATCAAGAAGCCTAATCTCTTTTACTTTTTCATAAAGGTCCCTATCCAGAGCAGTGAACGAACTGCGAGTATCCAGAAAAAGCGAGACTTTTTTCCTGCATATTTTTACCGGAATAATCACAAAAGGATCAGAATCATCGAGTTTGATACTAGTCTGTGGCTCCAGCACATCGAATGCCTTTGGTTCCAGTTGAGTGAGAAGGTTGGCAGTCCACCCTTCCCTAATCTCATTTAATAAGTCAGCCGATTGTTCGAGCTTTCCCTCTCTATAATAACAAATTGCCAGTAGCCTCTTCATCTCGGTATCTTCAGGATTTAATCTCAATCCCTTTTGGAGAAACCTACTAGCATCTTCAAGTTGGTTTTTCATCAAAGCCACCCACCCAAGGATCTTTAATGATTTCCAGTCCTGAGGATCACGGAGGGAAGCTTCAAAGGCTACACGAGCTGCCGCCTCTATCCTCCCTTCATGAAAAAGGCGGCTTGGGTTTTGCCTATCTATTGCCTCAGAGATCGACTCTGAAAATCCATGGGAACAGAAAAAAAAGCATAAAAGGTTGGCAAGGAACCAGGAAAAATTTTTAACTCCCTCTTTATTGGAGAAAGAAAAAAGAGGATTGAAAAAACCTATACCCATCTTTGTCTTTTTGATGCATAATCCCTAAAAAAGCAAATGAAACTTCACTACAAAAGCATTCGAATACTCCTTTTCGACTGTCTTTTTATCAATGGCGATCTGATACCCAATACCAAAATAAAGTTTCCAATCATCTTTGAATCGAAATCTTCCCACTAAAACTTCAGGGGTAACAAAAAGTCCAGGAGCTCCAATAAAGAAAAGCTGATCGATGCTTGAAGTAGAATTAATTTCGATTGTTGGAGTTACGTAGCCAATTCTATATTGCAGGGCAATGTTATAAAAGTAGGGTATACCGAAGGTTCTATTGGCTCCATCGGCCCATTGACTTCCTAAATTGATCATAAAATCAAAATTTCCAAAGCCTTTGCCAAAGAGGACAATAGGATCCCAGATCCAGTGTGCAGGATAGTCTGGAAGAGTTTGTCCTAGAGGAGAGTGAGCGGCAAGCATGACCGAAAAGACATAATTTTTCTGTCCTTCAGGAGAAGACATAATTCTGTTTTTAATTAAAAAACTTTCCCCTCGAAACCCATCGAGCCGGCCTTCTCCAGGGTAATAAATGTATTGTGGCAGAGAAAAAGCAAATTCCAGGGTTGGACCAACAATTAAATTGACTCCTTTACCTGCTCCCATATCCCATCTTTTATTCCCGTTTGGTAATGTTTGATCGTAGACATCGTATCGAATGCGTTGCTCCAACCTTGGAGTTTCAGTCACAAGCGGGGTAAGCCAGGTTGTTTGTCTGTTTCTTGTCTCTTCGGTCATCTTCCGCCACTTCCCTATCCATCCTTTCCCATAATCGGCTTGATTCATCGTTTCAACGATATCTTGCACAGCAATCTCTTCCCCAGGCCAAAATACTGTATCAGCCCTCAGAATCCCCCTCGTAGAAAGAAGGACCATGGGGACTAAAAGAAATAAACAAAAAACTCCAATAGAAAGAGAGAAGTGAGTAGTAGGAGACCATTTCTTGGCAAAGCAGAAAAAAAAATAGAAACAGTAAAAAAGATAAAAAAAATATAACACTGACTATAATTCAAAATAAATAGTTAGTTATAAAATTCTCTTTTATGTTTAAATTGAGGATATGAAGAAAAGTTTTATTTTTCATTCAGCTATTTGCCCTTAATAATCCTTTTATTAAAAAGAGCATGGAACGATAAAGGAAATTGTTGACTCTCTTTATTCTTTTTTCCAGTTTTCAATGATTGAGGATACAGTGGAAAGCTCTACGCCGTAAAATTTGTGAAGATATTCTAGCCCACTTTCCTGTTCTTGAGGACTAAAGGCACACACACAATCTACGGGTACAATCGTATGATAGTTTAAAAAGAAGGCATCGGCAGCCGTATGCCTTATACACAGATGGGTATGCAGACCCACTAAAATAATGGTATCCACCTTCAAAGATCTTAATACTAGGTCCAGCCCTGTTTCCCTAAACCCACTATAAGTTCTTTTTTCGAGCACGATATCGGCTGGGCTAGGGGCCAGTTCTTTGATAATAGAAGCTCCAGGAGAACCTTTCATGGCATGCTCCCCCCAGATTATCATTTCTGGATCGCTTGGAAGATGAGCATCCCCAACATAAATAACCGGCTTTTTTTTAGCTCTTGCAGCGATACTTAATTTTCTGATCGGTTCTATAATCTTTGCTGCTTCTCTAGAGGCAAGCTTCCCCCCTATGAAATCTTCAAGCATGTCAACAATGACCACAGACTCCATAGAGATTTTTATTATTGAAGTTCCATTGGAAAACACCCTCACATTATCCTATGAACCTACTTTTATAGCAGCTTTTTTTCGTTCATTCGAATCTAATATTTTTTTTCGAATCCTTATCTTTGTTGGAGTGACCTCAACAAGTTCCTCACTACTAATGAATTCAATCGCTTCCTCAAGCCTGAAAATCTTCGGTGGTTCTAGTCCAATGGCTTTGCCTTCGCCTTGAGAACGGATATTCGTCAAGTGCTTTGCTTTGCAAGGATTAACAAGAAGATCCCCAGGTCTTTTATGTTCTCCAACGACCATCCCTTCATAAATTTCTTCACCTGGACCAATAAAAAGGATGCCTCTTTGCTGGAGGTTTTCCAAAGCATAAGTTGTCGAAATACCTTTTGCAATCGAAACAAGAACCCCATTACTCCTTATTTCAATTTCTCCCTGCTTAGGGCCATATTCATGAAAGAGATGACTCGCATAGCCTTCTCCCCGGGTCAGATTAACAAATTCAGTTTCAAATCCAATTAAGCCCCTTGTTGGAATTAATGTTTCCATAAAAACCCTCTGCTGACTATTTCTCATCATGCGAATATTGCCTCCCCTTTTCGAAAGCATTTCCATAACTGGGCCAAGGCATTCTTGTGGGATATCTACCGATAATAACTCATAAGGCTCGAAGAGGATACCAGAAGAATCAGCTTTGTAAATCACTTCTGGCCGGCTAACCATAAGCTCGTACCCCTCTCTGCGCATTTGTTCGACAAGAATAGCTATCTGCATGGTCCCTCTACCACTAATTTCAAAAGTTCCAGGCACATCCGTTTCTTCAACTCTAAGCCCTACATTGGTTCTTACTTCTTTGAGAAGCCTTCCATAGATGTGTCTGGCTGTCAGAAGTTTTCCCTCTTTGCCTGCTAAAGGCGAATCATTGACCACGATCCGCATGCGAACCGTAGGCGGATCTACTTCTATTCGTGGCAGTGGAATAGTATCCTCTACATCTGCTATCGTATCTCCAATGTAAACTTCTTCTAAACCAGCTATTCCGACTATATCCCCAGCAGAAGCTTCGGAAAGCTCTATCCGTTCCAACCCTTTAAAGCCTAATATAGCCGTGACGGTTCCACGACTCGTTTTCCCAGATTTTTGATAAGAAAAGAGAGGAGAACCCACTTTAATTTTACCAGAAAAAATTTTGCCAATCGCAATTCTGCCTAAATAATCACTGTAGTCCAAGTTGGCGACTAAAAGCTTAAAAGCTGGATCCTGAGAGACAGTCGGAGAAGGGATATGAGTCAAAATAGCTTCAAAAAGTGGCTTGAAGCCATTCTTCTTATCTTCAACTGAGATTTCTTTTTTCCATTCTTTCAAAGCGATGCCTTCTTTGGCAGAAACATACAATACGGGAAAGTCTAGCTGCTTATCAGAAGCCTCTAATTCAAGAAAGAGTTCGAAAATCTGGTCTAGAACCTTAATAGGCTGAGCATTTGCCCTGTCAATCTTATTAATGAGCACAAGCGGACTGAGATTTTGGGTCAAGGCTTTTTTCAAAACAAATTTAGTTTGCGCTTGAGGCCCTTCTACAGCGTCTACTAATAGTAAAACGCCATCAACCATCCCTAGACTTCTTTCTACCTCACTTCCAAAATCGGCATGCCCAGGAGTATCAATCAAATTGATCTTGTAATTCTCATACTGGAAAGAGGCATTTTTTGCTCGGATGGTTATCCCCTTTTCTCTTTCCAGGTCCATACTATCCATTATTCTTTCGGTCAATTGTTGGTTTTGCCGAAAGGAGCCTGACTGTTTCAACAATTGGTCTACTAACGTTGTTTTCCCATGATCCACATGAGCAATTATCGCAATGTTTTTTATCTTTTCCATAATCTAAACTTTATATACACACTATTTAATTAATTCTTCGTCCATACCTCAGCTATGGGTGAAGTAACAGGGAGTTACCGGATTGCGCTTTGAGCAATTTCGCCGCTGATCCCTGACTTGATGAAATCTCTAAGTAACCGCTACTATTATATAATACGCCAATTTTCCCCAATGGCAACTCACTATAGGTTTTTACACAGGGAGCTGCAAGCGTCATTTTCCCAATCTGCACTCGAACCAAATTCCCTTCTTTGATCCAGGAAGCCATTCCCATGGGTATATTGGTAATAATGTTACCAAAATGATCAATATAAAGGATTTGTCCAGATACACTCTGTCCAATCGTTGATGGAGGAGAGAAATTCAATAAATGAAGATTTTCTTTTGGTATTCTAGAACCAGTATTGTGAGGTTTGCCTCCCTTACTTAGATAGGCCGCCACGGGACCAAATATGTCCCTTCCATGAAAAGTATAACTTGGTTCTTGCCTTTTCCATATTTCTTTTTTATCCAGAGTCCACACCTCAGCAATCCCCTCTCTCTCCACAACTAGACTGAAAATCCCATTATCAGGACCGATATAAAACTTATGGGCTTTAGTTTCTAGCAGTATGCCCTTACGCTCCGTTCCTACCCCTGGATCCACTACGGCCACAAAAATAGAACCTGCAGGAAATTCCAGAGTCGATTGATCAATAAGAAAAGCCGCTTCGGGAAGATTATAAGGTTCAATTTCATGATTGAGATCAATTACCCGGGCAAAAGGATCTATGGAGTAAATCACTCCTTTTAGTTGTGCTACATAATGATCTTTTGAACCAAAATCGGTAATAAGTCCTATAATCGGCCTTGAATCAATAGCATGCTCCATATGAGACTTTTTATTACAGCCCGAATATATAATCATTGTTCCAGTCAATAAAAGCAAAAGAAAGCCTTTAGAATGGAGAGAGTTTAAAAATAAGGCTTTTTTCTCCATGTCAATCCCATTTTTTTATTATTAGGTAGGAAGAGAAACGCTGTTTTTCTTATTTTTTTTCCAAGTCAAGAAAAACAATCCTCCAATTAAGCTCCAGAGTATTCCAACGCTGAAAGATAATAATGAAAAACCCAAAGCAAGTTCTGGGTTAATGCCATAAGAACCAAACAGCAGCACCACTGCTCCTTCTCTTACTCCCAGACCAGAGATGCTGATCGGAAGGGATACTATAAGGGTTATCTCGACCATCACCACCGCTAGAAGCCATAAAGGCAAATGCATGTGAAGAGAGGCAGACACAAAAACAAACATTAGAATAGCCGACAGATGCACTCCTATAGAAAGAATACAAGCAGCCAGGATTCGGCCATAGCAATACTTAAAGACATCTAAAACATGGACAATATCCGTAAGGACCTGTTCTACCCTTTTCCATTTTCCTAGATATCTTTGCGATAACTTGATGCCAAATTTCAGAAGCATAGGGAGGGTAGCTAAAAATAAAAGAGTTAAAAGTGTGAGTCCTAAAAGAAAAAAAACCGCTTTTTGAAGGAAAGGTTGATCATTTAGTTGCCTATAAAACAATAGCCCAAAGGAAGAACCCAAGACAAGAAGTACAACCCCCTCAATCAGTCTATCAAAAAGGATGGAAACAGATACTGCCGTTTTGTTCCTCGGGAAAAGCTCCATAGCATAATAGATCCTCACAAAATCCCCACTAGTTCCCCCTGGTAAGGCAGCATTGAAGAATTTTCCAATCATTGCTAGCTCAAAGGCTGTCCAACCCCTAATAGGGATGTTTAAAGCAAAAAGCAGGAGTTTCCACCGCAGCGAAGAAAGAATAGTTTGTAAGGCACAAAATAAGAAGGCAAAACCAAGGAATAAAAGATCGATCGATTGGCAATAAGAAAAAAATTTCTGCCAGTTGAGCTTTGAACCTAAATAAAAAAGAAGAGAAAAAGAAACGAGGGTTTTGAGTACAATCCCCCAAAAATTTTTACTCTCCTTTTTTCCCTCAATTAGCTTTTGTTGAAGATCATTATTGAAGTCGACTGCAGCTGTATTCAAAGATTCTTTTTCAGAATTTATCGATTTTTTTTTCAACTCCCACTCCAATTGTTCTTCTATAGCTTATAATAGTAGCCTCTTATCATTACGATCCCTTTTCAAAAGAAAAAGCATAGATGACTCTAGCCCTCTGTTCTAACTTTTTCTACCTGTTCCTAAAAACATATTCGGGACTTGCTTACGCCTGATCCAAGTTCGTTCTTTTCGCCTTGGGTTTATGTCGGGATGCCCCGGGATTGCTAAGAAGGTTTCGTCCTCTGGGGAGGAGTAGGATAGAATTAGCGTGTCATCTTAACAATCAAAGAGAACATCTCCCCGCTGCCTGGAATCGTCCGCCCTGGAACAGTTCCCCTTATCGATATTCCCGTCAGGGGAGTGCCCGCTATTACGGGTAAACCTCTCCAAAAGCATCGCAAGCAGCCGGTTCTGCAGCATCTACGAAAGAAATCTTTCGATCTCCGATCTTTTTTTGAAGTAGTATGTGCCAATCCTATCCGCATAGTTCGCCTATCCGCCATGCTGGCATACAAACTTGTCACCAGTGCGATGCTGCGTATGGATCTACTCACACCGCAGACAAAACTGAGAGCTATAGGCTAGATGGACCATTTCTCTGGCCGAGAACCTCCCCCAGACGTCAGCAATTCGGTTCACTCTTGAAGCACGGCGCTGCGCAATTGTATAATGCCCTGGAATGCTTTTTGCTTGGAGCGTTCCCATGTATATGGAGATCCTCAAGAAATAAGTACTGAAAGTCTTCGTAATGTAAGAAGAGAGCTTAGGCTTGTTTTTATTTGCCGCTCTATTTCCGCCTTCCCTTTTCCAAACGAGGCCGCCCGCTTTTTCTTCCCCCAGGTTATGCTTTCGGATGCATCTTGCTTTATTCCCCAAACCCTCTCCCCTATTTCTTTCCGTGATCATCTGTGAAAACTTCAGAAAGTCTAGCCTCTATCCCATCCGCTTCTCCTTCTAACTGCTTCGGAACTTTTCGTGGTGCTGCGTAGGGAATGCCCGCCTCCTTTTCCTTTAAAACAAGCTAAATCATTCTGCGAATCTTCAGATTGCCTACTAGTGGAATGACAATCCTTTTACCACGTTCAAGGCTCACGAGCGCGACATACTGCCCACCCTTCTCTTCAAGAGTCCGATACATTTCTTCATCATACAGAATAGATCTAGCTTCCCTCACTCTTAGCAGCCTGCCGATTACCTTTTGTAAGTCCTTTCGTAACCTGAAAAGGATGGCCTCTTGCCTCTCTTTTGTGAGGTGAAATGTAGAAGTGGGCGGCTCTCTTTTTCCTAACATAGAAACAAGCTGCTGCAGAGAATGGAATATCTAGAAAGCAACCCGCTTTGCTTCTTCCGACCATCTCAGGCGTTGCTGGATCTTTGGGTTGATCATCACAGAGAAGACTAACATCCACTTTTCGATCGCTTCCTAGCCGTTCTAGAGGGCTACCTTCCACATTCTTGCTGGTAGCCCGCTTGGGCTAGCGTAGCCTTCCGCCACAAGCTTGTCCTTCGCCCTGCGTTCGCGAGAGACTTTCCGCGAAGCGCTCCAAGCCAAAGAAAGAGACAAGAAGACGCTTCTTGGCTGCGGAGCAAAGGCAAAGATCCTCTAGCATCTCGCGCTTCTTCCAGTTGAGCGATAGGCTCTCCGCTCGGGACCATTCAGCGCATCGCCTTACCCGGCTTCACCAACTTTCCCTATTGCCCCTGGTCTTTTGTATTGGCGCAAACCGTAAAGATGGCTTGGGAAGGCAGGGATTGATCGAAAGGAGATCCTTGGCATCTCCTCCTGCGGAGAAAGGGATTCGCCCGTTCATGACGGAGATTTTGGTCCTAAGAGAGGGGTAAAACTTCTAGGGGCCATCCGAAACCGAACCGGACAAGCCATGCCTTGTGGGCCACCATGACCATCGGAGATCTCGCCCCATTCCCCTAGCTCCATCAGACGTGAGAAAATTCTTTCTCTTGTAGTTTAGTCCACTGCTTTTATCCCTCAGCCGATCGATCACTGTTTTGTCTTGTGCTAGACAAAACCTTACCAGAGCTTGCCGCTGATCCTTCAGATCCCTCTTTTTCCCGGCGATGGAGACTCTTGTGTTGGTTCTTGTGTAGAGCTTGCAGCGTCTTTTGGCCGATCCCCACCAGATAGGCTTCATGAGGGTAATACTGCCGGTTTGTCGGAGTTCGTTTGGTGCGCAGCACCCCTTCCCATCGCCTTGCGCTACTGCCTGCTGACGCTCCGACCGATCAGCGCACTAAACTTCTTCGGCAAATAGATGTTCGCCATGCCTATTTATTCCTAGACTGCATCGCAATAGCAATAGCTATTCATAATTCTATCTGTTGGGTTCTACTCAAATCGTGTTTAAAACATTACTCTATAGGAAGAAAACTATTTACTTATCGCTCAAAAAAAGGACTGTATTGAAAGAAAAAAATTAAAATGAACAGCTTTTTCCTCGTAAGCTTTCTTGTTGGAGTAGGAATCGGGTTTCTTTTAACGCTGCTGCTACTTAGACCTAGATACATTTTGCTTCAAAAAGACCTAGAAAGATATAAGAATGAAAATGAAGATTTGATCAATTTACAGGCGCAAAACAAAGATTTAGAGCTACAAATAGCCACTCTTGAAGCTCAAAAGAAGGCTCAACAAGAACAAATTCTTTGGGTCACGGCGGCTCAAGACACACTCAAAACTATGTTTCAATCCCTCGCATTGCAAGTATTGGAATCGAATTCTAAAAATATTCTGGAGCAGGCTACTTATCAATTTCATTCCCTCTTTGAGAGCATGAAAGCGGACTGGAATCTAAAAAAACAAGAATTCAAAGAAATAGTCATGCCGATTGAAAAAAGCCTGGAAGCATTGGATCAACAGATAAAAAACTTGGAAAGCAAAAGAGAAGGAGCTTATAGCTCACTAAGCACTCATTTAACCCATCTATCTGAGGCTTACAAAGAACTCCATGAATCAGCTATAAAACTGGAACAATCCTTAAAATCTCCCCTTGTAAGAGGATCATGGGGAGAATACCAACTCCAGCGTCTTGTAGAAATGGCCGGAATGAAAGAACACGTCTCCTATATTCCACAGCCTCCCGATGCAGACAAAAGAGCCGATATGATCATCTATATCCCTGGGAACAGAAAGATATATGTTGATGCAAAAACGCCGATGGGAGCCTATCTTGAGGCTATGACAGCTGATAATGAAACCACAAGAAAAACAAAATTAAAGGAGCATCTGGCTGCGGTAAAGGAAAGAATCAGAGAATTAGGGAAAAAAGAGTACGGTCAGAATCAAACCGATGCATTTGAATATGTCATCATGTTCTTACCAAATGAAGGGCTTCTATCAGTCTCTTTTGAAGCAGATCCAGAAATATTCCAATATGCCTTAGAAAGAAAAGTCCTTCTTGCTTCACCGATCAATTTTCTTGCCTTGCTCAAAGCAATTGCTCTTGGCTGGCAACAGCAGCAGATGACGGAAGAGGTCGAAAAAATTGCCTATGAAATCAAAGAGCTGTACAGTTCTTTTGTTGAGCTCATGGAACTATTAAACAGACTCCGCAAAGCATTGGGAAGCTCGATGGAGGCTTTCAACAAAATTGCAACCCTCTGTCAAGGGAAAATTATTCCTTCGACAAAAAAAATTAAAACTAGTGGAGCTTTTTCCGAAGAGGTTAGTGATGTCCATGAAATCGAACCAACTCTTAAGGACATACCGTTCCAGCAGACCTAAAAATGAGAAATAAAAAACCACCTTTTTGTTTTAAGGTTCGTAGGCAGTCTCTTGAAAGCAACAAACTTCAGAGTAGAGTTAAGAAATATAAGAGATGATAGCAACCTTTAATAAACCTGAATATTTTATTAACCGAGAGCTAAGTTGGCTTGAATTCAATGCGAGAGTTTTGGAAGAAGCTGCTGATCCAAAACAGCCTTTGCTTGAAAGACTCCGGTTCCTTTGTATTTTTAGCTCCAATTTAGATGAATTTTTCGAAATTCGGGTCGCAGGAATCAAACAGCAAATAGAAAACGGAAGTGAAGAACAGAGTGCTGATGGGTTGACTCCCCTTCAAGTCTTCGAAGGAATCGAGAAAAGGACACATGAACTCGTTGAGAAACAATACAAAATTTGGAACGAGGAAATTAAGCCAGCTTTAAAAAAGAATGGGATCTTTTTATGCACCCACAATGAATTGACAGAATCAGAGCTTGAATGGTGTAAAACCTATTTTGATAAAGAAATTTTTCCCGTTCTGACTCCTTTGGCAGTTGATTCGAGTCATCCTTTCCCTCAATTAGTTAACAAATGCCTTAATTTGATCTTGACTTTGAAACGACCTAATGCCTCTCATATGCACAATTTTGGCATTGTTCAAATTCCAAGGATTTTGCCGCGTCTCATCACCTTGCCTGGAAGCAATTCTAAATCGGGTTTTAGGTTCATTCTTTTAAGTGATCTGGTCATAAACTTTCTGGACACGCTTTTCCCTGGTGATGAAATTCAAGATGTCAATTCCTTCAGAATTACCCGTAACAGTGAGCTTTATATCGATGAAGAAGAGGCAGAGAACCTCTTACAAACCGTTGAAGAGGAGTTGAAAAAGAGGAACAGGGGCAACGCTGTCAGGTTAGAAATAGAATCCACATGTCCAAAAGAACTAGAAGAGATTCTGTTGAAAGCACTCCATCTTGATCACCGCGACTCCTATCGCAACCCTGATCCTTTGAATTTCCTTCATCTTTTACCTATCTGTAACCATGAAGGGTTTCCACACCTAAGAGATAGACCATGGACCCCTGTTATCCCTTCAGAGCTTAGCGGAAAACCTAATCTTTTTGAAGTGATTCGCAAAACTGATGTACTTCTCCACCATCCGTATGAAAGCTTTGGAATCATTGTCGATTTTTTGCAGAAAGCAGCCATTGATCCTTCCGTCCTTGGAATAAGAATGACTCTCTATAGAACCAGTGGAGATTCTCCGATCGTTCATGCTCTTATTCGAGCAGCCCAAAATGGCAAGCAAGTCACGGCTTTGGTAGAAATCAAAGCCAGATTCGACGAAGAAAACAATATTCAATGGGCAAGACGTATGGAAGAAGCTGGAGTGCATGTTCTTTACGGTATTGTTGGATTGAAGACCCATTGTAAAATGCTTGAAATCATCCGGAGAGATCCAGATCAAATCAGGCTTTACGTTCATCTCGCTACAGGCAATTATCATCCAAGCACGGCAAGGCTGTACACTGATCTGAGCCTTTTAACCACCAATGAGGAGATAACGAAAGAAGTAGCAACTCTTTTCAACATATTGACCGGGCTTTCTCGATTTCATGGCATCGAAAAGCTTATCGTTTCTCCATTTAATATGGCTAGCAGGCTAAAGGAGATGATCCAAAGAGAAATTAACAATGCCAAAGAAGGGAAAAAGGCTAGAATCATTGCAAAACTGAATGCCCTCGTTGATGAAGATATCATTCAACATCTTTATGCCGCTTCTTCTGCAGGTGTTAAAATTGATCTTATAGTGAGGGGCATCTGCTGTTTAAGACCGGGAATTCCACAAGTCAGTGAAAATATTAGAGTCATTAGCATTGTAGGTAGGTTCTTGGAACATAGTCGGATCTTCTATTTTGAGAATGGAGGCAATCCTGAATATTATTCAGGGAGTGCGGATTGGATGCAAAGAAACTTTTATAGGAGAATCGAAATTATTTTTCCTATTGAACATCCCAAATTAAAAGAAAAGGTGCAGGAAATTCTAGAGGCTTATCTAGCGGATAATATCAAAGCCAGAGAACTTTTACCTAATGGAATTTACAGACGAATCAAACCAGAAAAAGAGCCTTTTCAGGCCCAACTCTATTTTAGAGAAAAAGCAAGAAAAGAACAACTGATCCAATCGAAAGGAAGGGAAGGGATGGAAATTCCCATCAAAGCTGTCCAACCACTCGCTATGGAAAATCAAAACCAAAGTTTTCTCTAGCCTTCCCTTTTTTTATTTGGATAGAGTGGCTTTTATAAAGCCAGAACCAGAGGCAATAGATCCTTGGTTTAGACAATCAGGTTTTTTCAGGAGTCTTTTGGCTAGTTCCCACCACTTGCCCTTCTGTCCATTCAATCAATGCCATTTCCGAAGCATCTGATAGCCTATTTCCTAGTTTCAAAATTCGTGTATAGCCGCCATTTCTGTTTTGCATCTGAGAAGCAATATCATTAAAAAGAACTCGAGCGGCTTTCTTATCATGGATTTTACTGACGACGAGTCGCCTAGCATGGAGAGTTCCCTTTTTTGCAAGGCTGACCAATTTTTCGGCAAAAGGACGCAAGGCTTTAGCCTTGGCTAAAGTCGTTTTTATTCTTTTATGTTCAATAAGCTCTACGGCCAGATTAGCAAGTAACGCAGCCCTATGCTGAGAATCCCTACCTAATTTCTGAGTCCTTTTCTGATGTCGCATCTCATGCCTCCTTTACCATACCCAGAAAAAATCCCTTTTATTCCCTGTATGTTTTCTCCTCTGGTTGTTCTAAGATACTCGGATCGAATTTCATTCCTAGGGAAAGACCAAGCGCAGCAAGCTTTTCTTTGATCTCATTCAAGGATTTCTTCCCAAAATTCCTATATTTAAGCATTTCAGCTTCCGTCTTCATGGCCAGCTGACCAACCGTAGTAATATTGGCGTTGTTCAAGCAATTAGCTGCTCTGACAGAAAGTTCTATTTCATTGACGCTCATATTAAGGATCTTTCGAAGCCTATTTTCTTCTTCTTTAACGGGTGGCTTCGGCTTTTCAAATTCAACCGGCTCTTTCCCAAATTGAACAAAAACATCAAGATGATGTTGGAGAATAGCGGCTGATTGTACAATAGCCTCGTCAGGCCCTATCCTCCCATCCGTCCATATTTCAAAAATGAGTCTATCGTAATCGGTCCTTTGTCCTACTCGGGTATTTTCAACCTCATACTTCACATGTCGCACCGGAGAAAAAAGACAATCGATAGGAATGACCCCAATGGATTGGTCTTGTTTCTTGTTGTACTCACCCAATAGGAAACCTCTTCCAACCTTAACTTCCAGCTCCATCATTAAATGCTTTTTTTGGTCAAGCGTACAAATTAGCTGCTCTGGATTGACAATTTCCACACCTGGATCAACCTGAATATCTGCCGCAGTCACGGGTCCTTCTTTAAGAACATCGATGCGGAAATTCCGAGTCTCCCTATCTGGCATTTTAATCAAGACCTTCTTCAGATTAAGAACGATGTCTATCACATCTTCGACGACACCAGGAATAGAAGTAAATTCGTGCATGACCCCATCGATTTTGACCGAGGCAATGGCCGCTCCCTCTAAAGATGACAAAAGGATTCGGCGCAACGAATTACCTAAGGTATGTCCATATCCCGACTCGAAGGGTTCAATGATATAACGACCAAAGGTTGCATTCGATACCGTCTCATCTTTGACGATGGAACGGGGCATCTCAAATCTTCCTAAACGTATAGCCATAACACCCTACCACTCCTTCTATAAAGGATTTTGCATCCCAATGTTCATTTTGAATACAACTCCACGACAAGTTGCTCGTTGACGATAGGCTGTATTTCTTCTCTGGTTGGAAGCCGATTCACCGTCCCCTTTAGATTATCTGCTTCTAGAGAGAGCCAATCGGGGATCCTTATGCCTTTCATGGCTTCAAGATTGCGTAAGGCCAATTTTCTCGATTGAGGCTTAGGGCAAATTTCTATAACATCCCCTGGTTTAGTTCTATAACTTGGTATATTCACTTTCTTGCCATTGACATAAATATGCCCATGGTTAACTAGTTGCCTAGCTTCCATTCTACTTGTTGCAAAACAAAGCCTATAGACGATGTTGTCTAACCTTTGCTCAAGAAGCTGAAATAGCACTTCTCCTGTTACCCCTTTCTTTTTATGAGCAATTTGGAAATACCTTCGAAATTGCTTTTCCATGATCCCATACATAAACCTCAACTTTTGCTTCTCTGCCAAAGCCACCGCATAATCTGATTTCTTCTTCGCAGCCCTCTGACCATGAATTCCTGGTGGATAAGGCTTCCGTTCTAAAGCCTTATTAGGGCCAAACAAAGCAACATTAAACCGTCTGGAAATCTTCGCTTTTGGACCAATATATTTTGCCATGATTTTGTTTCTCCACTTTTTTCAACTTAGACGCGACGTGGCTTCTTTGGTCGACACCCATTATGAGGTATTGGAGTCACATCTAAGATTGAGGTGACTTCCAATCCTACCGCTTGCAAGGCCCTGATCGCCGATTCTCTTCCGGTTCCAGGCCCTTTGACTTTTACAATGACCTCTCTCATTCCATGTCCCATAGCTTGTCTAGCAGCATCCTGTGCAACCAGCTGTGCCACATAGGCTGTGGATTTTTTAGTCCCACGAAAACCACACTTGCCGGCACTGGACCACGCCACCGTTTTTCCACTCATATCGGTGATCGTCACAATAGTATTATTAAAGGTGGCCAAAATGTTTACTATTCCATTATAAATCGCCTTGCTTGCGCGAACTTTAGGTATCTTTATCTTTTCTTGCTCCTGTTCCAATGGCGTCGACAATAAATCTTCTCCCTGGTTTTCTTTCTTTTTTATATTCTGAGCTTTTCCTGCCAACTCTGAAGTTGATGCCATCTGTGAATTACCTTCCTCTTTTTTTACTTTCGGCTTTTTTTCTTGATTACCCTCTGCCATTGTGTCCTCCCTTTCCACTCCATCACTAACTCTCCATTAAGATTAATACAGAACTCCCTTAAACCTTGCCTTTCTTAGCCTCTTTTCTTCTGACCACACCGATGGTTTTTCTAGGTCCTTTTCTTGTCCTAGCATTCGTAGAGGTTCTCTGTCCTCTTACAGGAAGTCCACGGATGTGCCTTAAGCCTCTATAACAACGGATAGACTGCAACCTCTTTATATTTTGCTGAACCTCTCGTCTTAAATCCCCTTCAATGACAAAACCATTTTCTTCGATTACCTGTATAATCCGATTAATCTGTTGGTTTGTCAGGTCCTTCGCTCTCATCTGAGGATTGAGTTCAGCCTGTTCACAAATGAGCTTTGCCCTTGATCTGCCAATGCCATAGATAACAGGCAATGCTGCAATCAAAGGCTTGTTACCTGGAATTTCTACACCCAAAATTCGAGCCATTCTATCCTTTCAGTTTAAAAATTAACCCTGTCTTTGTTTCAATCGCGGATTCTTTTTGTTTATAATATAGATTCTTCCTTTTCTTCGAACGACTTGACAATTGGCTGTCCGTCTTTTTACTGAAGCTCTTACTTTCATTGCTTCTCCTAGTGTTAATTAAAAAAGCAGAAGGTTTTCAATAATCAAAAAAGAAAAAAAATCAAGATTTTTTTATCCTAAAAAGCCGTATGATACACTAACTCTACATTATCTTCGGTTAAAGTCAAAATTTCCGGACCATTCTTGGTAATCAAAACGGTATGCTCAAAATGAGCCGACCTTTGCCCATCTTCAGTAACAGCGGTCCAACCATCTGGCATCATGAGAACTTTTCCAGATCCTCTGTTAACCATTGGTTCGATGGCTATGGTCATTCCTGCTTTTAACTTCGGTCCTTGGCCTGGTTTTCCAAAATTCGGAACGTGAGGTTTTTCATGGAGTTTTCTGCCAACCCCATGACCCACAAACTCCTTAACTACCTGATAACCTTGCTCAAGAACATACCTTTCAATTGCCGAGGAAATATCCCCAATTCTATTACCTTCCTGTGCCTGAGCTATGCCAAGCATAAGGGCTTTGTTGGTCACTTCAATTAACCGTAAATCCTCTACATCAACCGTTCCCACTGGATAAGTCTTTGCTGTGTCCCCTATCCACCCATCGAGAATAATACCTACATCCAACTTTACAAGATCTCCATACTGGATTTTTCTCTTTCCTCCAATCCCATGGACCACTTCTTCATTGATCGATATACAGATATTTCCAGGAAAGCCTCTATAACCTAAAAACGCACTCTTTGCTCCATAGGATTCGATAAGATGGGCCGCATACTTATCCACCTCCTCCGTAGTGATCCCTGGAGCAAGAATAGGCCTTATTTTTTCTATTATTTCGGTGACGACTCTGCAGCTACGCCGCATCGCCTCAATTTCTTTGCCTCTTTTAATGGGTATCACTGGAACAGTAAAAGGTGAAAAAATTAAAAATATCAAATTAAATATAATATAAACATAGAAGAGTTACCGATTCAAACAGAACTGATTTTCCCAATTTTTTTCAATAATCGTTTCTTCTTTCGATTAGCAGTATTCGCCACAAGCTTCTTTCTTTTAACCAATCGATCCAGTAAGGATTGAATGGTGGGGAAAAAAGACAGAGCTTCCTCTTTTTTTTTGGCATCAATCAATGCCTTAAGCTGTTTTAACTGCTCTTTTAATTCTTTCTTTGCTCTTAGATTAAAAATGCGCTTTCTTTCGCTTTTCCGTTGGTTCTTTTCAGCCGATTTTGTATTGGGCATAAGAAAAAGTAATTTCAGAACATTTGATGGAATGTCAAGTAAAAGAAAAATAATTTTAAAAACTTCTCTTCCTAACTATCTTCTTTTGGATCATCCGAACATTGGATAAAAAAGATTTGTAAGAGCTCAGTTAAAAAGAACTATGAAAATTCCTCAAGATTGGATTTTTGAAAAACTAAAAGTGGCCCTTTCTGAAAAGTTTGGTCAAACCGACCATATTCCAATAGTCGAACCCTGTTCCAATCCTTCATTTGGAGATTACCAAACTAATGTCGCATTTCTAATGGCCAGTCAACTCAAAGAAAATCCAAGAAAATTAGCTGAAGAGTTTGCGAGGATCATTGGAGACAACTCCGTAACTTTTTATCCTGAAGTCGGAGGCAATGGATTCATTAATTTTAGAGTAAAACCAAAAGCTTACCTGAATGCTTTCCTTGCGATCCGTTCCGACCCTCGACTTGGCATTGAGCAGACTAAAGAACCACAGACAATCGTGATAGATTTTTCAAGCCCAAACATAGCAAAAGAATTACATGTGGGCCATCTTCGCAGCACGATTCTTGGAGATGTCTTAAAAAGACTCAATCTTTTTTTAGGCCATCGTGTCATTGCGGACAATCATCTGGGAGATTGGGGAACACAGTTTGGGATGGTGCTTTTAGGATACAAAAGATACGGCGATCCGCTTGCTTTAGCCGAAAAACCCTTGGAGTATCTGGAAGGACTATATGTGAGAATCCAAAAAGAAGCAAAAGAATCTGAAAGGATTAAGGAAGAGGCAAAAAGAGAATTACAAAAATTGCAATCTGGTGACAGCGAAAACTTAAAACTTTGGGATGTCTTTGTTCATGCTTCCCTAAAGGAATTGGACAAAATTTATCAAAAGCTTAATGTAAAATTCGATTATTCCCTTGGAGAAAGCGTGTATAATCCTATGCTTCCAGGGGTTGTCGAAGAACTTCTTCAAAAAGGGATTGCTCGATACAGCGAAGGGGCCGTTTGTGTGTTTTTCAACAAAGACTTCCCAGAATTAGCTAACAAGCCCATGATAATCCAAAAAACTGATGGCGCTTATCTTTATGCCACAACGGATATTGCTACCCTTCTTTTCCGTTTGAGCAATTGGCAAGCTCAGCGGATCATATATGTCACTGACTCAAGACAAAAACTGCACTTCCAGCAACTTTTTGCCCTTGCTCGACTACTCGGCATCGATATTCAGCTCGAACACGTTTATTTCGGATCAATCCTTGGAGAAGACAAAAAACCTCTTAAAACTAGGGAAGGGACGTCAATAAAGCTAAGGGAGCTTTTAGAGGAAGCGGTCAATCGAGCCTACCAGATTATAGATGAAAAAAGAAAGGATTTGTCCGAGGATAAAAAAAGAGAGATAGCCCATGCTGTCGGGATAGGGGCTCTGAAATATGCCGATCTTTCTCAAAACAGAATCCTCGATTATATTTTTAGCTGGGAAAAACTCCTTTCTCTTGAAGGAAATACCGCACCTTATCTCATAAACGCCCATGTTCGAATTTGCTCTATTTTGAAAAAAGCTGCTTCCTCCGGTTATGGTTCTACCCTGGGCTTTACCTCTCTAAAATTCGAAACCGACACCCTCCACCCTCAAGAAATAGAACTGATGAAAGCGGTTTTAAGCTTCAAATATTCCTTATTCCTTGCAGCCAAAGAAAATAGCCCACACCATCTTTGTAACTATCTTTATAACCTTGCAAAAGTCTTTCACAAATTCTATGAACAATGCCCAGTCTTAGGTGCATCGACGGAATCCTCAAAGCAGCTACGCCTAGCCTTTTGCGATTTTACGCAACGCACTCTTTCTTTAGGACTAGAGCTTCTGGGCATCGAGCCTTTGAAAGAGATGTAGGAGGTTGAAGAGACAAGCTTGCCAGTGAAAAAAGAAAGAATGCACAAAAAATTGGAACTCCAGAGAAAAAAATCAATCTCTATAATTTTTTTTATGGAATAATCATTTTATATTCATACAATTATTGCCTATATTGTATAAGGTTATTATTTAGAAACGAAAATATTGTCTCTATTACGATGGATAACGGATGGCTCGATGAAGAGAAAAGATGTACTTTTACTATTTCTCAATGTCTTCAAGGAGAAGTAGAACCTTCTTACTGTAGTATCGCTCAATGGATTTTTAATGTTATCCATAATATTGCTGAAGGGTTACTAGTTCTAGATAGTGAAGGGAACATTAAGCTTACCAACAAGGCTGCTGAAGAGCTTTTCGGCTATCATAGAATGGAACTTTTTCGTAAACCCTTTGTTGAACTCCTTGCCCCTCCCTATCGTCAGAAATGGATCCGAACTTTTTTAGCTAAAAAGAAAAAAAAACCAATCAACCAATATGAACTCTTAGGTCAAAAGAAAGATAAAACAACCTTTTTCATGGAGATCTCAGTGAGTGAAGTCTTCTTAAAGGAAGGAAAAGTTTTAAGCGTTCTTGTAAGGGATATTAGAGAAAGAAAAGCTCTAGAAAAGGCAGCCTTAGAAGCTAGCGAACACGAAAGACAAAGAATAGGCCAAGACATTCATGATAGTCTCTGCCAGTTATTGATTGGTATTGAGTTTAAAGCTCAGTTTTTATCCCAAGAACTTCGAGAAAAGGCAGCCGTCGGTCATGAGCTAGCCTCTGAAATCGCCAAATTAGCTAGAGAAGCAGCAACTTCAGCTCGAGATATAGCCAAGGGACTAGCGCCACTGGCGATGTCCACCTCAGATCTGATTGCTTCCTTAATGGATTTGGCTCAAAATACGGGTAAAAACACCCCCATCACTTGTCAGTTTCATTTGATTGGAGAACCTGTTGTTCCCAACCCTTCTTTTGCTATCCAGCTTTATCGAATCGCTCAAGAAGCTGTTAATAACGTGATCAAACACTCAGGGGCCTCGCACATCGACATCACTTTTGGAGAGACATCTGGAACAATTTTTCTTCAAGTGGAAGACAATGGCATTGGAATGAAAATGAAAGATGGGATAAACAAAGGGTTAGGTTTCAGGTCGATGCTCTATCGTGCGGGAATGATCGGTGCTAATTTGAGTATCGATTCTCTTCCTGGAAAAGGGACAAAAATCATTTGCAGTTTACCTTCTGCCCAAAATACTAAAACCAATGGTTAAGAACAATATGATGAAGGAACGATCTACTGAGACGAAAAAAAGAGGGGTGCTCATCGTTGACGATCATGCCGTACTCCGAGAGGGTTTAGCGTATATTATTGGAACAGATCCATCCCTCTGCGTGTGCGGAATGGCTGAAAACGCGCAAAAAGGTTTTGAGCTTGTCGAAAAGTTAAAACCAGATATTGTTCTAGTTGATATTTCTTTACCAGGCAAAAGCGGTCTGGAACTTGTCAAAGACATTCATGCTATTTACCCTGAAATTCCAATCCTTGTGCTCTCCATGCATGAAGAATCACTGTTTGCTGAAAGGCTGTTAAGAGCTGGTGCTAGAGGCTACTTAATGAAATCGGAAGGCGGTGAAAAGCTGCTTCAAGCTATAAACAGGATTCTGGAGGGCAACATTTTTGTTAGTGATGAAATTTCTTCTAGGATCCTAGAAGGCTTTACAGGGAAAAAAAGCTCACCTTTCAAGGCTAGCCCTTTAGGAAAATTGAGCGACAGGGAACTGGAAGTCTTTCAATTGATCGGCAAAGGACTCAGCTCCAGACAGATTGCCGAACAGCTGCATTTAAGCATCAAAACTGTCGAGGCTTATAGAGCTAGTATCAAACAAAAATTAAAACTACAGAGTGGAACTGAGCTTGTTCACTATGCCATCTCATGGCATCAAACAAATATTTCTTCTGGGCAAACGGACTTTTAACTGTTTTTTGCACATTTCTCCTTTTTTAAGAAACCAAATGATTGCTCGGGTGCTTAAAACTTCTTCTACATGAATTCCTCTTACCTCCTACACCCCAGTATTACTCCCTCTTTTTTTGATTCCCAAACTTTAGAGTCTTTTAGTTTCTTTTTAATCCTTCTGGGTTTCTCTTTGTGTTGGGGAATATTTATAAATTTTTTTCTTCTTGTCCCAAAAATTCTGAAGATTCTCCAACCTTGTTCTCAGAGAAACTACCAGCCACTAAGAAATAAGCACTACTCTCTGTTATTTTTTTCTTTTGCTTGTCTTTCAGCTGGTTATGTATTTAAGCTGATTGTCAATCCCTCTCCTTTAATTGGACTAGGGATTTTCTATTTCCTTATAACTTTTTTCTTGCACAGGCTCCTACAGGCTAACCAATCGAGTCTTCCCTCATTCATGGGAATGGCCAGTGGGGTTGTGCTGCTCATCAGTGAAATTTTATATCTTAGAGGAGTGAAATCCTTCTCCACTTTCGGTTTTCTCACCTCTTTGGAAATAATTTGTTTAGAAATACTTTCTGGTAGTTCTCTGATTTTTCTTTTGAATATTGTCCCCCTTGTAGAAGGACAAAGTATCAGAAGGGTGTTGAGTTTTTCCCTTGCCAGGTTAGGTAGCCTTCTGGATATTCCTATGGCGTTATTTTTTTTGAGCCTGCTTTGGCTCTCCTTTGAAAGCTCCCTCTATACCACTAGTCCTTTTTTCCTTTTTACTCCATGGTTTTGCATCCTTTGTATTCTTTTGCTTTTATTCCGCATTTATCATCAACTTTTGGCAGAGCCACGATTCACTGGGATACTCATGAGATCTTTAGGAGCAAATCATTTCCAGTTTTCCTTTAGAAAACTCCCATTGCCAAGCATAAAAATAACCTCCTTTTCTCTTCCTAGCTATGTTTTAGAATGCTGGACTTGCTGGATTCTTCTGCTATTGATGGCTTTCCGAGGCACTTCTCTTTTTTCCTCTGCCCTGCTACCTTTCCAAGAGCATTTTGTCGGTAAAACCGGCATCTTTACCTTCTCTTTCCATCCCTTTTCCCCTGCTCCTTTCAAACTACAACTTTCTAGTTTTAAAAATAATTCCCTGTCTTCTACACAAAGCCTTGTTCTTATCCTCACTGATAGTTCCAGTCCGTTTCATGTCATTGCTCCTTCCTTGAAAAAAGAAAAGGAAGGAGCTTATTACTTTTCAGCAAAAAATTTTTCTCATCCAGGAAATTGGCAGATAAAGATCTTAACTAAGACAAAAGATGCAAGAGCTTTCCATACTGAAGGATCTTTTGAAATCCATATTCCTTCAGGATGGAATCCTAACCCTTTTCCCCTACGTCTTTTTGTTGTTTTTATGCTTTTAGCGATCTCCTTTACCATCCTTTTACTCTTTATTTACCTCTATCGATTTAGTGTCTCCTTCGCTACGGAAACAAAAATCTTGGCCAATGACACTCCTGGAGCTGAAATATTCGTTAACTATTTTGGTCCTAATGTCCGTTCTAAACTTGCCACTTTCTGTTCTGCCTTGATCCTGCTTGGAATAGCTTTCTTGTTTTAAGCTTGATTTTTTGTATGATCCAAGTAGCTTCTTTATTTTTCTTGCACCAATATGTTATGTCTGCTTTGCTAAATCTATAACTGGTTGACCCCATGGTGTAGTGGTCAGCACTCCACCCTTTCACGGTGGCAGCACGGGTTCGAATCCCGTTGGGGTCGCTTTTGGTGCAGCGTTTCATGAAAAGAAAAACGGCCTATCTTCCTTTGCACTATGGGAAAGCCCCTAGTTATCTTTTTGAAAGGATGGTACGACTGGCCCGGGCTATGACCCAATTGATTGTCGAAGAGTATGGTCCTGATGAAATGCTCAGAAGGCTTTCTGATCCTTGGTGGTTTCAAGCGTTCGGATGTGTTCTAGGTTTTGATTGGCATTCTTCGGGACTGACTACGGTCTGCTGTGGTGCCTTAAAGGAAGCACAAAAGAGATATGGGGATATCGGCATCTTCGTGGCTGGAGGCAAAGGTGGAGAATCAAGGAAGACCCCAGAGGAAATCGCCAGGATTGCTGATCGCTTAGCAATTAATGCTGCTGAAAGTCTTATCCGCACCTCTAGGCTTGTCGCAAAAGTAGATTCTGCAGCCCTTCAAGATGGATTTGCTCTTTATCATCACTGTTTTTTTTTCACCGCTTCTGGTTCCTGGTGTGTCATCCAACAAGGAATGAACGAAACTACTCGCTACGCACGCCGATATCATTGGTTAGGAGAAAGCACAAAAAACTTTGTTTGTAACCCTCATGCAGCAATTGATGATTTATCTGAAGAAAATGAGGGGCTCCTTTCTGAATCTGAAATCAACAAAAAGAGGCAAACTCCCGATAAAAGCATCCTTCTGAATATGATTGCTGGAGAAGCAGAGCGATCAAGACAAACTTGTAGCGAATTGGCTAGAGAAAAACCTCAAAAAACCTTAAATTTAATTTCTGAAATTCTTTGTGGCCCCACCCTTTTTGCTCCGGCCCGACACACTATTAGCAGCACCGATATCCGTTTAATAAACCTCAAAGCTCTTCATAAAGCCATCGTTTCAGCTTACGAAAGAAACCCAAAAGACTTCCAATCACTTCTTGAAACCCCGCATGTTGGTCCGGCTACAATTCGGAGTCTTGCTCTTGTAGCAGAACTATTGTTTGGAGTCCCGATCTGCAGAAAGGATCCAATTGAAGACTTTCCAAAGCAGATCAATGGTCGGCGTTGGGCCGATTATGCATTTGCTCATGGAGGCAAAGATGGGATCCCCTATCCTATTGATCGAGTTTCTTATGACCGGAACATTGGGATTCTAGAAGAAACTATAAGAAGAGCTAAATTAGGATATATAGAAAAAAAAGATGCCTTAAAAAGACTTGCTCATATTGCCCAATCCTCCCTCCATACCCTCTCTGGCGGCCAGTGCTCCAGCCAGAGCCTTGGACTTGGCTGGTGATGAAGGCCGCCCTATTCCGGCGTTTCTTGCCGTTCGATGTACTGTTTGAGGACGGTTAATGGGGCGCCCCCGCACGTGATAACGCAGTAGGAACGGCTCCAAAGAACTGCCTTACGATAGAAACGGGCGACCGTTGTGGCAAACTCTCTGCGGAGAAGCCTGGAAGAAGTTGTCTTGAGATGGTTCAGGAAGCGGCTGAGTCCAAGATTTGGTGGCAACGCAACTAGCAAGTGAACGTGGTCAGATTCTCCGTTGCACTCAAGCAGCTGTCCGCCCCATCCATCCCAGCGCATTTCCGCAATAGCACGCAACCGGTCAAGCATGGGGCGGGTGAGCGCCTTGCGGCGGTATTTTGTGACAAGAACTAAATGGTAGTGCAGCGCGTAAACGCAGTGATGCAGAAGGTGCAAACGCACTTGACCTGTCATTACACTAAATGATAGACCATATTGCTGGCCACTGTCCAGCGTCGCCTCATGATGATCGCATCACCCGCTGGTCTTCCCGTTCTGGACCCGGTCGAGCGCAAGGTCACCTACCGGCTCTATCCATCCAAGACCGTCCGGGATGAGCTTTTGCGGACTCGGTGGGTCCATTGCTTTCTCTGGAACCTAGCTTTGGAGGAGCGCAGGCGGGCGTGGAAGGAGGAAAAGCGGCGCATCGGCTTCGCCGAGCAGTGCCGATGGCTAACCGAGCTCCGTTCCCGCAGCGCGCTTCTCGCCTCGATCAACGCTCAATCCGCCCAGGTAACGCTCAAGAGGTTGGATCTCGCCTTTCAGGCGTTCTTCCGCCGCGTCCGGCAAGGCGAAAATCCGGGATGCCCGCGTTTCAAGCAGGCAGGGCGATTCAGCGGTTTCGGCTTCAAGCAGCACGAAGGTGACTGGCGGCTGCTCGCCAGAGAGCGAAGCGCTCACCTGAAGCTTCGTCTCTCCGGCATTGGGGAGATCCCGATCCGGGGCAAGGCCCGGACTCCCGGAGAACCCAGGACATGCGAGATCTTTCTTTCCGGCGGCCGATGGTATGCGTCGGTCACGATGCGCTGCCGGCCGGCGCGGGAGCATGGCTGTGGAGCCGAGGCTTTCGACCTGGGCACGGAGCGGTTCCTGACCAGCGCCAGGTTGGAGCCTGGAAAGAGCGAGCCGGACGTTTCCGAGGTCGCCAATCCGCGCCATCTGCGCAAGGCGCTTAAGAAGCTCAGGAAGCTCGGGAGAACGATCTCCCGCAAGATGGAGGCGGCGATCCGCAAGCACGGGAAACGGAAGGGATTTCGCATTTCCAAGAGGTTGCGCAAGCAGTACGAGCTGCTCGCCCGGATGCACGCCAAGGTGGCGAATGTCAGGAAGGATTTCCTGCACAAGCAGAGCGCCGCGATGGTGAGACGCAGCGGACTGTTGATCACGGAGGAGCTGGAGCCGAAAAGGATGACGGCTTCGGCCCGGGGCAGCCAGAAAAAGCCCGGGAAACGTGTGCGGCAAAAAGCCGGGCTGAATCGAGAGATGTTGGACGCATCGTTCGGAGCTTTCGGGGCGATGGTCGGATACAAAGCGGAAGAGGCTGGTATCGGATAGCTGGAAGCACAGGCGAGGACGTTGAAGCCAAGCCAGAGATGCCACCGATGCGGCGGCGTCGTGGAAAAGACCCTCGGCGACCGGTGGCATGAGTGCGCATGCGGAGCGTCCTGCCATCGGGACGAGAACTCGGCGCTCGGGCTTCTCGACTGGGGCTTGGCGAAGTGGGAGAAGGATCACGGCTTCGCCTTTCCAAGGCCGAAGGTCGTTGTATACGGAAAGGAATGGACGGGAACCGATCCATGCGTGGAGCGGGAAGCTCTGGCCGGATAGAACCTCGCTGCGGGCTGGAAGTCCGCGAGCCGAGCATACTCCGGTGAAACTGTCCGCAGGGAAGCGCGAAACTCCATCCCAGAGCCCTCAGGCTTGGATGGGTAGTTCATTTAAAGATCCATTCTTTGAACATAAAAAGAATAGCTACTAATATTGTTGGGACTAATGCCATTATAAAAAGCTTAGTTGAAGCAATCCCATCTGGGAAAAACTTTCTAAGAAGTGACCAACCCACCAAGTTTGGAGCATTGGCTATAATCGTTAAGCCACCCCCGGATAAAGCACCCCCGATAATTGCTCTTTTTTTCATTTCGTCTAATTCCGGAACAATTAATGTAGCTAAGTAGGATATAAGGGCATTATCATTAAAAGAACTCAGCATAACAGAAACTACATAGAGAGGCAAAAAAGACAGATGGCTTAATAGCCGATTGATCCACCAAGACTGAAGATTTCCAAAGACTTCAAGAGAGGCCAGAAAGAATCCTACCAAAAAAGCTTTTTGCAAAGGAATTTCTCCTTGATAAGGTTTCGTGGCGTCCACAAAAGACAGAAAAAAAACGAGGATTCCAAACAAAAGTAAAAAATAGTCTTTTATAATGACCGTAGAAACAAGAAACCCAATATTGCCAATGACTATCCAAATAGGAATTTTTTCTCTCAGAGATTCAGCTGGCCCAGTTTCAGCCAAAAGGCTCAGTCTTTCTTTTTCTAACCTTTTAAATTCCTCTTGGAATACAAAATAATACAGGAGATTGGCAAGGACTATGCCACAGGCAAAGACAAATCCAAAATGAATAAGCATATAGAAGCTATCCCATTGCCATTTTTGAGAAACCAGAACAACCGGTGGAGCGGCATAATTCGTAAGTGTCCCTCCAATTGAAATATTGAAAAAAAGGAGTCCTATCGTCGCATAAGCTAAAGACTGTTTGGGGTTTAAACAGAAAAGCTTTTCTGCTAGCAACAGTGCACTGATCGTTATTGCCGAAGCTTCCGTTATGAAAGACCCAAAAATCGGGCCGAGTGTTAATATCAAAAACCACCAACTGGTTACGCTGTCTTTTGTTATTCGAGCAAAACAGCCTATAAGCCTTTGCGATATATAGAGAATTGGTTGAGCCGAAGAAATAGTCATTAAAACGGCAACAAATAAAGCTTCGGTATATTCCGTTTTCAATTTTAACTTTTCAAGGGTTGCGTCCCAACCAAATCGCCATAAAGACACTATTAAAAGCGGTAAGAGCCATAATCCAAAAATGATTTCAACCTCTCCTAAATAACGTACTAGAACCCCAAAGAAATAGAGCCAATGGCTCCTAGTCATTTTTCCACCGCTTGTCTGCCATGCATAATCAATCAACGCTTCTCCCTTGCGAAATAGCACAGGAGAAATCAACGTATGAAACACGGCTAGAAGAAAAAATCCTGTCGCTATATAATCAAAAGGATCTAAAACCATACTTAACTTAAAAATAAAACAAATTATCCCCAATTTTTTCAAAGGGAATTGATCCAACCAGATACAGGTATAAAAAAACGGCAAGTGCTTGTTGCCATATCCAACAGTTATTATTGCAGCAGTCCCATAGGGACGATCAGATCTATTAGACTGCATTAGATCTCCTTAAACCAGTCTAAACAGTTAGTCAGCTGACATTCAGCTTTTCCAAGAAGCCAGGTTGATGCGGCACCTGACAGGTCAAAAGCTTTTTTGCTACTTAACCCTATGCTAATTTGATCTCTTCCTATTAGATAGTTGAGAACCTATTTAAGCAGTCTTCAATCAAATTGATTGAACCTCTTATTAAATTGTGTATTTAAGACCAATCCAATAGAAGCACAAATATTCCTTTATTTGTCCACAGGTAGGATATCATTGAGAGCTTTATATAAGGCCCATACCATACCTTCTATGTCCTCCAATGACGAACAATAGGGGGGAACAAGAATAAGAACATTCTTGATAGGTCGAGTGACAAGACCATAGTCTTTTGCCTTTTCGCTGACTGCCCATCCTATATCAAGATTAGAATCGATAAGCCTGTTTTCATTTTTATCTTTGAGGATTTCTACAGCTAACACGGCTCCTTCTACCCTCACATCTCCCACTAAAGGATGCTGCCAAAAAATAGTGGAAGAAGATTTTAATTGTCTAGAAATCGCCTTTATCCATCCGAGTGTATTTTCTTCCTCGAAAATTTTTAAATTTTCCAAAGCCGAAGCACAAGCTAGCGGATTAGCCGTATAACTATGTCCATGAAGAAAAGCTTCCTCATAGCCTCCTTTGAAGTCATCAAAGATTTCTTCCCTGATAAGGGTTGCGGCTATGGGCAATGTACCTCCCGATAACCCTTTAGCCAAACAGATAAAATCAGCATACACATCTTCTTTATGTGATGCAATCAAGTGGCCTGTCCTTCCCATGCCACTGAAAACTTCATCGACAATAAAAAAGGCTCCAGCTTCCTTAGTTAACTTAAAGGCTTCTTTTAAATACCCTTCTGGATGCATCCACATTCCCGATGCTCCTTGAATTTTAGGTTCTATTATCAGCGCTGCCAGTCTCTTTTTATTTTTTTCGATTGCTTTTTTCAGTGCATCAAGGCATTCCCAAGAACAAATTTTCGATTCTCTTGCATCGATTCCCCTACTGCTTTTAGCCTTATTCCACGGGCAGTGGAAACAGGATGGGGCAGGTAGGCTTTCCGAATCAAAAAGTAACTCTTTAAACCGGCTCTGAAATGGGATAGAAGAAACACTCATTGCGCCGACTGTATCTCCATGATAACTGCCTTCTAAACAAAGAAATAAAGTCCTTTCCTTTTCCTTTCTTTGCTTTAAAGCCTGCCAAGCTATTTTAATTGCTGTTTCTACAGCTGTAGAACCATTATCAGAAAAAAAAACCCTGTATTTGTTTGCACTACCTTGAGAAATAAGCAAAGAGAGTTTTTGTCCTAGATTAACCGCCCACTGATGGGTATTTCCTAAAAAAGAAACATGATCGATTTTTTCTAGACACGCTAATATCGCTTTAATAATACGCGGATGACGATGCCCATGCGTAGTAGTCCAGATTGAGGAATTGCCATCCCAAAACCTATTTTTCTTCCTATCAAAAAGATAACAACCCTCAGCTTTGTCTATAACAAGAGGTTCATAGGGTGGATCGAACCATTTATTATAGGGAGTAAACGGATGCCAAAGAAATTGTTTATCAGCCGCAATGATCGAATTAACTTCAGACATAAGAGCTTTTAGAAGATTTTATTGTACCAAACATTTTTTCAGGGCGCCTTTTAAGTAGTCGATTTGTTCTGTAGAATGGAGTGCTGTCAGCGAGATCCTTAATCTTGCTGTCCCTTTAGGAACAGTGGGATAACGAATAGGAGGAAGATAAATCCCCATTTTTTCTAGCTCTTGGGATACTTGGATAGCTTTAGCCTCCTCTCCAATTAGTATGGGTATAATGGGAGAAAAAAAAAGACGGCTATTGGGGCTTTCTTCCATAAAATAAGCAAGGTTGTCTTTTAGTTTCTTTCTTAGCTCTGTGCCACTCTCTGATTTAATGATATTGAGGGCAGAGCAAGCCGCTGCAATGGATGAAGGACTAAGAGCAGTGGAAAAAATAAACGATCTGCCTTTGTTGATTACCCAATCTATAAGCAGAGCTGTCGAGGCGATATAGCCTCCCTGAGATCCTAACGCTTTAGAAAAAGTCCCCATTAAGACATCTACCTTATCCATTACCTTCAGGCAACTGGCCAGACCATTGCCCTCTTCCCCTACTATACCTTCAGCATGGGCATCATCTAATAAAAGTAACCCTTCATATCTCTCTTTGAGTTCAACAATCTCTGCCAGTGGGGCTATATCCCCATCCATAGAAAAAATAGATTCGCTAATAATCAATATCTTTTCGTAGCTTGCCGCATATCTATCCAAGATCTGTTTTAAGTTTTGGATATCATTATGCCCAAAGACCCTGATTGTAGCCTGACTTAATCTGGCTCCATCCCATAATGAAGCATGACAGAGCTTATCCATTAAAATCAAATCCGATTTGCCGACTAAAGCTGGTATAGTCCCAATGGCTGCACTATATCCTGTTGGGAAAATCAAGGCCTTTTCTTTCCCTTTCCATTGTGCCAATGCTTTTTCAAGAGGAGAAAAAAGGGGATTGTTTCCTGATATCAACCGGGAAGCCGAACAACTAGCTCCATATTCCTGGATCGCCTGCTGCGCCTTCTCCTTGACTAATGGATGTCGGGAAAGCCCAAGATAATCGTTTGATGAAAAATTTATGATCTGTTTACCTTCGTATTCGGCCCGCATCCCTTCTATCGGCCAAAAATCCTTTAGTCTTCGAAATAGATTTTTATTTTTAAGCTCGTCAAGCCCCTTTGCTAACTTCTGAACGAATTTTTTTTCGCCTTCAACAATCATAAAGCTTCTGTAGAACGAACAACCTTCCCATTGATAATAACAATCGAAGGCTCTTTTTGCTCATAAAGGAGAGCTTCCAATGGATCAGAAGAAGAATTAAAAGGGATAGCCACCAGATCAGCATAGGCACCGACAGAAATTTCTCCAAGTTTGCCTTGTAATCCCAAAGCCTTAGCAGGATTAACTGTAACCATCTTCCACCAATCCACGATGGATATTTCTGGGAATGCTTGTTGAGCCTTCTGTATTTCTTTTCTCATATCCAAAGAGTCGTTGGAAGCCAGGCTGTCAGTCCCCAAAACGACATTGACTCCTCTAGATAAAAGCTGCCTTAAAGGAAAAGGATCATGACCAAAAAAGGCATGCGATTTAGGACAATAAACAACATTCCAAGAATTTTTTTTAAACCAATCCCAATCAGTCTCGTCTAGGTAATTAAGATGGACTAAAAAGGCATTTTTAGTCAACAGCTCATTTTCAGCAAGATAACGAAGTGGTGTGGATTTTTTAAACCTTGCACTCCTTGGCTCTATTCGAGAAATAAAATCGAACAACCCTCCTTTTTTTTGCGTGAACATCTCATATTCTTCATAAGATTCTGCTACATGAGTCATTAATAACCCATTTTTTTGAAAACACCACCTCTTTGATAACGCGTATAATTCAGGGCTTGCCGTATAGGGAGAATGCGGAGAGAGTCCAATAGCCGTCGAAGAAGATTGGTTGCTAAAAAAAAGAAGAGAGCCAGCTAATTTTTCATCTGTCCAATAAGAGCGGTTGACATCGATAAGCTCAAGAAAACTAAAGACCCGTAATGGATAAGGGGATTCAAAAAGAAAAATTTCAGGCATGGATACAACGTCAAGTACACAGGTAATGGCTGATTTCAAAAGCAAATCGATACCCATGCTATGGGCTTTGAGATAATCAATTACCGATAATGTCTTTTTAAATCGAATAATAGTCTGCAGCCAATCCACAAAAGCTCCTTTGGAAGCTGACAATTTATCCTTCAAAAGCGTGTATTCTAAATGACAGTGAGAATTGATAAACCCAGGAAAAATTATAGAATTGCCTACTTCAAGGACTTTTTCTCCTTCCAACGCTTCCAAAGAAGTCGCCACCTCGACAATTGTATTTCCTCTGATTCGAATTGCTCCAGGTGATAATATCAACCCCGGTTTACATACAACATGGGAAGCTTTGAGAAGAACCATTCAGTTTGAATTCTATTTGAAGGAAAATAAAAATAAAGGCAAAATTGTATGAATAAGACTCCTCATCCATCCAAAGATAAAAAGGCTTTTCCCTTATCTTTTTTTCCTCCAAACATCTACTGTTTCTAAAAACATACTCGGGTCATGCTTACGCCTGACCCGAGTTCGCCCTTTTCTTCATGGTTTTGTGCCGGGCTGACACAAGATTGCCAGGACAGTTTCGTTCTCCAGGGGAGCGGGATAGAATTAGCATGTCATCTTGACAATCAAAGAGGACACCTCCCCTTCCCGCCGTCTTTCGCTACTGCTTGTTGATGCTCCGACCGATCAGAGCTCCAAACTCCTTCGGCGAATAGTGGTTGTGCCATGCCTATTCTTAACTAGATTAGCATCGCAATATCGTTAACTATTCATTACTCTAAAAGGTGAGGGGGCTTATAAAATATATATCTTCAGCTTACAGAAGACCTATCTTATTGGCTCATAGAGACCTAAAAAGAAGAAAAGAAAAATTACTTGGAAACTATAGGATTGTTAGCCAACCAAAGCCGCATGGCCTTCAAAGAAAAATAAAAGAACAAGTTTAAGAAAGCTCTTTTTTCCCTTCCTTTTTAATGAAAGGAAGGTTAAGGGGCAAAGTAGGATATTGGGAGTAGAGTTTTGGAAAACATAAAGGAGCGTATTTCTTCCAAAGCCAATGCAAGCAATAAAGGAATGTGTAGGAATAAATTATGGAGATAATCCAACCAGCACAAATATCTGAAGGATAATGCACTCCCATGTATATTCTTGAGTAGCTTACCATGAAAACCCATAACCAGAGCCAAATAGCCGGTAACCCATAAACGGCTGTAGCCATGACCGCAGCAGCTGTATTATTGGCAGCATGTCCAGAAGGAAAAGATCTTCCCCTTGCCCGCTCTTCTGTCCTCGAAGGATTTGAATAGTATATTTGATTTGATTTTTCCACAACTCTAACATTGGGAAGCACCTGAAAAGGTCTTGGTCTATGGACCACTTCTTTGATTGTATCAATGATTAACCGATCACCAACTAGAACAGAAAAAAGCACTAAAATAACAACCAACCGTTCTCTAAATTTTCCAAAATAAAGGATGGAAATTCCTAGTAACCACAAAGGCAAACGAAAATTCCCCAAATCAGAAATAAAAGGCATCAACTTATCCAGCCATGGCGTATGCGCTCCATTAATCCAATAAAAGACAAAAAGATCCAGCGACATCGACGAAGAGACAGAAAAGTTTATCGTTTATAAAGCCTCAAAGCATTTCCAATAACAAAAAGATCCGATAATCCCATAGCAGCCGCGCAAATCGAAGGAGACATTTTTCCCATCACCGCAAGAGGAATAGCTAAAGTATTATACAAGAACGCCCAAAAAAGATTTTCTTTTATTGTTTTAAGAGTTTTATCACTGATTTCTAATAGAATTGGAATAATTTCTATATCCGCATTCAGCAACACAATATCAGCGGATTCCTTAGCAATATCACTGGCATTCAAAACGGCAATTCCCAGATCTGCTTGAGCTAGAGCTGGAGCGTCATTTATCCCATCTCCAATAAAAGCAATCGATTTACCCTTTTCCTGAAACCGCTTAACGACAGCCGCTTTCTCTTCAGGACGGACTTCAGCAATTATGTTTTCAGGGGGAATGCCTATTTCTATTCCAAATTTCATGGCAATTTCCTTTTTATCTCCAGAAAGGATGTATACGGTATAGCCTCTAGCTAAGAGTTTTGCAATGACCGCCTTAGCATGAGGTTTAATAGGGGCATACACAGGATAAAAAGCCAACAGTTTTTCGTCCATAGATAATCCAATTCCTATAGAGCTATTCATTTGTTGATCCCAACCATTAACACCTAGGCTTTTTAGCCATGAAACAGAACCCAACCTTACTATTCGATCTTCATAAATAGCTTGGATTCCCGCTCCTGGCTTTTCTTGCCACTGCATCAAAGGAAAAGGTTGAGAACTTTTACACTTTTCTGCCAGCGCACGGCTTATCGGATGAAGACTTGATTTGCAAAGAGAATAAGCCAGCGCATCTGCAAAGGAAGGATCTTGAAAGAAATAAATTGGATTTCCTATACTTAATACAGGTTCCGTTAAAGTTCCAGTTTTATCGAAAATAACATCTTTAATTTTTCCACATTTTTCAAGGGCAGATCCGTCCCTGATCAATACTCCTAAAGAAGCCAGTCGATTTGATGCCACCATAATTGCCGCAGGTGTCGCAAGCCCCATAGCGCATGGACAGGCTACTACGAGAACAGAGGCTGCTCTAATTAGCGCCGTTTCCCATTTGGTCTTTCCTGACATTCCCCATCCCAAAGCTGTGATAATGGCTATAGCTATAACCGCAATCACAAAAACACTACTTATCTTGTCCACAAAATTCTGAATGGAAGCCCGACTTTCCTGAGCTTTCAAAACAACTTCAGCAATATGGGCAAGAACCGTTTTTTCACCCGAAGAAGTCACGCGGATCACAAGCCGAGCATTAAGGTTAAGAGTTCCTGCAAATACTTTTTTACCAGGAGCCTTATCAACTGGTCTACTTTCTCCTGTTAGCATGCTTTCATCTACAACTCCTTCTCCATCAATTACCTCCCCATCCACCGGAATCCGTTCACCCGGTTTCAAAACTACTCTTTGACCGACAGAAAGGGTTTCGACAGGTACTTTTTTTTCTACGTTATTGTCCAACAAAAGATTTGCATAAGGAGGGGCTAGCTCTAAAAGCTTCTTAAGAGTTCTATTGGCTTTACTTGAGACCCTTGCCTCCAGCCAATGTCCGGCACTTACCAAAGTGATAATGGCCGCTGCTTCATCAAAGTAGTAGTGTTCTATAATTCCAGGAAAGAGGAGACCCAAAGTGCTTAAAAGAAAAGCTGAAGAACTGCCTAAAGAGACAAGGGTGTCCATGTCCAATCTACCACTACGAATCTGACGATAGGCTCCTAGATAAAAGGAAGAGCCACTGATTATTTGAACAGGCAGAGCTAGCACAAACAGATAAAGTCCAAAGAAGAAATTCCAATGCACATACAACGTCGTCATCCACGAAGAGGGTACCGAAAGGCTAAAGAGGAAGTTCCCTAACCAGAAAGGTGGGGATCGCACGGTAAATTGGCTTATATAAAGGATAGTTGTCAGAAACAAACCCAGAAAAAGAGATCGGGTCCAACGCTTGGAAGCCTCCTCTTCATCTTCTTCTACCATCAACTTTGCCTCATAGCCAGCACTCTTAACCGCCTCCACAAGCTGTGTAGGCTGACAGCCTTCTTCAGCATTTACCACCGCCCGAGACGTTTCGAGATCCACATGAGCCGATACTACCTTAGGAACTTGTGTGAGTGCGTTTCGAACATGTCTCACACAATTACTACATGTCATACCTTCAATTCGTAACTTTATTTTCATTCAAAAAATATATGCATAAGGCTTAACTGTTCCTAAAAAATTCCCTTTTGATTCCCCAAAAACCTATTGAAACTGATCATAAAGAGAGCTTGTCGGAATAAAGGAGACCAAAAACGATCGAAAACCAACAGAAGCCCACAGCATGGCACAAATTATTAGCCGCTCCGCTTTTGATAACAATTGTAAGCAACAGCAAAGTTGGCTTTAGCTCCCCACTGGTCAAAGGTCCTCTGTTTAAGAAACAGAGGTAAAACAAAGCACAGCATCTAAAGAAGAGCCTGAAGAATTTGAACGGCATTCCAAGCTGCTCCTTTCAGCAGTTGGTCTCCACTTAAGAAGAAGGCAATCCCACGGGGATGAGACAGGTCTTCTCTAATTCTTCCCACTAACACGTCTTTTTTTCCAGAAGCTTTAATTGGCGTAGGAAAATATCCATTCTGAGGATCATCGACGACTAAAACTCCAGGAGCCCTAGAAAGAATATTTCTTGTTTGCTGAGCATCGAGTTTCTTAGCAGTTTCAATTACCACTGACTCAGAATGCGCTCTAAAAACAGGAACTCGGATGCAAGTAGCACAGATGTTAAGAGTTGGATAATGGAAAATTTTCCGAATTTCCTGCATAACCTTATTTTCTTCTCCATTAAACCCGTTTTCGGCAACCGGGCTGTTATGAGAAAAAACATTAAAAGCGATTTGCTCTGGAAAAACTTCAGGAACAATAGGCTTTCCATAGACAAAATGACGTAGCTGAGTTTCCAACTCCAAAATAGCTTTGGCACCCGCTCCGCTGACCGCTTGGTAAGTGGAGACAATCACTCGCTCAATCGTCGCCACCTTATGAATTGGCCACAAAGCAACAGAGAGTATGGCCGCCGTACAATTAGGATTGGCAATAATTCCTTTATGACTTTTTAGGTCTTCTTTATTAACTTCCGGAACAACCAAGGGAACATCGGGTTGGAGTCTAAAAAAAGAGGAATTATCGATAACAATCGCCCCGCTTTCTTTGGCATTTGAAGCAAATTGTTGTGAAACTGAACTGCCCGCACTAAAAATAACAAAATCAAGACCTTTGAAAGCATGAGAAGATAGTTCTGCAATTTGAAGCTCTTCTCCCAAAAACCCAATTGTTTTACCGACTGATCTGGACGATGCGAACAGGCGAAGCTCAGATATTGGCAGGTTGCTCTCTTCCAAAAGCTTTATCGCTTCTACTCCAACAGCCCCTGTCGCTCCAACTATTCCAATTTTTAATCCCATAGCCTCTATGATTCCTTTTTGTTGACTGTAGAAAAATCTAGAAGGTTAGTCTTCTGATTTTTTCTGGAGAATAAATACCAATTTTAATAGTAAGATCCTTTATCTATAATACAATACCGCTTTCTTCATTTTCTCAATTTTTTAATAAAAGAAACGAACAGACCGTTTTCCTCCCATAACTTTTAAGCTTTTCAATAAAATATCAAAGTATATTGACTCAGAAACTATTTTCCAGGGAGCGGTCTACTTTCTGATTGGACCGATGGCTTCTGTTCGGACGGCTTAGTTACTGGAGAAGGTTTCTGAGAGGAGGTTTCTTGTTGAACCACCGAAGCCTTTTTGGCCGTAGGTTCATTTTTTGAAGCCGATAGAATCTTAAAGAATGAAGAAAAATTCGGTTTCTCAATACGATCCATCAGAAGGCTTTCTGACTTGCCCACAAAGATTGCTCCTGGCTCAATCAATAGAGAGGCGGTTTTAATATCGCCAAATACTTTGGAAGTATTGAGTAGTTCTAGCCTTTCTTTTGCAAAAAGGTTTCCTTCTACTTGTCCTCTGACAATAATTGTTTTTGCTTTTATTTCAGCTTTTACAATTGCAGTAGAACCTATAAGCAAGACTCCATCCTCTGAGTGGATATCTCCTTCGAGTTTGCCATTAAGTTGTAATTCACCGCTAAAGCCTACGGATCCCTGAAATTCACTGTGTTGATCCAGAATAGTTACTTTTGAGGATTCATCCATTGGTTTTTTGGATTCGTCTTTATCTAACTGAGTAAAATTCACTTTTGCACTCCTCTTTTCTTTCTTCCCTTTTACCTTAATTGATTGCAATACGCAAGGCTTGGAATTTATGAAAAAAGAAAGCAAAATTTTCTTTTTCTTTTATTACATAACATAAAATGATAAGCCAAAGATAAAAAGGATTTTTTGAAAATGCTAGGTATAGGAGTCGTTGCAAACAACCATCAAAAAACTCCCTCTCCCAATCAAAGGCTCTTTCTAGAACTGATCTTCAATATCCTCCTATTTACCTCGCTGCTGATCTCCTTGTTACTGGCAATTGCCTATTATCTCTACCATAATCCTAAGTCCATTCTCCTGAGGATTGCACATCATTATCATCTTCCTCTGCAAGTAGAAGAGGTCAAATGGGTAACCCCACATAGTCTAAAATTAGAGAAAATAGAAATCGGAGAAATGGCAAAAATAAAAGAGGCTCAGATCGAATGGGATTGGATGGAGTTGTGTAGCCAACAGGTAATAAAAAAAATGGCGGTGGATTCTCCAGAAATCTGGACAAGTGAATTTATAAAATTTTTGGAGGATAAAATAGGGAGCAACGAACCCTTCCAACTTCCCTTACCGCCAACATTGGACTTTTTGCTTTTTAAAATCCAATTCAACCCTATTGTTGAGAAGCTGGAGATAAAAAACGCCATTCTCAATATTGATAGAATCCATCCTCAATTGCCACCCATTCCATTGCTTTTGGGTTCCAACGGTAGCCCCTTTGTACTATCCCGCGTCCCTCTTTTGGGAATTGTTGCTAATAACGAAATTTTAGAACAAGCTACAGGCAGCGACATTGTCTTATTGTCTCCCTATGATCCACTTAGTAAAATTATCTCTATTGAATCAATAAGAGTCAAATTTTCCTGGAGTGGTCTTGTTCATCATCGAGTAGAAGAACTCACCGTATTTCGGCCTACTATATTCATTGGTCCCGATCTTTTCTGGTACGTCGACCAATTCCGTGAATTGCAACATCAATTGAAAATAAAAACGAACAAACTCGATACTCTAGAAGATTGGCATATAAAAAAGCTGCACTTAAAGTATGGGAATCTCACTGTGACGGCTTTCGGAGAACCTAGTTTTGAACTTCCTTTCATCTTTGAAACAACTGCTCAGGATTTTCCTTTGAATAATTGGAAGGAAGTGAGTCTCAAGAATGTGCTTCGCATTATCCCTGGAAGAATAGATTATCCTCAGTATGGGCTTTCCATGGAAGTAACTGGAGGAGAAATAGCCTTCAATTTACCTCCAGAAAGTAATACAGCTAATAACCTTGTCCACTCCATACGATTTAATGAAATAAATTGGAGAGGTTTTAAGGCAACCAATGGATGGATTTCCGTAACGTTCCAAAAAGAAGGAATCTATGGGTTTTATGGTTTTTCTCTTTTTGATGGATATACTCATGGTGGATTCCAAGTAGGCTATGAAAGCGGATTTCCATGGGATGGATGGATGACGATTTCTGGAGCCAAATTAAATCCTTTAATAGAAAAGCTTTCTATGGGAAAAAAAGATGTTGTATTCAGAGGGAACATCGATGGAAGAATGCGAATGAAAGCCTATGGATCCTACATTGAAAACGTTGAAGGTTTTTTTCTACTCTCTGCCCCTGGATATTTGGATATAAAAGATGTAGATATTCTTCTTAAGAATATTCCTTCATCCTGGAAGGGTACTTCTAGCCAATTTTTTGCACTCCTTGTCGATTCGCTTCGAAATTATCGATATAAAAACGGTTTTATTAAATTGACTTATAGTTATCCAGATAGTGATCTACTTATGGGACTCTATGGTCCTCAAGGGAAGAGGAATTTTTCTCTCCACTGGACCCAAGACCCAAAATTAGGTCCCCCAATCGGACAAAATTTATTAAATGCGAGTGAAAAAACAATTTCTTTCGAACATTAATTGCTTATTTTTTTTAAAAACCTTAATAAAAAAGGAAAGGTTATTCTTTCTCTTTTTTTGGCTATTCGGCTGCACACCAACTGTCAAGGTAACCACTCCAGAACCTGTCAAGATTAATGTGAATATGGGTGTTGTCATTACTGAGAAAGAATCTCCTACTCGGATCCGACTTGATCCCATGATTGCCGATCGTAGAAGACTACGTTCTGGAGAGGTGCAAAGTCTAAAAAATGCCCGTGTCATCGGAGAAAACCGAGAGGGTTACTTGGAAATAATCAATCCTCCCAAAGAGGAAAACTACAGAAATTGGGCTAAAAAAGTAGTGGCTGAAGAAAATGAGGACAGAACACAACTCTACTTAACACAAGCTAAGATTCAGGCCAAACCATTAGAAGAAATTGAAAAAGAATATGCCAAAAAATGGCAAGAAATGAGTTTCCCTGGAGAGTATATTCAACAAGACAATGGAAAATGGATTCAGAAATGAGACAAAAGAAAAACACGGTTTTTTTCTTTTTTCTCTTTAGCTTAACAAGTTTATCGTTCAGCTTTGCTCAACAACCCTTTTTTTCTCAAGATGCTTCCTCCTCCGAATCTCCATATGACTATCCGCTGCCTTCCAATCCTCAACCGCAAACACCTTTAAACCCCATACAGTACCATTCCTCCTCTCCTCAGGAAAACCCGATAGGACAGAATCCTTCAAAGCCCCAAGTTTATGGACAACAGCCAGCTAAAAAAAGCTCCCCCTCCAACAGAGCAGACGTTGAGTTTAGCGAAGAGTTACCTGATCCAACCAACGGCTTAAAACCATTTTTGGATTCTTTAAACGAAGAGCAAAGAAAAACTATCGAAAAGAAATTTCGTCGAGATGCCATCCATGCTTTCGTTGGAAGAACGGACACCCTGGATAAAAGCTATCTCCTTTTTGCTGAAAAAACACCCAAAAATAATGAAACCTTAATCCTGGTTTTCATTTCTAAAAAAAATAAAATCCACTATCTTTTTAGCAGTTTTCAACCTTTTTCCATTCCCCCTCAAATACGGCTCAATCCGTATGATAGGCTTTCCTTATCCTTGTCCGTCATAAGGTTTGAAATGTCACAAACCACCCCTGAAATTTTTACTCAAACGGCCGTTCAACAAAAAAAAGAGGCTAAAAAACACTAAAATTCCTCTGTCACATCCCCACAAAGAAGCATCGCTGAACCATAGTAGGGGTTCTTGACCTCTTTATCCGGTTGAATCCAACTAGCTTGAGCCATTGGACAGGTAAGCACAAAATATTTGCCAGTTTTGATTTGTTTTGATCTTAATACACCAATTAACACATCACTAATATCTTTAAATGCCAGTCTTGCCGAATCAAGATCTTTGGCTCCAATTAGAGTATCCACTTTACCTAAAAGTCCTTCAGGAAAAAGGGAAGGAGTATTATTCTGAACGATGTTCTTCAGAGATTTTGCGGCTTCTGGTACTCCTTTCAAAGAATCGTCGGAAAGTGATTTCCCTATTTTGAAATATTCCTGTAAAGCTGAATCTAAAGCAGGTGGAACCCCTTGAGCAAATAACCGATAAGTAATTCCAAAACACAGGATAGATAGAAAAAGAGAAAGCGTAATGAATTTTTTCATAAATTTATCATTAAATCAATAGCTCAAGCTATTGACTATTGGCTAATTAAAACTCAGGGATTAGTAGATTCAAGTTCTTTTGCATATTTTTCGAGCACTTCTGCAACTGCCTTCATCAAATCAGCTTTCATTCTTAGCTTTCTTGCCGTTGCTTTCGGGTTTTTTGTTCCTTCAACTTCTTTAAGTAGTTGATCGAAGTCCTCAGAACTACCACAACAAGCCATTCCTCCTTTACCTCCCATCATACCATGGCCCATGCCTCCCATCATGCCATGATTCATTCCTCCCATTTTGTGCCCTTCATGTTCCTCTTCCGATTGTTGCTCCATCTCCATTTTCTTATGTTTTTCATGCTGATCATGTTGCGCATAAAGAGGAAAAAGAGACAACGCTCCAGCTAAAAGAAAAAAGAAAAAAAAGCCAAAACCCTTAGAAAAAATATTCCTAGGCATAAACAATTTTCCTCCTTATAAAAATCAAAAGCAAACTGGTTGTTATTCCACAGAATACATGGTCATCATACCACTATGCAAATGTTCAAGAATATGGCAATGTAACATCCATTTACCTGGATTAGACATTTCTAAAAGGATATCGACAACATCTCCAGCGCCTACCATAAAAGTGTCTTTCCAGACATGATTCGTTTCTTCTACATCGTTAACGGCAAGCACAAGAAACCTATTCCCATGAAAATGCATTGGGTGTTGCATTGGATGGAGCGAATGAATGTCGTTAATAATCCGTATCTTGACATAATCCCCCTTTTTGTAATTCCAATCCATAATAGCCCCATTAGTTTTCATAGTGCCAAGATCGGTGATCTGCCATGTAATTTCTTTGGAAGTCGACATCTTGTTTTGCAAATACATATGATCTTCCCATTCAACCTTTGCCCCTGTTTTTGCAAGCATGGTAATAAGACCAGGGAAAGCTGCGGATTGCGTTGGCGTCGAGCTTCCTGGTTCTGAAAATCTCGAAGCCTCTTTTTTGGAAACCGCCACCGACAGTCGAATTGTCCTGTCTGGCCTGGCTGATTTATACTTAGCCACCAATGGCTCAATTTCCTGAATAACTTCTTTGTTTTCCCTCAGCTGTTGGAATTCTTTTTCATAGGAGACCGCTACGGGTTGTTCACCTACTCGAAACTTCGCTAGCTGGTAAGTGCGTGGGCCAACAAGAGGATCCACTGCATGATGGGTTAGGATGAATTCGCCCGTCGAAGGAAAGAATACCTCTACAATTTGTCTTTCTGAAGGAGCAATAACAACAGCATCAACAAATTGTTCCCTTTCGACTCTCCCGTTATCTCCTCCCACCAGTTTGATCTTTAATCCAGGAATAAATACCCGGAAAGGCCTCACACTGGAGGTGTTTGTTAGGTAGAAACGGATTACCTCCCCTTTTTGTACATCAAAAGTAGGTTGAACCTGTCCATTAATGAGAAAGGTATTCCCATAGCGACCCATAAAAACAAAATTGGAATAATCCTGAAAATATTCCGGTAGTTTGCCCTCTTTAATTAGAATATCAGTTAATATCAGCGGCATTTCTCTATTAACTGGCCCCCAATAGGTTGGATCTTTAGGAATGACAATATAATTGCCATACAATCCAAGCTCTTGAGCATAATCGTCTCTATAATGGGGATGGTACCAATATACCCCCGGATCATCGAATTTAAGCTTATAGGTAAAACTTTTGCCATTGGGTACAACCGGTTGGGTTATATCTGGAACTCCGTCATAGCGGTTATCCACCCGCACACCATGATGATGAATAGTAGAGGGCAGACCCGTTAGATTTTTAAACTCCAGGGTAATCTCATCCCCTTGATTAACATAGATAAAAGGTCCAGGAACCGACCCATTGTAACCAAGCATCTTAATTTCTGCATTGCCTATTTTAGCCCGAAGTTTTTGGGCAGTTATCGAATAAGTATCCCCATTTTTTAGATGCACATACTGCGTTTCCTTCACCAGTGGATATTGATCCGGATCAACGGAAAAATCATATTTTGGCTTAGCTCCTTTAAACCAAAAAAATACCCCCCCTCCAATCAGAACAACTAAAATCAAGACTACAAAATAAGACAACTTGGTTTTCCCTTTGGTTGTCTGTAAATCTATAAACTTAAAAAATCCATTCATATTTTACTCGATTATTAACACATGATATAACATATATTGCCATTAAAATCCTCTTTCTTCAAGCTTTACTTGAAGCAATAGAGGAAGCGGCTTCTCTCCTCCTTTTAGAGACAAAGAAGAAGATAAAAGCTCCCACAACAACAATCCCAAGGACAATACTCCCCATAACTATAGGACTGGTCAAAAAGCTAGTAAGCCCTACATTAATCGGAAACTTAAAGACAATTGGATTGGAGCCATCTCCTTTCACTAGGGTAATATGTGTCATATATTTCCCCGTTTTCTCAAAAGTAACATCAATGGAGGCAACTCCAGAAGAATAGAGCTTTGGAGGGACTTCTAATATCGGTTTACCCGTCGATTCGTCCACAACTTTAACCTCTAAGGGAATGGTTCTCAAATCAGGAGTAATCAAATCAAATACCATGGTCATTTTTCCAGTATTAGGAATATTTTGACAATAAGTCTTAAATTGGCCCATCCTCCCATAAACATAGACATCTAGATGAATCGCATATCCGCCCTGAGAAAGAATCCCGCACTCCATTCCTCCATTATCGCTGCCTCCATGACCAAAGCATAAAAGGGGAAAGCTAAGAAATGCAAAAATAAAAGCGATATTTTTCTTTACATTTTTCGATACCCAACTCCCAAAACCTGTTCTCTTTTTCTTTATTAAACAAACATCATTGCAATCGGTAGATTCCTTTTGTCTGCACAACCTTTTTAGTGCTAAAGGCAATGTAAAAATCATTTATTTCTCCTTTCAAACTTCAATTAATTTGAAAATACTGATTGAAAATTGTTAACTACCCACTATGTAATAAACCTAAAATAGAAAGAAAAAACAATTGCAAAATTTCTTTAGCAAAGAAAAAGCCATAATTAAAAGTCAGATTTTATCTCTAGGGAAAAGAATTACTCTATCTACGACTATTCCTGTGGTCCTGTTCCTAAAAACACACTCAGGACATGCTTACGCCTAACCCAAGTTCGTTCTTCTCGCCTTGGTCTTGTGTCAGGATACCCCAGGTTTACCAAGAACGTTTCGTGCTCCGGAGGAGCAGGCTAGAATTAGCATGTCATCTTAACAATCAAAGAGGAAACCTCCCCTTTCCACCACCTTTCACTACTGCCTATTGACGCTCCGACCAATCAGAGCTCCAAACCCCTTCGGCGAACAGTGGAGTGTGCCATGCCTATTCCTAACTAGATTGGCATCGCACTATCGTTAACTATTTATTACTCCTTTTATGGTTATTTTTCTGGTTCTTCTTCTGTTTCATAGGGAGCCTGCAAAGCATCAATAAGAATTTTGGCTCCAGGAGGTGGCTTAATGGCTCCGGAAAGAATTTCCGAAGGACTGACATCCCTGTGATAATATTCTCTATTGGTATCAGGAGCCTCCACAATTGCTGTTCCTTCTATGGATATGCCTCCAAAGATTCCTTGACTCTGGCTGTAAGTATAGATAGCAGCCATTGGCATCACTCCAGCTTCAGCCGTTCTTCCAACGGGACCCGCCGTTGCACTGATACTACCTCCAACATTAAAATTTCCCCCTTTTGCAAAAGCTTCGACAGCTTCTGGGGTATTCAGGACAAGAATAAATTCTGTTGCATTGACTCCTATCTGGAAACCAAAGCCAATCCCTCCCACAGTAATCGCTGAGGGACCAGACCAACCCTTTGGAGTCTTTGCAACTACTAAGCCTGTGCCTCCCCTACCACTAAAAATAAAACCTGCTTTAATGACTGTTAAAATTGCAAAACCCTTAGCATCTTGAAAAACAGATCGAGGAATCGATTTTTCAGGCATGCTTTTAAACCGCCGAATGATGGAAGCTGCCTGATTAACTGTTTTTTGCAAATCCCAAGCAAGAGAGGACTGCAAAAGGCATAAAAAACAAATGATAAAGACAAATTCATTTTTATATTTACTCTGATAAGAAGTTCGAAAGGGAACTTTCTCAGCAGCATTCGCACCAAACTGTCGCCTTTTTCCCAAGCAAAGTAATTTTGCTATGGGGCCTTCAAAAGCAAAATGTTGAAAAGGAGTCAAAGAGATCTGGCAATACTTAAAAAAATGGGTCATCATCATCGGCTATAGCCGCCTAAAAGCTTGCAAAGCTTCTACGAAGCGACTCCTTCCAATGTAGTGGCAATTCCTTGATGGAGAGCCATCGATCTAAAAAGACCTTCCTGAGCTAGCAACTCCCCGAAATTCCCTCTCTGTACAATTTCACCTTTGTCGAGCACAAGAATCTCATCACAATCTGCTAACGTTGAGAGTCTGTGGGCAATAATGAGCACTGTCCGGCCTTTTTCTAACTGATAGATCGCCTGCTGTACAACCGATTCACTATGGGAATCAAGACTGGAGGTCGCTTCGTCCAGAATGAGAATTGGACTATTTCGAATAAAGGCTCTAGCTATGGAAAGCCTCTGTCGTTGCCCCCCAGAAAGTTTCACCCCTCTTTCTCCTATAATCGTGTCATAACCCTGGGGTAGCTTTTCTATGAATTCATGTGCTCCAGCTAGCTTGGCAGCCTGCTCAATCTCCTCTCGGCTAGCTCCCGATTTCCCAACAGCAATATTTTCAGCAATCGATCGGTTAAAAATGACAACATCTTGACTCACCAACGAGAACATATTTCTAAGATCTTCAATTTTAAGATCCCTTAAATCTTCTCCATCTATCAAAATAGAACCCGAAACAGGATCATAAAACCTAAAAAGAAGACTAGTCAATGTCGTTTTGCCCGCACCGCTTCTGCCAGCAATTCCCATTTTTTTCCCTTTGGGAATGATAAAGGAAAGATTTTTAAGTACGGTTTCATGTCCATAATTGAAGGTCACATTCTGAAACTCTATCTGCTTTTTAAATGCTTTAATGGCTTTGGCATCCGGTTTTTCCTGGACAGTAGAAGGAGTATCTAACAGATCCGTTAGCCTTTTTGCACTGTATGCTCCTTCTTGGATCTTCACATTTGAATCAGCTAGTCTCTTTATCGGAGCAAAAAACAGGATAGCTCCATTAGCAATAGCAGCCATGTTCGCTATGCTAATGTTTTGCCAAATAACACATAAAATCAGCAGAGACAATGCAAAGCTAGCCACAACATCGATCATTGGACTAACCATGGTGCCTGCAATGGACATCTTGGCTGCATGTTTGGCTAATTCATTTGCCTGGTGTCTAAAAGTTTCAACATTTTTCTTTTCTAAACAAAAAGCCTTAATTACCTGAATCCCTGATAAGGATTCGAACAATAGATTACTCTGGGCAACTGAATAAGAGATGATTCCCATGGAGGCTTCTCTGGCCTTTTTGGCTAAGGTAACGGCAGGGACAATACAGCCTGGCACCAAAAGTATGGCAACTATGGTTAGCCGCCAATCGATCAGCGCACAGGAAAAAAGGATAGCTATGATGGTTATGGGATCTTTAGCAACATCGGTAAAAAGAACACTGACTGAGTCATAAAAGGCTTTCGTATCATTGAGTATTCGAATCGCTAGATCCCCTGTAGTAGATTTATGAAAAAAATCCATCGATAGAGAATGCAACTTGGATAGAATGGCTGATTGCAAATCAGCAACGATTTTGGCTGCCGCCAAAGTCATGAAATAAGAATTAAGCAGTCTTAACAATCCCCTAAAGATGGCTATCAAGGGTAAGATCAGAATGCCACCACAGATTCTTTTCCAGTCAAGTGGCTCGTTAGCTTTCGGAAGCCATCTACCTAACTGTTCCATAACCTTTTGATAAAAATGCTTTTTGGGAATCTTCTCTGTTGCACTGATGACTTGTTGATGACTAGGTGGAGCCGAAAAATTATCAATGGCTGCTTTTAGAATAAAAAGATAGGCTCCGTTAAAAGCCCCAAAAAGAAAGCCGGAAATCAAACCTGCAAGGATCAAGGGCATCCGCCTTTTTAAAAAAGGCATGGAGAAAATGATAATTTTTTTAAGTTCTTGCATGAGTCTTTTGATGTTTTTTAATCCAACAACGGCAGGAATTCAAAAAACCTTCTCCATTCCTTTTCTGTATACGATGCGACTATAAGCTATAAACAATAGAGAACTTTTATACAACCACAAAGTGCTATGAGATACAACAGCCAAAATTTTTAAATACTATTCCCTATTTTCTTTCTTTAAGAAAAGGAATCAACACTTCTAGAAATTCTTTTGGCTTTTCAAAATGTACCCAATGACCCGCATCCCTTATTTTTACAAGAGTAGCCTTGGGAAAATAGAAGGAGAGTTGGTGGATGGAAGATGCTTCAAGATAATTCGATCTTTCTCCAGCAATGAAAAGAGTCCTGCCAGGAAAACAAGCGTGGAGAGCAGGGAATGCATTGAGTTTTTCAATCGATGCTCTAATCCCCTCTAGGTTTATTCTCCAGACGTACCGTTCCGATTGATATATAAGATTTGTCAAAAGGAATTGTACTAAGGTTTTATTGTTGATCGTTTTTAACAAAAGCACTTCAGCTTCTTTTCTTTTTTTTAAATCTGCGAGTGGCAAACTTCTCATGGCTTCCAGCATTTTAAAGTGCTCCTCCACGGCTTCTTTCCCATAATCTACTGGTGCTATGTCCACTACAACAAGACTGCTGACCCATTGTGGAAAAGATAAAGCAAAAACCATAGCCAGCTTTCCTCCCAACGAATGACCAATGAGATGAACAGGAAAAAGCTCCATTGGTTCAGCCGTTTGACGAATATCCTCTGCCATTAGGAAATAATCCATGAAAGAAGAACTTGGGGAATGACCATGGTTCCTTAAGTCAAAAGAAAAGACTTGATAAAATTTGCTTAATGATTGAGCGATGGAAGCCCAATTTAAACTGTTCCCATATAAGCCGTGGAATAAAAATACGTTGGGGCCACCCAAACCTACTTGTCTATAAAATAGCTTCATCTTCTACAATGCCTTGGTAATAAGAGGGCCGATTCATTCTTTTAATGGACTACTTCTTTCCCTTTGGGATTGTTTTTTACGGTTGCTCTGATTTTTACCTTTCCTTTTTTGCTCACTTTTATTAGCTCTCCGTTCCATTTCTCTTTTTTTTATGGCCGAATAGAGAATTGCTTCCTCAAGATACTTTAACCATGGTCCTTGAGGTACTTCTTTTTCATCGACGAAGCGCCAGCTGACTTTATCGGATCCATTCAAGCCAAGGTATTCCTTGACTGCGGGAGAAACATCTAAACCCGATTTTGATTTTGGCCTGCATGCACCAAAGACATAACAGTAATCATCTGCCACATAGGGGCCCACATCCATCCACTGGGCATAGGCTTCTTTCCCCCACTTATTTTTAATTTCTACCCAATGACCTTTACATTGAGATACTCCCTTAGGTACTGAAGGATCGAACCAGGGCATCCATTTCCTAGCAATAACGGGATAAGCAATATCGTTAAAAGGGAGGGCTACATAGAAGGGATTGAGGGTTGCCGCATGTGTCCCGGGTAGCAATCCAGCTCTAGCTTCCGGACTATCTTCTCCTCCATAGTTCCTAATCCAATGCTCATCCCATGAACTTCTAAAAATTCCCTTGGGGCTCCACTTGGTAATGTCTGTCCCTATCCAAAATGTCGTGGTTGGAATATCTTTATGCCAGGACCCTAAGGGAAGCGGCACTTGACAGCAAGTTCTTACCGATACCTTTTCTTTTGCATCCAAGCAGATCAATTTACCAAACAAAAGAACAGTAGCAAAGCACCACAACAAAAAGAAACGAACCCAGAGAGCCATTATTGCATCTATATTTTATCTAAAAAGAGAAAAGAACTCTCTTTTAACTTTTCTCCATGAATGCACAAGCTCCTCTTCGGCACTACGGCTGTGGCGAGATCTTTTCTTTTGGACATGTTTCTGAGAAGAAGCGCTTGGAAGCTCATTTTTTTGTTGCCCATAGGACTCTTTTTGATTTTTCGCCAATTGCTTTTCTTGAGGGGTGGAAGAAAAAGCTTGAGGTTGTTCAACAGATTGGCTAGCGGGTGGAACAGTTGAGACAGCTCGGTTTTGATGGTCTAGTCCAAGAGATGGACTACTTTGGGTCAGCATTTTGCCTCTTTCTTTGGCTAGCTCCTGCTCTAATTCTTTAACTCTTTTTTGAAGTGTTACATTTTGATTGGAAACTGAGCTTAATAATTGTTCTTCCCGCTTACGACTTTGAGCAAGTTCTGCTTCAAGTTTATTAACCCGACTTTTCAATGCTTCCATTTCTGTAGCATTTTCCGTAGTTCTGGTCTGGAGTCTTTTGAGTTCTCCTTTCTTAGAAAGTTCAGCCATCTGTTCTTCGATTTTCTGCATGTGTTCTTTTAAATTATTCAGCTGTTGGTAATCAATGAGAGCGGGATTCAGTTGCGTCAACCGATATTGTTCCTCTCTTGCCTGAGCCAATTCTCCTTCCAGTTTCTGAACCCTTTGCTCCAAAAGAACAATCTGATTAGCTTTGGCACTCTGTTCAATATTATTTTGAGTAATTCGCAGTTGTTCTTCTTTTGTTCGTTGGAGCGCAGATTCCAAGGATTTCACCTTTTCGGATAGCTCCTTCATCTTTGCCACCTCACTTTCAACCTGCTTTGGAGTAGGTTTGAGGGCATTTGCTTTTTTAAGTTCTTCTTCCAGGACGCTCAGTTTTTTTTGCAGGTTTAGAACTTCGGTCTCATTCCGATTTTGAGATTTAGCAACTGCTAGCTCTTTCTGTAGAGAAGCTACCTGCGAAGAAAGAACATTGATTTTTTCTTCTTGAGCTTCCATCTGCTTTTTTCTTGCCATTTTAACTTGAATGAGTTCTTTCTGCAAATTTTGGAAAAGATTTTGCAATTCTTGGGCCTCTCTATTCTGCTCCGATTCAGAGGCAGGGAGAGATTTCGACTGTTCTAGCTTTGCTAGTTTTGCTTCTATTTCAGCTAACCTGTTTTCCAACGCTTTACTTTCAGGGGATTCTTCAAGTGCAGAAGAAGGACTTGTGGAAACAGGCAACCCGGCTAGTCTGTTCTGCACCTCTGATGCCTTTTCCTGGACATACTTTAATCGATAATCCACTAACCTAGGCTCCCATTTGGGATTGGTTTTTCTTAAGTCAAGGAGCTTGCTTTCAGCCTGTTTATATTTCTCAAGAGCCATTCTAAAATCTTGCTTTTCAAAACTCCTATCTCCTTCTTGAATCGTCACATAAATGTCTAGAAACAAGTCTTGAGGAACTAGCTTATGGTCTTGATCTCCGGTCGAAGCAATAGATTTAAAGGCAGGGAATAAAAAAATTGATAAAAAAAATAGTAGGATAAAATAGAGTCTTTTCTTTTTGAATCCATTCATAACCACGGAAGGATATAAATAAAGATAAAACTCTCATGCCCTCATGACAATAACGATAAAACAGAAAAATTAAGAGCGGGTGAAGGGAATCGAACCCTCGCTTCAGGCTTGGGAAGCCCGTGTTCTACCATTGAACTACACCCGCAGTCCCAGCGATAGCAACCTCCTATTAAGTTTGCCAAAAGCTTGGACTTCTGTCAAAACCGTTTAAGAGATTATTTCTTTCTATTCTAAGACGATCTTTTTTACCAAAAAATTCAGTGACTCTCTTAACCCGCTAAAGCGGGTGAGTTTCTAGCTAGTACGCAGGGCTTATGGACGGTTCCCGTAGGGAACCCGCCGGCGAACCGGCGGCGCTTGAGGCCGTGCTTCAGCTAGACAACGTTGGCCCGTGTCCGGGCTACTACTACTTCCCGACCGCCAGCTATTCATTCCGGTGGTCTGTCTCTTTTCCAAAACTGGGTTGTAGATACGTTTAATATTTAAAACCCCATATCTCAGGGCATCACTAATTAGTAATGGCCGCATCAGGACATCAGATCTTATGATGAAGCACACGATGCGGACTTAGTATTAGATTAACTTTTTGTTGTATTCAGTCAATATCTAGTTTAGCGCTCTCATCCCAATCCCCTAAAGGAGATGGGTATTCTCGTGCCGTTTATAAAAAAGCTCAATATCTGTAGCTCATCTAACCATCCTGTGTGCTCGACAAACAAGTTGGCATAGCCATTGCTTATTTTATACAAAACAAATGTTATTTATAGTTTACATTTCCAACTTTTTCTATTTCACAATCAATTAAAAAAATTTTTATGAAACTCTTTCTAACCAAAGAAAATAGGAGCAAAAGTCCAATGTATTCACCATCTTTATTAATTATGATTCTGGTCTTTTTGGGGAGCTTTTTTTTCTCAGACAGTAGCCTTGCAGAGGATGGAACCACTTCTTCTCAGCCACCTTACTCGACTACTACTAGAGAAAGAGAGAAGTTAATTCCAAAAGAGGCAAAAAAAACACAGCCCCCGTCCAATCTCAGCACGGATAATGCCAGTTCTAGTTCCTATGTCCTACCGGAACTAACCGTCGTTGGCGTTGGAGCCACCGAAAGTATGTTGCCTAATGCAAAATCGAACACCTCTGTCTATGCTATCCCCCTAGACGTTATCGATATTCCTCGTAATGTCACTCCTATTTCTCATGGATTGGCTCAATCAGCAGGCATTGGTCAATTTGGCTACTTGGACCCTCTTTCCACTGCTTATCTTGTGCCTGCGGCTTTGACTCAGATTAACTATGGTATTGCCAGCGCTCCTACGATACGAGGTCGTAATGGACTGACCCTGATTAATGGCATCGAGGAAACCTTGAATAACAATTCTGAACAAAACATTCCTTGGAACTACAACATGGTCGAATCGATGGATATTGTCGAAGGGCCATCCAATGCTGTATTTGGAGCCACTCAAGTCTCTGGTGGATATATCAATTATATTACAAAACAGCCCTATTTCGACACATTCCATGGTTATGTTTGGGATACGATTGGGATGTATGAAGAATACATGTGGGGAGCCGATATAGGTGGACCAATAGACAAAGAAAAAAAATTGGCCTACCGATTCAGTTACATGGGACAAGAAAACGGAAGCTATTATCAGTATCAAAGGAATGATCAGCAAAACTTTTATTTTGCCCTTGGCTATCATCCTTCGGAGTCTTACTCGATCGATCTCTACTCGGACTTCGGCTCATACGACTTCACGCCGATGTGGGGTATGATCAATAGACCAACTCAAGCACTAATCGATAACGGTCTTTATTTACCTGGAGCCCTTTCTCCAACCCTTGCAAACACTGGAGTTATTAATAATCCGCCAGCTTCCTCCTACCTTGGAGCTCCTCAAGGGATCAGTCGAAGAAATGTCCTGCTCAATCCAACAGATGGGGGGTATGGAACGACTGGGTTAACCCAAGTCATCCAGAAGTTCACCCTCAATGAAAATTTTCAAGTCCTCAACAACACCTTTTTTTGGTACCACAACGATCAATGGATCCTGCATCCTCTCTTTTATGATGAATCCTGCCGAGGGGACTATGAAATAGACAACAGAACAGAATGCAGACTGAATTTTGAAACACCCCCACCAGATATTAACAATACCACCACCACTCATCGCTACCCTGCTCTTGGTAGTCTCCTTTTTTCTCATACAATCGACACAGGAGTCGAATTGCATTACCAAAAAAATCTAGATTACAATTCCGATTCCTTCATTGTTCTTAATAGCTACAGCCTTATAAACCAGAACCCCCTGCTTTGGAATGCAGAACTCTCCAAATATTTTCAAGCAAGAATCGGAAATCCTAAAGCTCCTTTTGGCGGGGAGTGGCCTATCCCTGGTGCTCCTCAAGGATATTATTTTGAACCAGCCAATTTAGCAGCTGGGAGTACCGATTGCCATTATGGGGCAGTCTCCCCTTTTTTCTTAGATAATATAAATATTTCAGATAGATTTTCGGTCATTCTTGGAGCACGGGCTACCAGTTATTTTGTTTCTGCTCAAACCCCACCAGGGACTCCCCCTATTCTCTTCCGCCAACTTTCTACCACCCAACTGACTCCCCTTGTCGATATCGGTACAGTCTACAAAATTTTTCCATGGCTAAGTGCCTATTTTGATTTCAACTGGGGTTATGTGGTCAATGCAGCGGATATGGGTGGGTTTTCTCCGTTTTTCGAGTCCTCACAATTCCGTTTAACAAATGAGCTTTACGAAGGAGGATTTAAGATCGATCTTCTGCACCACTCTTTTTTTGCTACTCTCGATGCTTTTTCTCAATACACCTATCTTAATAACCGCACGGGACCAGCAACCCCCTCAACAGTCAATGGATTTGAGACAAGTCTAAACTACCAACCCAATCGTCATTTTTGGGCTAAATTAGGCTACGCCTATATGCATGGCACAGAAGACTGGACCACTATCGGCCACGGCCCACCGATGTACCAAACCTATTCAACAGCTCTTGCCTTGCAACAACAATTGCCACTCAATAACAATCAAATGTATCCGATGGGAATCTATAACTTTCTGGGTTTTCCAGATCAAATTTTCAGTGGGCTTATTACCTACAGGCATGATAGTGGAGTAGGAATAACCATGGGAGCTTTGCTAATGAGTGAACAGTTCCTTGGATACAACTACACGACGCATATCCCCACCCAATTTATTCTGAATGCAACCTTGTTCTATGCAGGTCCTCGGTGGGAAGCAAGACTCTATTTTTATAACTTTACCAATGAACCCTATTGGCTTGCCTTTGGCATGGGGGCAAATGGCACCCGTACTTTTAATTTCGAAGACATCGTGCCTGGAATGCCTTTTTGGATCCAAAGCACAGTTGTCTTTAAATTTTGATCTGAAAAACTCGCCGCAAACCTCTTCCTGAAGGAAGAGGATAAGGCGCGTCATTCCGGTGTTCTCTGCCCCTCGACATACTGTCTGATAAAGGACAGCGGAGCCGCTCCCACTGCTCCTGGTGAAATAACCTGGGGAACCAAAGAGGTCCACCTAAGAGCTTTCGGCGAATTTGCCTAAAGTATTTCTTTCGAATCAGGCGGCTGGCCCCCCTTTTAGACTGTTCATCACCATGTCTATAGCCACTTTGGGTGGATAGATCACCAAAAGGAGCCCGTGTGGTTATCTTCTCCATCAACTTCCAACCATTCGGATCCAAAATCTTTATAGACAGAGTCTATAAACTGGCACAGGTCTTTCAAAATCTCTTTGGGGGGACCCTCCGTGCTGATATTTAGTAACAAAGACCAAATGCACATGAAGGTTATATACGCAATGTGTCGAGCTGTAGGGCTTTCGTTTGACTTTGTCATAAACCTAGTAAAGACTAAAAGTAATTGAAAATTCTCTAGGCATTTCGATTCCGTTTGGAACCTATCACCGAACCAGACCTGCGTCTCCCCCGTTACCGGGGAGGGGTGCGGTGGGTCTGGAACAAAGCGCTGGCCTTGCAAAAGCAGCTGGAGGCCGACTACCTTTTGCTCTCGTATTACGAGCATGCCTGGCTTCTGACACTCTGGAGACACAGTGAGGAATATGGTTGTTTATACAACGCCCCTGCGTTCCCTTTACAATGGACGCTCAAGTTCTTGGATCAGGCAATCCAGGCGGTGTTTGACAAGTTCCCCCCCAGCACGGTTCCAGCGGCGTGAAAAGCAACTGGCTTGGGAAATACGGAAGCTGTCGCAGAAGAAAGGGTTCTTGCACAACTAGCAGATACAGAAGGCTAGCCTTCAGCCTCTTCAGGTGTCTATCGTGAATGTCCGTTGGGATTTTCTGTATAAGACTTCCACGGACATCAGCAAAACCCACGCGATGGGGTTGGTGGAGGATTTGTCGATCGAGAAGATGAGCCGGTCAGCAAGGAGACAAGGGAGAATCCAGGGAAGAACGGGTAGGCGAAGAGTGGGTTGAACAAATCGATCCTGGAACAAGGGAGTGTTATGTTTCTAAGGTTTTTGGGCTACAAGCTCCATTGGTTGGGCGGGTTGGCTGTGGGCCGTACCGGCCCCGTACACGAGCTAGAATAAGACCCCTGGTAGCAGGAAAGATCCTCTGCCTTTAGGCGGGGGAGGAGGTCAATTTCTGAGAAGAACTCGTAATCTGAAATAGATTTTAAATGGTTCCTGAATATATTGTATTATGTATAGAATAAAGCAGTTGTGGATTTATGCTTTGTTTTTAATTCTTCCTGTTAATAGCCTTTTTAGCCTTTCAAACCAAGAAGAGATCAAGCAAAAAATTGCAGCTATCCTTACTAAGGATCTTTATCCAGAAGCTGGCGAAAAATTGATTATTTTAAACATTGAATTTATCGAAAAAAAAAGACCCCCTATCGTTTCCGTATCCTGGATAGCCCATCTTGTTGACGATGGACAACATTATAAACCCCTCTTTCACCCTCCTTCAACATTAGATACAGAAGAAGTCTATGGGTTCGGGCAATTTCAGATAAAGGAAAATCATTCCATTGATTTAAACAGTGCCCTCTCAAAACAAAGTTTGGAGAGATGGCGCAGCAAACTCATCGCCATACGAGATCTCATGAGACAGGTGGTCATATTACGATGTATGTATTTTTGCCGACATAATTACGGAAAAAATACAGAATGGGACTTAAACCATGCTATTGAGCAACTCCATTTTCTTTCTAACAAAGAAAAACCAAAGCTACCTTAATGATAGTTTTTTTTCATCCCTTTTATTACCCTAAGAAAACTACCCTCTTTTTTTATACCAAATAGTTTTTTCTTTTATTTTGAAACAAGATGTATTCTGGAGATACTATAAATTGCATTTTTCATTAGTTAACTGAAGGCAAAAAAGAAAAGCGGCGTCATAGCATGAAGAGAAAATTAAGTAAAAGCTTCTTGATTTCTTGTCGACAAAAGAATAGTTTCCTATTCTTTCTTTTAGGTATGGAATAAAAAGTATGGCTACTCTTGGTGTTCTCAAAGAAAAGATCCCGGGCGAAAATCGAGTTGCCATCGTCCCAGAGGTATTACCTTCCCTTGTGAAATATGGACTGCAAGTTTGCGTCGAATCTGGGGCTGGTATCAATGCGGGTTACTTCGATGAGATGTACGAAGATAAAGGAGCAAAAATTTTACCTACGGCTCACGAAGTCCTGAAAAACGCTCACATTGTTTGTCTTATTCATCCTCCAAGAAAGGAAGACATAGCCCATTTTGTTGAAAACTCTATGCTCATTTCCCTCCTCTATCCCCTATTAAATCTAGACTTAGTCAAAGAGCTTGCAGCCCAAAAGCTCACCGTTTTTTCCCTAGATCTTATTCCAAGAATTAGTAGGGCTCAATCTATGGATCCTCTGAGTTCTCAAAGTACTGTTTCTGGATACAAGGCTTTAATCATGGCAGCCAATACCCTTCCTAAATTTCTACCCATGCTTACCACACCCGCAGGCACCATTCCCCCCTGCAAAGTATTCGTCATTGGTGCAGGGGTTGCTGGTTTGCAAGCTATCGCTACGGCTAGGCGTTTAGGAGCACTCGTTGAAGCCTATGATATTAGACCAGTAGCAAAAGAACAGGTTGAAAGTCTGGGTGCTAAATTTGTCAATTTACCAATAACCGCCCAGGACGTTGAGGACCGATCCGGTTATGCAAAAGCTCAATCTGAAGAATTTTATTCAAAACAACGCCAACTCATTATCGAACAATGTAAAAAAGCAGACATCGTTATCACCACCGCTCTTGTTCCAGGTGTTAAAGCTCCAAAGCTTATTGCAAAAGAAGCAGTAGAAATGATGAAACCTGGTTCAGTCATTGTGGATCTGGCTGCAGAACAGGGTGGCAACTGTGAATTGACAGTACCTGGAAAAACTGTTGTCCAAAATCATGTGATTATCCATGGGCCACTAAACATAGCTTCGACTATGGCCCCGCAAGCCAGTTTATTTTATTCGAAAAATATCCAATCCTTTCTTTCCCTTTTCTTTAAAGAAAATAAATTATCTATTCATTGGGAAGATGAAATCATCCAGAAGACGTTGGTTATTCAAGAGGGGAAAATTATCAATGAAAAAGTTCTTAATGCTTTAAACCAACAACTTTCTTAAACTTTCCATTTTCTAGGAGGTTCACCATGACACTAAGTGATTGGATTACTAATCTGTATGTCTTTGTCTTAGCATCCTTTTTAGGACTAGAATTAATTAGAAACGTTTCACGCTTATTACATACCCCTCTAATGTCCTTGACAAATGCTATCTCTTCAATCTCTCTGGTTGGTTCTTTAGCCCTTACAGGAGAGGGAGATAAAACATGGGTCATTGTCCTTGGTACCATTGCCATCATCGCCTCCTCCATTAACGCGGTCGGAGGCTTTTTAATTACCGATAGAATATTGAAAATGTTCAGGAAAAGTAAATAATTTCTGGGGAAGTACGACTCTATGGAGAACATCATTCAATTTGTCTATATTGCTTCAGCTTCTCTCTTCATTCTTTCCTTAAAATGGATGAGTGAAGTCAAAACGTCCAGATGGGGCAATTGGGCGGGAACAGCAGGTATGGCTCTGGCTATTTTGGCCACACTTCTAAAACCAGAAATTCACAGTTTTCTCTGGATCGCCATTGGTATAGTCATTGGGGCATCTATAGGTACGCCAATGGCTATGCTGATGCCAATGACAGCCGTGCCGCAACGAACTGCTCTATCTCACGCCTTCGGTGCTTTAGCGGCAGGCATCGTAGGAAGTGCTGAATATTTTCTGCACGGAGCCAATCTTTCCATGCCTCAACTTATTGTTTTATGCGTCGAAGTACTTTTAGGCTTTTTAACTTTTACCGGTAGTCTTCTGGCTTTCGGTAAACTTCAAGAAATCATTCCAACTAGACCTATTCTTTATCCAGGGAGAAATTTAGTAAGTCTTTCTGTTTTTGTTTTCAGCTTATTTTTAATCGCCTATTTAGTCATTAAAGGAGGCAGTCATCCTTTTCTTTTCGGTTTTATCGTATGCCTTTCTTTGCTCTTTGGCATTCTTTTAGTCTTGCCGATTGGCGGAGCTGACATGCCAACGGTTATCTCCATTCTTAACGCTTATGCGGGTCTTTCTTCTTCATTCATGGGCTTTTTGCTCAACAATAAGCTACTGATCATTGCTGGAGCACTAGATGGAAGTTCTGGACTGATCCTTTCCATTCAGATGTGTAAAGCAATGAACCGTTCCTTTACTAACGTTCTTTTTGGAGGAGTCGGGCAGATCCTTGAAGTAGCTGATCCATCAAGAGATGGTAAAATCGTTAAAAGCCTATCCCCTAGAGAAGCCTCCATTTTATTTGAAGCAGCTAAAAAAGTTGTGGTAGTGCCTGGATATGGTATGGCTGCGGCTCAAGCTCAGCATGTGGTAAAAGAACTAACAGATGTTCTAGAGAATAGAAATATCGAAGTAAAATTTGCTATTCATCCTGTGGCTGGTAGAATGCCAGGACATATGAATGTGTTGCTAGCAGAAGCTGATGTACCCTACGATAAACTCGTTGAAATGGAAGAGATTAATCCCCTTTTTCCTGAAACAGACATCGTTTTGGTTGTTGGAGCCAATGATATTACCAACCCAGCCGCTAGGAAAAATCCAGGTTCCCCTTTATACGGCATGCCCATATTGGATGTCGATAAGGCCAAACAGATTCTTTTCATCAAACGCAGCATGTCCACAGGATTTGCAGGTATTGATAATGATCTCTTTTATTCGCCAAAGACGATCATGCTCTTTGGAGATGCGAAAAAGGTACTCAATGAGCTGGTAATCTCCATTAATTCCAATTAAATCAGGCTTTTCTTTTTGAATAGGATATCTTTAGTTTTTTCTTAATCTTTTTCCTTGATCGCCTCCCTTCTCTTTTCCTATTCTTCTTACATCCTTCTGCTTCCTATGAAAACAAATATTAAAGAATTGACCCAAACAATCATCGACATGATCCCCACCTCTCTAAGATTCAATGCTCATGACGAAGCCGTTTTTCAAAAATTTAAACCTTTTCATGAAAAACTTTCTGAAAAATTCGTCAAAGGTTTTTACGATATATTGTTTGGCTATCCAACAACTCAAAGCATTTTTAAGCCGGATGAAAGACCTTTGCGAGAGCCCGATCTTCAGCGCTGGTGGCAAAGAACTATTACTGGACCTTTTGATATAAACTACTGGTCTTGGCAGGCCGCAGTTGGAGTCATTCATATCAAAAGGAAGGTCAAAAATCCCATGATGATCTCCATTTGGGGATGGATTCTGCTTACCCTCCAAAAAGAGTTCTCCATGAATTACTCTCTCCAAGACACATTCGAGGCGATGGATTCTTGGCATAGGCTAGCCATTACAGTTGAGTCCCTTATTGCCGAAAGCTATCTCCATAATTATATCGTTGCATTAGCCCAATCAACTGGCACCGAGTTTGCCCTTCTCGATAGACTGGTAGCCATAGAGGTAGCGGACATTGACCCGAAGAACCTGAGCTAATTGGAACTCACGTTTGAATTTTAATATCCCTATACGCAGCGATACCAATAAGAGTAAAGGGAATAGATTGTGTAAAAAGGAAAAGAACAACAAGAAGTACTCTAAAAAGAAAGGAAAGTCTTGGAGTTTGTTGATCCAATGACCATATCAAATAGGAAGAAATTAATCCAATAGCCCTACGATCATCATAGGTTGTTCCTCCAAGAGCAAAATACGCATCCATATCTTTCTTTGCGAGAGTCTCAGCTTTTGTGATATTTAAATCAAGGATCTTTCCTAAAAAGGGGTGCATAGAAAGGAAGCTTTTTGTGGCATTAGAAACATAAATTGTCGCAACAGTTAACCGGCTTTGATAGGTTGTGGTCGGAATAATATGAGGATTTGTCCATTCATAGGCTGGTTCAATTCCTAAGTTCCAGACAGCCCTTCTCGCTTGCTCAAAAGTGCGATTTTCCCATTCCTCATTCCTAACCAATTCATAACCCCATCTGTTTATCTGATCCCTTCCAGCGGTTTTTGTAAATCCTAGACAGAAAAATGTGCTCACAAAAATAAAAGTCATTAAAGAGGCTATACCACAAAAGAAATGATGGACCAATTTGACTTTGAATGTCCGATTCCACAGTTGTGTATAGTGACTGGCGAGCCACCAGCAGAAACCAGCAAGGAAAAAAGAAAACAGCAAGGTTAACCAAAAATAAAGAGGTCTTTGATAAAGAAACAAAAAAAAGGCTTCCCTTAACAAATTCAATCCATCTTTGATCATGAACGCATCTGGGATTAATCCATGAAATTATAAAAAGTTTAGACACATCAGCTCTTAAACATTTTTATTTCTTTCCAACTGACCTGTCTCTTTTCTCTAGGACAATGGGCTAAAAAGAAACGACCTTAGGCTTCCAAAAGGACACCGAATACTAGAAGCCTCCATCAAGGAAATGGTGGAGGAGAGGAAGATGGAGGAGGCAAAGGAGGAGCACCAGGAGGAGGCCCATACCCTTCTGCAGGAGGAAAAGATCCAGGAATTTGAGGATAGGAAGGAGAAGATGCTGGCGGATTGGATGGAAATGGAGGAGGCGGAAGAGGTTGAGAAGAAGCGGTAGGCATATAAGGAGCTGGAGTTTGAGGGGATTGTGAAGACGGATTGAATATTGGACTAGCCCCCGATAATGCTAATCTCCTGTTCTCTGCCATTTGTCTTAGTTCTTGTGAATATTGCTCTAATAATCTTTCTTTTTCTTCTCTTGCTTTTGCAGCAGCTCTTCGGAGTGCTGCGTTATGGGCTGCCACTCTTGCACGCCAAGCTCTTTTCTCCTTCTCATACGAATAATATCCTCCTCCTAACCCACCAAGAATTAGTCCTCCCAGAGCTCCCCATCCGGCTCCAGCTCCTCCTCCAGCAAGTCCTCCAATAAGCGCTCCTCCCGCAGCCCCTATCCCCGCCCCTTCAGCAGCAGTCGTGGGTCCACCAGTTCCAGGCTGCAAATACTTAGGTTTTCGGCCAGGACTAGAAATCTCGGATTTTGCCTCCGCATAGACTTGAGCCACTTGCTTGTCAATTTCTTTAAGCCGATTGGCTAGATCTGTCCATTGATTGTCTTCTTGACTTAGGGCTGTAGCCAGATCATAAGCTGAATAGAGGACCGTTTTTTGTGTTCCTGGAATAGTTTGTTCTGGCACCGCCGCCCAAGGAAACTTGTTATCTTCATTCAAAAATTTCCATCCACCATCAGCTTGTTTTATCGCTTTTAGCTTCCAGTCAAGGGTAATAGGCTGATTAGCCTCAAAAGCAGTTCGTTTCTGGTCCTGATAATAGACCATACCGGGTTCTTGATCCAAGGTAAAGAGAAGATCTTTAATATGAGATTTTGCCCAAGGTTGAAGATCTTTAGGAACACCTTCCAATCTTTCTTTTCCGGGAAGCACAGGTCCAACAGGTACCCAAAAGAAAGTAAGCTGGGGTTGAACCGTAACCTCATAATTCAAATTCCACTGGCCATTCTGATCTTTAACAGCGCTCTTTTCTTTAATATCAACAAAAGTAAATCCCTTAGGAATTTGGGATTTAATAGCTTCTTCTGCCTGAACTAACGATGGTTTAGACTCCAAAACTTTAAAAATTCCCTTTGGACCATTTATCATTCCATTAAATAAAGGAATAACAAAAAGAAGAATCAAAATGGCGACAATAACGAGTCCAATGCCACCGATCAATGGGAACAAAGAACTAGAACTTCTAGATACATATCGTGTTACCTCTTCAAGAGGCTTTTTACAACTCTTACAAACAAATTCTACTCCCTCAGGAACTTCAGTGATTTTTCCTGCTTCCTCACATTCCCCAAAATTAATGCATTTGCCTTTTCTTATCCCTGTAGTTCTTGCCTTCGGAGCTGTCTTCTTTTCGACAAAAGGATCTTCTCCCTCTCTGTCTTCTATCAATCCGTTTTTGCCCAAGTCCTTAGAAATCTTTTCCTTTTTCAAATCAAATCTCATAAAGGAAATTATCTTGTTTTATTGTATTTGAAAATTTAACAAAAGTCACTAAAAATATTCCCACTAAACCATACTTTTTTCTTTAATATTTTACTAAGCTTCAGTACTTTTTAGCACAAAGCCAAACTTCTACCCGTCTGTTTTTTTCCCTTCCTGCTTCCGTATCGTTCGAAGCAACTGGCATTTCCTCTCCTGCTCCAGCAACACTTACCACTATTATTCCCTCTTTCTTCAACGCATTGGCAACGCTCTGAGCCCTTTCAAAGGAAAGCCCTAGATTATAGGTGTGGTTTCCAACGTTGTCTGTAAAACCAATCAACAGCACTCCCTTGTCTTTATTGGCTGGTTCCGAAAGAAATTGTGCAAGTCTTTTGATGTCGACAATCCCTTTGTTATCTAATTCCTTGCTACCAAAACGAAACCGAATGTCAAAAGGCACTCTTTTGGCTCCCGTTACCAAACTTTTATATCTTTCCGAAGCATTAAGAGGAATGAGATTCCCCTCATCGGCTCCTGTTGTAGGAATCGATCCGCTGTTTGCTTCTTCTATGCCACTGCCGACAAAACCCATGGATGAAACACACTTTTGACCTTGAGTGGATAAAACATAATGAATGAATTTTTGTATCCATGAACTATTTTTATCAGTGACATACAAGTACAATCTAAAGGCTAATGGATACTCTTCTGTGCCAATGGTAAAGCGGTTTGGTTTGAAAGCCTCGGCTCCTTTCATAAACAAAGAAAGGATCTTTACATTTTCATTAGCTCCAAAAGGTTGTGAAACAGATGGATAATCTGCAATACCTAAGCTTGTTGGATTATCCGAAACCGCTTTTTTCATTTCTTCGATCCCTATTGTTTTGACACGAGTCCTATCAATAGGCATGTGCCGAAAAAAACTGGAAAGAGTTTGATTGCTACAGGATGAGCGTTGATCAGGGACAAAGAGAATAATTTCCCCTTGGTAAGGTAGATTTAATTCCTTCCAATGCGTAATATTGCCGGAAAAGATCTTCTCTAATTGTTCTAGGCTTAAGGAATTGAGAGGATTCTGATTATTAACCATAACGGTAAGAGCACTCTGACCAATAACGATTTCATGGTCTGGAGCAGTCATATCAAAAGGAAATCTTTTCAATTCCTCAGCTTGAATTTTCCGACAGGAAATTAACAATTCATCTTTTGCCGATATCAAATGGACAAATCCATCGGTTGTCTTTTGAGTTAGAATATTAATAATGGCTTGCGTTTTATCTGGCAGGACAAAAGAAAGCTCAGTCGATTGAGGATTTCTTTCTCTCCAACCGATCTCCTGTCCCTTAAGGTCCTCATGTAAAAATCCCAAAACCAATGGCCGAACAAGACTCCGAGCTAGACAATCTTCAGTGATGATGCTAAAAAGAAGCTTTGGCTGCAAAGAAGAAGTAAGGCCAGCTTTCTTCTTTACAGCAGAAGAGTTTTTGAAGAAAGAAAAAACTAACCCGGCAAGTATTACTCCCACCAATCCCAATAAAATAAAGGGAAATGGCAAAAGCAAACGTCTTTTCTTCCTTGATTGCCATTCCTCAAGAGGAATGAGGCGGTTACCACAATCAGGACAAACAAATTCTTTATCTGATTCAATCTCAATGACTACATGTTGGTCAGCCTTGAAGGACAATTTCCAAAATTATCGCAAATCCCTTTTCTTGTCATCGAAATGAAAAAATAGGATCACAGGGAGATCATAGTTCGCCACGAACCTTTTTTATCGCCAGTTTTCCCCAATCAGCCAATCTTCTTGATTTTAGATCAGTTGGCTTTATTGTTGCTCTCAAATTGTTGACTTTTTTGACAATCTCAGATTCGATTTCTTTTCTTTTTGGCTCTAGCTTCATCTCTGGGCTTTTAAGCAATGCCTCAACCTTCTGCTCCAAAAGTATCCCTGCTTCTTCTCTGATATTGGAAAGGGCTTCAGAAAAATTGTCTCCTCCAAGATAGACAGGTTGATCAAACCCATATTCATCTTTTTGCATAAAGCCTAACTGGATCGCCCCAGTTTCAGTCTCAATTTTTTGAAGCATTTCTCTTTCAGTACCATCTTCCTCTTTTTCCTTCAGGACCATTCCTAAAAGAAGAACGGGAGCTAACCTTTCTTCCAATTCTGTTCGAGTAGGAACAAAAAGCGAAGGAAGGGTTTGGCCATCCCCTTCAATATGCAACTCCATACGGGCTCTTTTCGAATCAGATCCATTAATTCTTTCTAAATATTTGGACTTCAGAAAAGACATATGCTGGACAATGCGCAGAGGGAAAAGGTTCGTAATGCTCACAAGGATGATTTCATTGAGCCGAGTATCATTTTCAATAAACTCTTTGCTTGGATTGCGAATACATTCAAAAAAGACTTCCTTGAGAACTTTGATGTAATCTTCCATTTCGGGAGCTTTTGGAAGGATAACTGTAAAATTTGATACAGCTATTTGTGCGGTAGGATTAATGCCTTGTCCAACTCTTCTTTTCTCATCCGAATTAAAGATAAGATAATTGCCTGCAGCCTTAACAACATTGTCTAAGTAGAGTCGAAGTGATTGCCTATCTGCATACCTCTCTTTTAATTTTTCTATAATACTTACTCCAATAAGCCGATCACTTTCGGTCTGCACTAAATTGTTATGCGCAATCTTTGCATTTTCCATGCATTGTCTTTCTAGAGTATCGAGAAACACGGTCTTAGAGATCCTTTCATTTAGAGTTTTAAAATCGAGTTTTTCTCCAAGCTTCTCAGCAATAGCCGTTCTGACTCTTTGTGTTTGGGTAGTTGCTTCTTTTTGATCTTTAATCAATCTTTTTGTAACATTTTTAACAAGCTCCGGATCGTAAAAACGGATCACCTGTTTTCTTAAATCGATCATTGCCCCCTGATCTGAACAACGAACAGCTATTTGATCTTCAAATGCTTTAATGGATTCAGCAATCATCGATGCGGCCTTATCCACATCGGCCTTTAATAAAACGATTTCTTCAATAATCACAGGCAGGAATTTCTTGGCAAATTGCCAACCTTCTATTTTTGTCCTCACCGTATAAAGATCTTGCAATACAGTAGAAGCCGCATCAAAAAGCCTTCTCCTTTTCCCAAACATATCCGAAATTACACCCACTTTGGCCCACTCTTTTTGTTGTTCCGACAATTTTTTGGCCAATTCCTCTTCCTGTGGTTTTAGTTTGGTGATTTCTTCTTCTATACGATCGAATCGAGCTTTTAAATGAGGAATTAAAGCTCCAAGAAGAGAGCTGATTTCGTGAGCGGATTTTGTTCCATTAATCCAATCTGAAAAAAGCTCACGCTCCAATTTTTGCCTTATTTCTCTGGCCCTTTCTCTAGTTGATTGACTTACTGTCTCATAAAAAGCTTTAACTCCTTGTCCTCTGTATTGCTCTTGAAACCTTGTATCCAACAAGTTTTTCAATCGATCCAACCATTTGTCCGCTGTTTCCTTTCCCTGCACATATTCTTTTAAATTAGTCGTCACATTCATCCAATACCGGCTCACAGGCTGCCATTTTGAGCCTACCCCATCCGATTCAAGAATCGGAGAAGACAAGATGAAGTGTTCGTCGCTGAGCATCCATCGCTCAAGCTGTTCGGGGCTACTCACATAGCTCACCATATCCAGATTACGTGGATCGGATAAAAAGCCATCAGTCTCAGACCAGTTGTTATAGCGAAGCTGCAAAGCCGCTTGTCGAGCAAATTGGAAGGCAATGTACTCAGAAATTTCCGATTCAGGGACAGAAAGCCTTTTGACACCAAAAGTTAAAAATCTTTTCGAACGAACAGGATCATTCGAACCGGGCAGCGTTTCAGGATTTCCGTCCCCATTTTCTGCATTCTCAGCCCGTCCGAGCGATTCCCAGTTAATGTTTCTGACTGTCACAATTTTTTGGTAAAGAAAATCAGCTAGAATATTAGGTATATCTTCTGAGATATCCACGGCCAGTCCGTTTTCGTTAAAATTGGTAAAAACATAACACCCATTGAAAGGCGTTTTGAGTTCTTCTAATTTTCTTCCATCCCCGGCAATGTCACAGGGATAAAACTTACCGATACTCAAAGCATTGAGTTCAAGCAAAGCGGCATAGCCATTGGCATGATAATTTCCTGTATTCCAGTTAGGTTTCGGATGCTCTTCGGGCAATAACGTATAAAGGATAATTCGGTATTGAAGTGTATCGGGATAGTTTTTCCTTATTTGACTAACACAATCAATCAGTATCCCACTGCCTGTTCCACCCGCCAAGCCACAACAAACATGAAAAGTAACATCCTGTTGGCCACCTTTTTGAATTTCGTTTACAAGATGGGTAAGTCTGCGACAAAATTCGTCAGCATGACTGGCAAAAAGAAATCTTCCAAGCCTCCTTTTCTGCCCTCCGATGGCATCCCCAATAATACTATTGAGGATGTCTCTCCAAATGGTTTTGTCTCCAATCCAAGGCTGAATGCCAGGATAACTCGGCAGGTCCTCAAGGATTGAAGCCAAATTAGAAGATTTTATTAAAAGTTGACTGGTTGGTGGAATTTGAACACTCTGTCCAAGAACTTTCCAACTAGGATCATCAAGACGCATCAGTTCATCGCTTGAATCGACATAAAGGTAAGAGAGCCGGACATTGGGAGGATCGATTTTCCTGAATTCTTGAAAGATGGTCTTTCGGAAAGCTCGTATAATTTTTCCTCCCGTTCCCCCCAAACCGATAATGAGATGATTTGCATTCATTGTTTAGGTTCAATCCTTCTCCCCAAAGATCGAGATGTTTTTAATAGCTTCAAAACCGATGCGACCTTTCCCTTACAAAAAAGCAAAGATCCTTTCTGTCTTACTGTATTGTGTTAAAATAACCACATTTGTAAACACAGAACTTGTATTTTTTTTGGCTGCTAAAAAAACTATGTCCTGACTCGAATGTCCTGATAAGCTGCCCATCCAATCAAGCAAAATGGGATAAGCTGAAAGACAACAAACAGCAGCGCAAGGATTGACCGAGATAAAACAACAAGCCTTCCCATTTGAGAATCGAGAATCGAAATGAGATAGTAGGTAACGATTTTGAGAGCCCTATCCACAGGATACACTTGAGGGCTACTTTGGAAAAAAGCGTTCATGTCTTGGAGTAGAGCTCGGCTGGGCACAGAAACATCTGGGTGAATAATCAAAGAAAGCGCGGGATGATTTTTTGAGAAATCGTATGCTGCATTCCTTGCATAGATATTGGCCACAATCGCTCTGGAATATGGATCTACCAGTGGAACGAATTGAGCTTGGGGAGGAGGAAGAAACTTTTCTCTTCCACTGACTCGAACAGCCTCATAAGATTGAGCTAAAGTCCAATCTTCCCAACGAGAATCCTTTAAAATTTTGGCCGCCCAATTAAAAACAATCAGTTTGCCAACCTCCTTAGAATATTTCAAAGAAAAAAAGCAGATCACAAAAAGAGTCGTTGCAACGGCCGCTAAGCCACAAAATAGATGATGGATCGGATTGGCCCTAAATTTCTTATTCCAAAGGAGAGTATAGGTACTGGCAATTATCCAGCACACCGCCCCTAACAACGCTCCAATTGTCAAGGAATGAAAAAAAAGAGGAAGCTCTTTTTTAAGCATATAAGAAAAAGAAGCAGAAAGAAGCCAAAAGAATATCTTCAAATAAACCATAATATATACTAAATATAAAACTCTTTGCTTAAGGCTACACCACTATCAGGAGATAAGCCCCCCCCTTTCCTATGGCATTCTATAATATGAGGCGGGGGTGGGAATCGAACCCACGCATAGGGCTTTTGCAGAGCCCGGCCTTACCACTTGGCTACCCCGCCCTTACTCCTCTCTTTATATCATCCGTTGATTCAGCCAACAAATTAATTCAATGTTTGTTTTTTGGCAAACAAGGATTCATAGTCAGCAAGATACTGACTAAAAGCATCGTTACCATATATGATGCGAGCAGTATCAAGAAAATTTTTTTCATCCGCATATTTTTTTTGAACCCGACACAGAGCAGCCCTAGCAAAATAATAGCCAGGAGAAGCTTCATCAAAAGCACTTAATTCAGAAAGTAAATTCTCTGCACCTAAAAGCCTTCCTAATCCAATTTCACAATAGATCCTTTTCAAAAGAATCTCTTTGTTCATAGGATCATGTAATGCTGCTTGTTCGAACCGATATAATGCTTCTTTGAAATCTTTTTTTGCAAAAAAAACCTCTCCTAAATATTGATAGGCGGGACCATAGTCTGGTTGTATTTTGAAAACCTTGTACAATTCTTTTTCTGCCCTTTCATAATCCTTCTGCTTTAAATAGATCCGGGCAGCTAAAACGATAGCACGTGGATCATTTGGCCTTAATTCCATAGCCCTAGAAATGGCTTTTTGCGCTTCCTCCAACTTGAGCCTCTTAAAGGCCACCAGAGCATCCTGATAAGCTTGAAAAAAAACCCTATCCTTTTCTTTTTGATTTTCCAACACCTCACTCCATCCCCAGGCTCCTCCCCAAAAAATAAAAATAGTGGTAGCTGCCCAAAAAACGTATAAAAGCTCTTCCCTTTTTATCCTAAAAAGTCTAATTGGTCTTTTTTTATTGTTCAATCCTCTGCTCACAAAGATAGATAAAAAGAATAATTAAAACTTTTTATATTATTCCGAAGCTATATGTATGCGATATGCTATTCAACTATTCAATCTCCTTTTTCAAATTCACTAAAAATAGAGTGCCAAAATCAAAAAAACTTGTAGCCAATTCCCTTGCTTTTCAAGAAAACCACTTCCATACGACCAGATGACTCAATCTGCCTGATTGAAGACTGCGCAAATATTCTACTGTTCCTAAAAACATACTCGGGACTTGCTTACGCCTGACCCAAGTCCGTTCTTTTCGTCTTCGTTTTGGACTGGGAGGCTCTGGGATTCTAAGACCGTTTCGTTCTCCGGGGAAGCGGAATAGAATTAGCAGGTCATCTTAACAATCAAAGATGACACCTCCCCAGTGCCTAGAGCCATCCACCTCGGGACAGTCCCCCTCCTCGGGATTCCAATGGAGCGGTTTCCCGCTCTTACGAGTAAACCTCACAGGAAGGATCGCATGCAGCCGGCTCTGCAGCATCCACAGGCATATCTCCCGGTCTCCGATCTTTCCTCTGCGGTTGTATGCGCCAACCCTGTCCCTATAGCTCACATGCCCATCATGCCGGCATACAAACTTCTCCCTCCCTGCAGTTCTTTGGATGGACCTACACCCACACTGGGGACAGAACCAGAGAGTTATAGGCTGGATTAACCTGCTCTCAAGGAGAAACTCCCGCAAGCGCCAGAAAATTGATTCGCTCTTGAAGCGCCTAGCTTGCGCATTTGTATACTACGCCTAGTAAGTTCTTTGCTTGGCACTTTCCCATATATAGGTAGATCCTCAAAGACACAATGACCGCAAGACTTCGTAGCTTGAAAAGTTTTCGCAAGTTTGTGTTTATCCACCCCTCTATTCCTGTTTGTACCTTGTGTAAACGACCCCATTGCTTTCTCTTCTCCAGGTTGTGCTTGCAGCTGCGTCTTGCTTTACTCCCCAAACCCTCTCCCCTATTTCTTTCCGTGGTCCTCTGTCAAAACTTCAGAAAGTCTAGCCTCTATCCCGACCGCTTTTCCTTCTAACCGCTTCGGAACTTTTCGTGGCGCTGCGTAGGGAATGACCGCCTCCTTTTCCTTTCATTCTCCGAATCTTCAGATTGCCTGCTAGTAGAATGACAATCCCTTTATCTCGTTCAAGACTCACGAGCGCGACATACTGCCCACCCTTCTCTTCAAAAGTCCGATACATTTCTTCATCATACAGAATAGATCTAGCTTCCCTCACTCTTAGCAGCCTGCCGATTACCTTTTGTAAGTCCTTTCGTAACCTGAAAAGGATGGCTTCTTGCCTCTCTTTTGTGAGGTGAAATGTAGAAGCGGGCGGCTTTCTTTTTCCTAACACACAAGCGATCCGCTGCGGAGAATTTAATACCCAGAAAGCCCATCGCTTTTCTTCTTCTGTCCATTTTTCTTTCTTATAGATTTTTGACCCAATCCTTACCATCAAAGCTACAACCATTTTTGATTGTTTCATAGGCATCCTGGAGGGCTACCTTCCACATTCTTGCTGACTACCCGCTTAGGCTTTTACATCCAGATGATGTTATCCGATCACGCTCTTTGCGTTCGTGAGAAGCTTTCCGCGAAATGGTCCAAGTCAGAATAATAGACAAGAAACCGCTCCTTCTCGGCTGCGTAGCGTAGGCCAAGGTCCTCTAGCATCTGGCGCTTTTTCTATTTTAGCAGCAGGCCCTCCATCTGAATCGTTCGACGCATCGTCTTATCCTGCCTTATCGGCTTTCACCGTGACCTCTTGTCTTTTCTTTTGCGCAACCCGTAAAGAGGGCTTGAGAAAGCAGGGAAGGATCGAAAGGAGCTCCTTGGTCATCTTTTCCTGCAAAGAGAGGGATTTGCCCGTTCATGACGGGGATTTTGATTCCATGAGACTAGCACAACTTCTAGGGGCCATCCGAAACCGAACCGGGCCAGCCGGCCCGTGCGAGCCACCATGACCATCGAAGGGCTCACCCTGTACCACCCCTCCATCAGAGGAGAGGAAATTCTTTCTCTTGTAGTTTAGTCCGCTGCTTGCAATCCCCCAGCCGTTTACCCCCCCTCTTGCTTTGGGTCAGGCAAAACCTTTTTAGCGCTTCCCACTGATTTTGCAGATCCCCCCCTTCTGCCCGGGGATGGAAACTTTTGTGTAGGCGCTTGTTTGACGCTCTCATCGCCTTTTGGTCAATCCTCCACAGATAGTCCTCGTGGGGGTAATGCCGCCAGTTTGTCGGAGTCCGTTTGGGGAGGTAGCACCCCTTCTCGCCGCCTTGCCCTGCTGCCTGCTGAGGCTCTGACCGATCAGCACGCCAAACTTCTTGAGCGAATAGATGTTCGCTATGCCTATTTATTGCTAGACTGGCAACGCAATAGCAATAACTATTCTTTACTTTCTACTCTGTGGCGATAGGAAAAGAAAGTAAGTTGCCGAACCAACCGTGAAGAGAAGAGCTGGATTGGCTGCTAAGCCTTAAGCCAAATTAACTTTTTGTTTTTGGCTATGACCTTTCCAGCAGGAATTTCAGGAGACGCAGACAGTACCTTTTCAATGATTGGTTGTTTTTTATTACCAGACACCAAAAACCAGATCTGATGTGCCATATTTATTAAAGGAAAAGTAAAGGTAAGTCGGATTTGTCCGCTAGAAGGCTGAAGCGAAAGAGCGGTATAGTGTTCTTTTTCTTCTAAAGCCTTAGAATCAGGGAAAAGAGAGGCGGTATGACCATCTTCCCCAATGCCCAATAGGATCAAGTCAAAAACGGGAGGATTTCCTACCTTCTCAAGCAGCATTTTTTCATAGAGTGCTGCTGCTTGAGAAGGCTCTTCAGAGAGATGCCAGCCATAAAATTGGAATTCCTTATTCGTAGCCCCCAAAGTTCTGCGAATCATTCCTTCATTACTCTGAGGATCTTCGCTTGGAACCCAGCGCTCATCACCAAGCCAAAAGCAGATCTTTTCCCAGGGTAATGCTTCTGTGCACAACCGCTCATAAAAAGGAACTGGCGTACTACCTCCTGATAAAGCCACATGACATATTGGTTTATGAGATAATGAAGTTTTTACTATTTCTTTAAAAGATAAAGTAAGATACACAAGCCACTCTTCTAATCTTTCAAAAGAGATCACATCCATCCGATTCATAGTTTTTTCATACCATTCAACTTTCCGCTTCCTGTATTTCTTCTTCTTCCTTTGGAGGAGGTCCCCAATAGCGGCCGTCCCTTCGCAACAATTCATCTGCTTCGACAGGTCCCATAGAGCCTGGAGCATAAAGAGGAATAGAATCAACTTCTTCCTCACTCCATGCATTTCTTAAAGCATCGATAACTCTCCACGCATACTCTACTTCATCCGATCGGGTAAAAAGGGTTGATTCTCCATTCAGGGCATCCAACAGTAATCTTTCATAGGCTTCTGGGAAATAATGATCTCCATATCTCCTGTAATAAAAATCCATTTTTGCCTCCTGCAGAGCAGGTAGATTGGGTACTTTGGTATTAAAAAGAAGATGAATCCCTTCGTTGGGTTGAATACGAATTTTCAACCAGTTTCTTGCCACTTTTTTGGTGCTGTTTGCAAACAGGACGCAGGGAGGTCGATTGAAAACGATACAAATTTCGCTGAACTGTTTAGCCAACGCCTTTCCAGTTCTTAAATAAAAAGGGACACCACTCCACCTCCAGTTATCGATCTCAAGTTTCACACACACATAGGTTTCTGTAAGAGAATTCTTAGAGACCTTATCTTCTTCCCTATAGGCTTTAATTGTTTTCCCTCCTAAAATCCCAGGTCCATACTGAGCACGGACGCTATTGTGCAGCCATTCTTCGGAAGATGGGATAGGCACTGACTTTAAAACTTTCACTTTTTCATCCCTAATTGACTCAGCTTCAAGAGAAGCTGGTGGCTCCATGGCAATCAGACTGAAAAGCTGCATTAAATGGTTTTGTAGCATATCCCGTGAAGCTCCAGTTGCATCATAGTATTCTCCGCGACTCCCAATGGTTTGCGTCTCAGCAACAGTAATTTGTACATGATCGATATATTTTCTGTCCCAAAGAGGCTCAAATATCGAATTACCAAACCTAAAATAAAGGAGATTTTGAACTGTTTCTTTACCCAGATAATGATCTATTCTAAAAATACTTTTTTCAGGAAAATATTTTTGCAGAATGGAATTTAGCTCTCTGGCCGATTTTAAATCTATACCAAAAGGCTTTTCTACAATTAGCCGTCTTTGTCCAGAGATTCCAGGCTGGGGATTTAAGCCAGCTTTTGCCAAATTTTCCGAAACAATAGGAAAATATTTTGGAGCAGTTGCTAAGTAAAAAAGATGATTATCCTTATAATATTTGGATTCAGGCAAAGAGTTGAGGAGATGGGCAAGTTTCACATAATCTTCAGAATTTGCTAAATCCCCTTGCAAATAAAAGATTCTTTCCTCGAGCCATTGCCAAATCTCTGGATCTATAGGATGCGTATGAGAATAATCCTCGAGGGATTGTTTTAAAAGCGCCCTAAATTCTTTTTCTCCATACGGTCTACGCGCAAAGCCAACAATGACGAAATGATCGGGTAACCGCCCATGCTTACGAAGGTGATAAAAAGCAGGAATAATCTTTCTTTGGGTTAAATCACCGGTAGCTCCAAAAATAACAACCGCTGTTGGATCAATTTTTGTGGGATAAATAGATGTGGTCGACCGATGAGCTTTATAACTTTGCATAAAAAAAGCCCTCTTTTTGGAAGACAATCTTTTGAAAAGAGTAAAAACTCTTTTGAACAAGAGGTTGTTAAAAAAATCAATTCAACAACAAAGATTCTAAGGTTTATATATAATAAAGATGTTTAGTGAATCTGAGGAAAACAAAAGTTATTTCTAATGGCCAAAAATAAAGGGTCATTTTTTTATTCTGACCCTTCTTCTTCGGCCATTTTTCTCATTTTCCATTTAACGTAAAAAGACCGTTCATCATAGAGAATGAAGCTCAGAACAAAAGTAGTAAAAAGAATCCCCATCGCCCATGTAGCAACCCATCCTAAAGTATATTTTTGCATACCAACGGCAAGAGGAAATACAAAGTCCACATCCTGAGCAACCTGAGCTTGGCTAATCGAATCAACCTTATTCAGCAACTCTTCAGAAGCGGATTTTGGCACATGCAACACAATCTTATAATGACCAGGATGATTGAAATTCACAGGAATTTTTGCAATGCCATTAGCATAAATGGTTGGAGGAATAGAAGCTATGGTCCGATGTAATGGCTCTTCAATCACTTCAATGCGAACAGGGGTATGATTAAGAACATTCTGAACACTGTAAAGATCAAATACAAGTGTCATATTGCCAGTAAAAGGCACTTCATGACAATAAACAGTCCCACATTTTTCTAGAGCTGTAAGTTTAGAATGTGGGAAAACATCCATATGAATAGCAAAATCGCCTTTTTGCTGAATGGGACATAAAGGTTTAGCAGGAACTAATCGGCCGTGCGCAAACAGGGAAGAAAGAGAGAAAAATGGAGAAAAAAGGAGCACACACAAAATAGCCAATATTTTTATTTGTATTTTCTTATTGCTTTTCGGAGATTTTTTCATTTGAATACTCCCGATAATTCTTTTTTAGGCTTGAGCGGGAAACCTTGCCAATAATTATAGGTTTCCCGCCTTTTTTTTCAACTTATATTTCGCACAATTCCATTTTTGTTGTTCTCTCTGGGTCGTTTAACACAACCGCAGGTGGCGTAGCCGGCTTGCCATAGTAGACCTGTTTGATCAGCTCCAGAACTCTTGGGCAAGCTTGAAGCCATGTGCCAAGAATTCCCAGAGCCCCCCACCCAAACATGACGAATCCCCAATGGAGCGGAGCCACAAACAGCTCTTCCATAAACCAACGGGTATGACCAAATTCGTTCAAACCCACGTTGGGGAAGATCATCAAGGGAGAGCCAACCAGCACCGCATAGGGTACAGAGAAAGCTCTCGCATAGGCGGGAAGTCTTGTCATGGCATACACCATCGATCCTACCCCAGCTATGATATAGATAGGATAGCTCTGATAGAACTCGATGATGTGGCTTGGTGTGAAGTCGGTATCCCTAATCACCGTCTGATGCCACGTGCCGTCTTGCTCCGTATAATAGCTTGCTCCCCAGTAGAGTAGAACGGTATAGACCACGACAAATAGTCCAAGGTTCCAATACCGCCTTAACTCCTCTGCAGGGGCAAGGTTTTCCATCGCACGATCTCTGGTTACCCACAACCAAGAGCAGAGCGCGATGAGTGTCGTCGGCTCAAGAATCAGCTCGGTGTAAAGGATACTCATCCAGTAGGTCTGATAGTCCGGAGTGAAGTAGTCCAACCCCTTGGCAAACGCAAAGGTTCGCTCATAGACATTCACAGCAATTTCAAAGACTGTGATGATGGCTAGAGCAATCCAGAGGTTTTTCCAAGAGAAGGCTGACTTGTCCGGTATAGATATCGAGACCGTTTGCGTTGTCGCTTGTGCCATATATCAACCTCCTTTAATCCATTATCGTCTCCACGTCTAATGGAGACTAACTATAATCAATTAATCTTTTTTAGGGTTTCAAACAGACATTTCTTGTATTTGATATTAGGATAATCCTGGTATAATTACTAGGATTAAAAATCTAATATTGTTTTTGATTATTTTATCTATTTATTTTCAATATATTTTAAATAATATTTAAATTATTAATATAACGTAATATTAGTATATCTTATAGAAACTGTTTATTTTTTAGCTACTCTATAAAAAATATTTTGTTTTCTGCCTTATTAATAACAAGTTATGACTCCTAATGTTGTTATCTCATTGAATCATTATACATTAGCCAGTGGTGGATAGATTTTTCTTAGCCCATGTTTGGTGAAAATTTCGTAAGTTATTGATTATCAATGATACTTTTTTCAATGTGTCATTATGTGGGGGTTTTAGAGGTTCTTTTTTTGGGTTTCCAAGGCTCTAAGAAGCTGATTTTCAGGGCGGAAAGGATCTGACGCGCCTGTCGGTTTCCTGCCGTGACCCCGCGGTGTTTGGTGCCTCCAACATCTGCCTCGACGACGTGAACGGTACGGAGGAGAGTCAAGGCCTCTTCGGTGGAAAAAGGGAGCTTGGCTAACTTTAGCTTTTTCTCCAAGAGTCGGTCGAGCAAGAAGGCCAAGGCGGCAACAAAGACATGGACCTGGACCCGCTGGGGATCATGGTGATAGATCGGACGCATCTCTAGGACATCCCTTAGCTTCCGAAAGGCCTGTTCCACTTGGCTAAACTCCTTGTAGGCACATACGGCCTCCACCGCCGAGAGATGTTTTTCTTCTGTCATCGTCTTCCGCGGCTCCCCCTTTAAAAGCTCCACGAGCTGGTCCACATGCGGAGCCAAAAGCTTCCTCCGCCTAAGATTGGCAATCGTCTGCTGCTTAATCTTCCCTCGATTGTAGTAGCTCTCCACCAGCCGAACATAGTGGACCTTCTTCTTGCTTGGTCGCCGAATCGGCACAATCCGCAAAAACATGAAGAGACATTATTTCTAAATGCCAACACATGCAAGGTTAATCGAGTAATAACTTAAGAAAATCTATTCACAGTGTAGCACTATGTTTTTGCAAAAATCGCTTCCTCTCCTCTGGCGCACCCCCAAAATCAGCCCATTTTCACCAACATGGGTTAGGAAATAGCCCATGCAATTTTTTAACTCTGGGACCAATTCTTTGATTTATGAATGCATACATATATTGCTCTTCTTTTTAAAATGGAGTGGGGAAGGAGCATAAGGGATGAACCAATAGCATTAAAGTCTATCTAGCCCCACTTCTGAGATGATCGGAAAATAGAAGACAGGGTGATTACCAAACGCTTTGATTTGGCAAAATTGCATCCAGAGTTGTTTCGTGTCGCGGATAGGACGGACCGTCGGACGATTGACTATTTACGTCTTTTTAAGCCTCGAACTAAAAAAGAATTTGGAGTGGATAAAAATTAAAATTAAGTTTTGAGACTATTTATACAGGGGTGAGTTGTAAGCATGACGGAACGAAAAGAGAGCAATCTCAGTTATTTTTTGAATCCTTAATTCTTTCGTTTCTTCAGAGCTATGGAAAATCTTTTCTTACAGGAAATAGGAACAAGCACAGGCATACTCATTTACTTCTAGAAATTAGAGCTAATGCGATTTTTGGCTTGTCATTCCTGTATGTATTGACACATATACTTCTATCGATACGAACTTCCTACTGTCCAAACATAGTAGGTTTGCTTCTAATGCTACTTACCTTCACATATCTTTTTGATTTTGGGAAATTCTTCCGGCATTTTTTCGATGCCTATCCCTCGAGCAACCCCCCTGGTGGTGTTTTATGGTTCTTCCTGAGCAGTACTGAAAGGAAACAAAGCCCATAATTGATATTCTTTTCTCGTGCTATCAAGTTCCATTTGAGTTGGATACAATATTTTGAATTTAGTATACACCTTCCTAATCCGCTCTACTTGCCAGATAACCTTTTGGATCGATATGGATTTTCAAAATCCATGCATATAAAATAGTTTGAAATTGAGATGGTGTCTTCAGCAAGTTTTTTTATTCATGTAAATTGAAAAACAAAAAAGGAAGGTTGCGGATATACACCTATTCTCTAAAGGAAATTCTTAGGCGATTACAAGCGGCCTTCATTTGCACTAGACAAAGGATATAGAAATTCTATCAGAGTTGAAACGCTGTGTAGAATATATGCATCTTCGATTTAGAGGAAAAAAAACAACCATGGCTCAAATAAAATAATTTCTGAAACCACTAGAACTAACTATTTTGTTTTGCTCTCCCAAAGCATTCAATATGTTTTCAATTAACTTCGGTATGGTTGACCAGAGATAATTGCAAGGCAAGACACACTAGGAAAAACATGTTTCTCCTCTAATGTGGCATTACAGGCTATAAGTCTGGAAAAAAAGGATAAAGTTTATCACCATTAACAACAAGCCCTCTTCCAGAATCCTGGAGGAGGGCTTGTTTCTATTTAAATACCGCTTGTTTATGTAATTACATACCACCGCCCATGGTAGCACCGAATTTCGGAATGACGATTTGATCAGCAATAGCAAAGACTTGACGTGTTCCAGAAGTATCCGTAAAGAACAGAAGTCCTCCAAATCGGTTTGTTGACTCATGATACATTGTGAGTCTTTGATTTTCCCATTCTGCACTCTGCATGGAGACTTCTAATGTCTTTGTTTCTCCCGGATTGATTGGCTCCGATGGGGTTACCCTCATAGGACCACCATTTACTTCAGGATTGTTTTCATTCCAAGTATTTCCAGGGACATCGGGATTTAAAAACCTGACGTTTGCAGTTAAAAACTCTTTTAAAACGACAGGTTTATCACCGATATTTTTAACCTGCAAATGGAATGACAAAGTCCGGCCTGGAACATCGTAAGTCGCATCAGTTACTTCAGCTTGAATTAAAGCTGGTTCTGGAGGCAGAGGTTTGATATAGTATTTTGTTTCCTGAATCGGTATCGTTATTGGATACTGAGCTTTGGTTATCATTGCTGCTGCTGCTACCAATACGATTGTTCCGATGGTAAACAGGAAACAGACCTGTCTATCCATAGGGCTGAATAGATCCTCTTTTCTTCCAGCTGCCACTAATCCAAGCCTTCTTGTGAATGGCTTAGAGCACCAATATACAAGCCAGACTACCGCAATGGCAGAGGTTAGTAGCGTCCAAGCTATCATTCGACCTTCACCATAATTTTCTAGATCGATTGTATTCCCTAACAAGGTCTTTACTGGATTGGTAAAACCAGCACCAGAGCCTTCAATCGTCAAGAATTCTTCAGGTCCGATGAACGGTCCAGCTTCTTCCATACTAACCATAGGACCAACAGGCCATATTCCGGGTGTCCTGGCTTGATTAACCATTTTATATTCGTAAACTCCTCCTTTTTCCAACACCACAGAATTAAATTGGAAGTATTTTTCATTAACAAAAATAGCCTTCCGCAACACCTGTGGCCCAGGAACGAAGAAGTTAAAGAAGGATATTCCTGAAAAAGGAATTTCTTGGGGCCATGTTGGCATGAGCATCACTTTACCCGTGCAGGTAAATTCGTCTCCGACTTTCACCCTATTGTTTGGAGTAAAGGAAAATCGGGTATCGAAAAAGGTAACGGTACGCATTCTCAAGAAGGCCTCTTGAGATTTTGCCCCCATTCCCTGCACAGCAAAAAGAGATGACATAGGAGCCAGCATTAGCCCAGAGAGCAAAAGCGCTCCTCCTACTCTGACTATTTTTTTCATCCCAATTTCGCAGTTGAATGTTTTCACTTCGTTTTCTCCTTTTGTGTTTGAGGGGAAGATTATTCCATCCTCCCCTCTTCCTTACATACTTTATACCTTCGAATGTTTTATAAATTTTGTCCACCCGAAGAAATATCCGAAGTACCACCATATAAAGTACATAATGACCGAACAGAATCCTGAGAAAAATGCCGAGACGCCAAGCACGCCTCCAGCAAAGCTTCTCATTGTACCTGTTTCGACCATTCGGATGTACTCAGGAGTGGATGTTCGGATGTACTGATATTGAATCAGGTCAGCAACACTCATGAGCTGTCCATAGTATTCCACAGGGACATGGTATGGAGCAATCATGGGCCAATTCGAAGGATAAAAGAGCCATCCCCACAGCTCTCCTCCGATTAGCGCAGTCACCACAAAGTTATTGGTGATCATTAAAACGCCATCGAGGACAATCGCTTGCGGAAGAAGCGTTTCAGGGAAAACGAAATTCAAAGGGTAGTGTGCCCAACCCCAGAAATTCCAATACCTGTTCATCCACTGACCAAAAAACAATCCGGCACAGCTAAAGGTTGCTCCTATAGGCGCTTTAAACTTTGTCCACAGGATAGCCTGGCAAGCTGCTGGGAAAGTTATATCCATGATAGGGGCAACCACTGGCCACCACATTCTATCTTTCCAGTCGATCCAGAAGGACCAGTCCCCGGCTGTCAGCATCTGATGGATGTGAAAGCCAGAAAGGATAGCAAGAAACATCGATACAAGAACGACAATATCGAACTTTCTTTCGAGTGCCCTTGCTTCGGCTTCTGCAGCTACTTGTTGCATATTTTTCCTCCTTTTCTTTTGGAATGGCGAGTGAAATCAACCCGCCATTCCATCGAATCCTTGATATCGTAGTATCAAACTTCACATAAAGCCGGATCCGTAGCTTTTTCTGGGTCGTTCAACACAACCGCAGGTGGCGTAGCCGGCTTGCCATAGTAGACCTGTTTGATCAGCTCCAGGATTCTTGGACAAATCTGAAGAACTGTGCCAAGAATTGCCAAAGCCCCCCACCCAAACATGACGAATCCCCAATGGAGCGGAGCCACAAACAGCTCTTCCATAAACCAACGGGTATGACCAAATTCGTTCAAACCCACGTTGGGGAAGATCATCAAGGGAGAGCCAACCAGCACCGCATAGGGTACTGAAAATGCTTTCGCATATTGAGGCAACCTTGTCATGGCATACACCATCGATCCTACCCCAGCCACAATATAGATAGGATAGCTCTGATAGAACTCGATGATGTGGCTTGGTGTGAAGTCGGTATCCCTAATCACCGTCTGATGCCACGTGCCGTCTTGCTCCGTATAATAGCTTGCTCCCCAGTAGAGTAAAGTGGTATAGACCACGAGGTATAGTCCAAGGTTCCAATACCGCCTTAACTCCTCTGCAGGGGCAAGGTTTTCCATCGCACGATCTCTGGTTACCCACAACCAAGAGCAGAGCGCGATGAGTGTCGTCGGCTCAAGAATCAGCTCGGTGTAAAGGATACTCATCCAGTAGGTCTGATAGTCCGGAGTGAAGTAGTCCAACCCCTTGGCAAACGCAAAGGTTCGCTCATAGACATTCACAGCAATTTCAAAGGCTGTGATGATAGCTAGAGCAATCCAGAGGTTTTTCCAAGAGAAGGCTGACTTGTCCGGTATCGATATCGAGACCGTTTGCGTTGTCGCTTGTGCCATATATCAACCTCCTTTTACCGATTAGTCTCTATTTTTTTTATTGAATAGAAGATGAGGTTTTTACTCGTATAGCATAGCCTTCCATTTCTCCCTTTAGGCTATGCTTTTCCCCATCCTTTTAACATTACAAGTTACGGTTCGCTAACTCGAATGTTCATGGCAACCGTAACTCATCCTTCTTGCCCATGACAATTAGATCATATTCTGTATTCTATCTAAGGCATTACCCGTATGTATCCTAAGAATATATCTTATGTTCTTACAGACATATAAAAATAAAATAATTAATAAAAATAATACAGTATTTGTGTAGGTAGAATTATGTATATTATGTATCTCATCATTTTCTTTAATATATTATCTCGTAGAGGATAAAAGAGGCTCGAAGGAATGCATATCACCGAAACGGAAAGACAAGGCCTTCGTAATTATGGAGTTTTATAACCTATTATTTTCACAAAAAAAACCCTTCCCCGCCATGGACGAGAAAGGGTTTATAATTTCTAGTTTTTAGTTTTTCTGATAATGCCTCTTCCCTTACATGCCTCCGCCTATTGCCGCTCCAAATTTAGGAATAACAATCTGATCAGCAATGGCATAAATCTGCCTGGTCCCACTGGGATCGGTAAAGAAAAGCAGACCCCCAAAGCGATTCGTCGTCTCGTTATACATGGTTAATCTTTGATTTTCCCATTCAGCGCTTTGCATTGAAACTTCTATCGTTTTGGTCTCTCCAGGATTAATCGGCTCAGATGGGCTTACTTTCATTGGTCCACCATTGACTTCAGGAAAGGAAGGATTCCATGTATTCCCCGGGATATCTGGATTCAAGAAGCGGACATTCGCCGTCAGAAATTCTTTCAACACTACGGGCTTATCCCCAACATTTTTGACTTGGATGTGAAAGGAAAGAGTTCTGCCAGGTACGTCGTAGGTCGCATCTGTAACTTCTGCCTGAATGAGTGTTGGCTCAGGAGGAAGGGGTTTTATATAATACTTCGTCTCCTGGATAGGGATTGTTACTGGATATTGTGCCTTTGTTATTAACGCTGCGGCAGCGACTATTACAATTGTTCCAACTGTAAAAAGGAAGCAAACTTGTCTATCCAGAGGATTAAACAATTCTTCCTTTCTTCCAGCAGCAACTAATCCTAACCTTCTTGTAAATGGCTTTGCAAGCCAATATCCTAACCATACTACACCGATAAGCGTTGTGAATATTGTCCAGGTAATTACTCGCGCCGTGCCATAATTTTCCAGATCAACAGTATTTCCTAACAAGGTCTTTACAGGATTAGCAAAACTTCCCTTCGTTCCCTCGATAGTCAAGAATTCTTCCGGACCAATAAAAGGGCCTGCCCCTTCCATACTCAGCATTGGACCCATCGGAAAGATTCCAGGATTTCTTGCCTGCAACACCATTTTGTAAGCATAAGTTCCCCCTTTTTCAAGCACCACAGAATTAAACTGAAAATACTTTTCGTTTACCCAGATTGCTTTCCGTAAAACCTGAGGTCCAGGAACAAAGAAGTTAAAAAAGGAAATTCCGGTAAAAGGAATTTCCTCTGGCCATGTTGGCATCAACATGACTTTGCCTGTACAACTAAACTCCTCGCCGACTTTCACCCTATTGGTAGGAGCAAACGAAAACTGAGTATCATAAAACACAACTGTTCGCATCCGTAAGAATGCCTCCTGAGATTTTGCCCCCATCCCCTGTACCGCATAGCTTGGTGAGGGCAACCAACTCATTGCAAGCCCTAGAGATAGCAAAGAAAGCAGAATTTTTTTCGTCTTAGCTTCTACATGTTCTATTATTTGTTTCACAGCTTTTCTCCTTGTCTTCATTTTTTAAACCCTTAGACGGTTGAATGCCTGACAAACTTTGTCGAACCGAAAAATTTCCCAAAGAACCACCACAAAAAGTACATACAGGCTGATACAAAACCGGAGAAGAATGCGGAAACGCCAAGCACTCCCCCTGCAAAACTTCTCATCGTTCCGGTTTCCACCATGCGTATATACTCAGGGGTAGAAGTCCGGATGTATTCATACTGGATGAGATCGGCCATACTCATCAGCTGTCCATAGTATTCCACTGGCACATGATAGGGAGCAATCATGGGCCAATTTGTTGGATAAAAAAGCCATCCCCAAAGCTCTCCGCCTACAAGCGCAGTAACGACAAAATTATTTGAAATCATTAATACCCCATCGAGAACAACCGCTTGAGGAATCAAGGTCTCTGGAAAAACGAAGTTCAGAGGATAAGTGCCCCAACCCCAGAAGTTCCAATACCTATTCATCCACTGGCCAAAGAAAAGACCAACAGTGCAAAAGGTTGCTCCTATAGGCATCTTGAATTTTGTCCAAAGAATAGATTGAACAGCCGCTGGAAATGCTATGTCTGCAATTGGCGCAACAACTGGCCACCACATCCGATCTTTCCAATCGGTCCAAAATGACCAATCCCCAGCCAATAGCATCTGATGAATATGATAGCCTCCAACAAAGGCAAAAAACATGGAAACAATAACAACAATATCAAATTTTCTTTCAAGAATTCTTGCTTCTGCATTCGCTTGTGCAAGTTGCATGTGTCCTCCAATCTGTTTATATTCGGGGCGGTGGATGAGTAAACCGCCCCTTTTTGGAATCATTTTTTTGATTTTGATTTTTTTCGATTCCCCTCTTAGACTTCGCAGTACGCAGGATCAACCGATTTTTCGGGTTCCTCCATTACTTTTACTGGCGAAGTTGCTGTTTTTCCTAAATAAACCTGCTTGATCAACTCATAGACCCTAGGACATGCTTGGAGCCAAACCCCCATGATCGCTAATGCGCCCCATCCAAAGGCTACAAAACCCCAGTGGAGTGGCGCCACAAAAAGCTCCTCCATAAACCAGCGGGTATGACCGAATTCGTTCAATCCCACATTAGGAAAGATCATCAGCGGGGAACCAACAAGTACGGCATAGGGAATAGAAAAAGACCTAGCAAACATAGGCAGCCTGGTTATGGCATACATGAAGGACCCTACTCCCAGTATTATGTATATAGGATAGCTTTGATAGAACTCGATGATATGACTTGGAGTAAAATCCGTATCACGAATCACCGTTTGATGCCATGTCCCATCTTGCTCAGTAAAGTAACTGGCTCCCCAGTAAAGTCCTACAGTATAGACCACAATAAACAGCCCGAGATTCCAGTACCTTCTGAGCTCTTCGACAGGAGAAATATTTTCTAAATTTCTATCCCTAGTCACCCATAGCCAGGTGCATACGGCAATGAAAGACAGCGCCTCCAAAGCCAGTTCTGCTAAAAGCAGATTCATCCAATAGGTCTGATACTCAGGGGAGGTATAATCCAGTCCTTTTGTAAAAGCAAATGCTCTTTCATATAGATTGACAAGAATATACCAACCGCTAAGTAGACCAATGCCCAACCACATTCGATTCCATGAAAAAAGCGATCTTTCAGGAATCGCAATAGTCGTAGCAGTTGTTGCTTGTGCCATAGAATTCCTCCTATTTAGTTGTTCATACCAAACGGCTTTCATTTTTATATTGCAAACAAAAGCCAATAATTGAAGCCGGTATGCCAACCGGACTTCATTTGCAACCGTAATATCTATATTCTTTTTAGGCAATTAGTGATATGGAGGAAAATGATGGATTATAACTTAGGTGCTATCACCTATTAAAAGAGGGAATGTTTGTATCGCTATGTCCTGATTACTTTGAAATGGTTATTATGATAAGGATTTGCTGATAAATCATGTATTTTTTATATATATTATACTCATAATTATAATAATATATTCTTGTATGTTTTTTTAAAGATATAACCTTTTGATTTACATTACGAGTAATGTATTTAAAATCATCCTATTTATTATTTTTATATTCATAATAACCCCGTCCATATAAAAAGAGATAATACCTAGTATATAATAGGCAAATCCCTTATTTTCGCATATAAAAATGGGCAATCCTCTATCCTCTTCCAATTGAAGCGATAAAAACGTGAGCCTGTTTTTCAGAGGCAACCTCCTACGACCAGAGGTTTCCCTAAAGGGAATAGGTGAGCCGTTTTGGAAGGGGGTCTACTTTTTAAAAGGCAAAATCAGGCCCTATCAGCCCCTTAGTGGTATCTAGATGATCTTCAAAAATACCTGTTTAGAACAGACAGTATCACCCTTTCCAAGGGGGATTGTGACGTTGTCTACATACAAGAGAGCAATTGGACAAAAGAGCCTTGCCCGCAAGAGATGCACTTGATAGGATCTTTCCCGGTTGTTTCCTTCTAGTAGTGGATATCCTTGCGAGGAGAAAATGCCTATCTGTTCCATTTCTGTTATCCTCTTTTCAAGGGCTTTAGCTTGCAATTCAAAAAACATGATGGCAAGTACTCCTATAAGCGCTTTGATCCCATCTACTCAAATAGATAGATATTTCCTAGGCGCTCTTATAAAAAAAAAGAAAAAATTAGTTGTTTGTAGGTAACGTGTTGGAATCGACAGAATTAGTTTGAGATTGCTGCCAAGAAATGGCATAATGAACAAGTTGGGGACCACTTTTGAGATAGAGTTTTTGTTTAATGCTCGCCCGGTAAGCTTCTACAGTTTTAACGCTCAAGCTCAATTGCTCAGCAATCTGTCTACTCCCATACCCCTTGCCTATTAATTGAAAAACCTCAAATTCCCGGTCGCTTAAAGCTTCAATGGGACTAATCGATAAAGCTTTTCTTTTGCCAGAAACCCCTTGGAGTATGCGGTTAGCTACTTGATCACTTACAGAAATTCCCCCAGCCATAACTTTCTGAATGGCAGCAATCAATTTTTCCCCTCCTTCGCTCTTCATGAGATACCCTCGAGCACCTGCTCGCAAAACTCTTTCCGCATATAATGACTCTTCATGCATAGATAAAACGAAAATGGCGATATCCGGATAGACCGCATGGATATCTTTGATAAGTTCCAAACCGCTTTTCCCAGGAAGAGAAATATCGACCAGGACAAGGTCAGGCTGAGTTTTTTCAATAAGTTCAAAACCCTCATGAGCGTTTTTTGCTGTTCCACACACACTCATTCCAGGCGTAGAATTAATCAGCTGACAGAGCCCTTCTCTTAATATCGTGTGATCATCGACTATTAAAACTTTATGTATTTTCTCTTGCTTAATCATATATTCTCTCTAAGCATATAATTTTAATATAAACTATACTATGAACAGTGGCAAATTTCAATTATTAGTAATTACTTATAAAGTTTTTTATTATTTTTAATAAAGCCTTTTTTTAAACAAAAACCAGCTAAAACTCATGCTTATAAGGCCAATAATCAAAAGAGGCAAATATTGATTCCACAAAGTATCCAATCCCCTTCCTTCTAGGAAAACACCTCGAGCAATGATGAGAAAATACCGCATAGGATTAAGATAGGTCAGATCTTGAATCGACTCAGGCATATTGCGGATAGGAGTAGAAAAACCAGATAATATGATGGAGGGGACCAAAAAGAAAAACACTCCAAGGAGAGCCTGTTGTTGAGTGGAAGCAATGGAAGAAATGGCAAGCTCAATCCCAATGATGGCAAAGAGAAAAAAAAGGAGTCCTAAATAGAGAACCAATATATTCCCATTAAAAGGAATTCTAAACCAAAGAAGAGCGGCAAGCAAAATAAGTGTCGCTTCCATTAAAGCAAAAATCAACCCTGGGATGGTTTTGCCTATCAGGATTTCTATTGGCCTAAGAGGAGTAACAAGCAACTGATCAAAAGTGCCCATTTCTTTTTCTCTGGCAATAGAAAGTCCAATGGTCATGGCCGAAACGACAAAAGTTAAAATAGCAATCAATCCTGGGACAATAAACCATTGGGAGAGAAGATTTGGGTTGTTCAGGGCACGAAAAGAAATTTGAGAAATAGGAGCCTTGCCTCCGTTTCGTTTCAGCCATTCAGCATTATAATCAGCAATGATTTGATTAGCATAGCCAGAGAGAATAGCAGCCGTATTGGAATTCCTGCCATCGATGATCAACTGGACTTTCCCGCTTCTTCCAGAAAGCAGATCACGATCAAATCGCCGATCGATATGGAGCACGAAAAGGACATTTCTTTTTAGAATTTCATCGGTAATCTGGGATTCCTTAAAAATTTCCTTTTTGAAGACAAAGATTGGAGAGCCTTTAAATTTCGAAATAAATTCTCTGGAATGGTACGTTCTATTTTCATCATACAGAGCAAAAGAGACTTTAAAAAGATCAAAGGTAGCAGCGTATCCAAAGACAAACATTTGAATGACTGGGGGAACAATCAGAACAAACCGACTCCGCGGATCCCGTATAAACACAAGGATTTCTTTGATAACCAAGCCAACGACACGATTCCACATATTTTTTTCTTCTTCTTTCTATTTCTGTGCTCTCTGCTTTATCTGTGCTCTCTGCTTTATTCCAATCGTCTTTTCCACAACAAATAAGAAATCCCATTGATAACAATAGCAAAAAGGATTAGCACCAAGAGGTTTCCAACCAATACACTCCAGACATTCCCAGCCAGGAAAATGGTTTGAAGAATAGAAACGAAATATGTAGCTGGGAAAAGAAGAGTAAGAAACTGAATACCAACGGGCATAGAGTTAATATCAAAGATAAAACCTGAAAGCATGAAGGCGGGCAAAAAACTAGTAATGATCGCGACCATACTTGCAACAAAAGAGTTTTTTGAGAGATTTGAAATCAATACGCCAATACCCAGTACCGCAAGCAGGAAAAAGATCGAAGAAAGAAAAAGAACCAAAAAAGATCCTCTAAAAGGTACTTTAAAAAGAAAGACGGCCAACAAAAAAGAAAATAACATCCCCCCCATTCCAAGTGCAAAATAGGGTAGGAGTTTGCCAATGAAATGTTCCAGCTTCGTCAGGGGGGTAGCAAGCATAGCTTCCATGGTTCCTCTTTCCCACTCTCTGGCAACAACAAGAGCAGTAAGCAACGCTCCAACTACTGTCATGTTAATAACAATGATGCCTGGAACCAGATAATTCCTTGTAATCAGGGCAGGATTAAACCAAACTCGGATTTCTTGGCTAACGGGCAAGCTTACTGGCAAGTTCCGATCGATTCTTTCCCGTTTGAGCCAATCTATCCATACCCCTAATAGATAGCCTTCAATTAGCCGGGCGGTGTTGGCATCCGTTCCATTGACTATCGTCTGGATCGTTCCTTTATCAAAAGCCAAAGATTCTCTATTCCAATTGCCCCTTAGCCAGATGATGCCCAAAAGTCGACCTTTCTCAAAATCAGACTGTGCCTTTTGGATTGTCTCATAGGAGAATGGGGAAAAATAGATGGAATTTTTAAGACTAGATTCAAAACTAGAAGAAAGGCTTGTGGGACGCTCTACAACCACTCCAATTGGTAGGTGGATCGCATCCAGAGAAATCCCATATCCAAACAAAAAAAGTAAGATCGAAGGAAGTACAAAAGCAATACCAAAGCTTGAAGGATCTCGTAGAATTTCGATCCATTCCTTTTGGATAAATCCATAGAGCCGTTGGTTAAAAAGAAAATTCAATTTTCCTCTCTACTTTTTTCTATCAATCCTATGAACGCATCCTCGATAGTAGGGGTAGGATTGTCCTCAGTTTGAAAAGGTTTTTTAATCTCTTGGGGACTTCCTTCGATCAAAATTTTTCCCCTTGAAATTATCACTAACCGGTCACAATACTCGGCTTCTTCCAAATAATGGGTGGTAATAAGTAAAGTGGTATGCCGTCTTGACAAACGGATCATCCTTATCCAAAATTCTCTGCGACTTTGAGGATCCATTCCTGAAGTTGGTTCATCAAGAAAAAGAATGTCCGGATCATGCAAAGTAGCGCAAGCGATGGCTAACCTTTTTTGAAATCCTAAAGGAATCCGCCCAGCATCCATATCTAGAACCGATCCAAGCTCATATTCTTCAATTACCGAAGCAATCCGCCTTTTTTGTTTTTCACCTGATAAGTCATAAGCTCGGGAAAAAAATAGGAGATTTTGATAAACGCTTAAATTGGTATAAAGGGAGAACTTTTGGGAGACATAGCCGATTCGAGAACGAGCGGATGCTGGAGAAGTCCTCAAATCGAAGCCACTTACAGACACCTTTCCTTCAGAGGGAGGCAACAGACCACAAAGCATTCGAAATGTGGTTGATTTGCCTGCTCCATTTGGTCCCAAAATTCCGAAAATCTCCCCTAGATTAACTGAAAAACTTATTTTTTTTACCGCTTCAAATTTGCCAAAAAACCGGGAGAGCTTTTCTACAACAATTATTTTTTCAAGCGAACGCTCTTTTCTTTTTTCTTTCAAAGCTACCTCTTCTTTTGAGGATGAGAGAGCGGGTTGTTGTTTTTGAGGGTAAAAAGATAATACACAATCAGCAATTTTTCTTTCTCCAGGAATAGCAACAATCCCAAATTTTTCATTTTCCTTCAAAAATGTATCTTTTTTGTCCTTTTGAAGCAGAATTCTTATATATTTTCCTTCAAAAGAATGATCGATCACTGAAGGATCTGACGATACGTTCAATAAAAGTTCTTTTGAGTCCATTTTCTCCGAATGAATCAATAAAACTATGCCCTTAGCATTTTCTTCTAAATACGAAGGGCTTCCTTGGACGAGTTTTTCTCCTTTGTCCAAAAGGAGGATATCATGGCAATAACGGGCTTCTTCTAAATAAGAAGTACTGATCAGCACAGAAAGCCCACGATCTTTGACTAGATCAAACAAGATTTTCCAAAGTTCTCTTCTGGATAAAGGGTCCACGCCAACGGTTGGTTCATCAAGCAACAATAGCTTTGGGGAAGAAAGCAGAACCGAGGATAAGGCCAGTTTTTGTTTCATGCCGCCAGAAAGGCTTCCGGCAAGTCTTTTCATAAACTGGCTAAGCCCAGACATAGCTAGCAGTTCCCTGAACCTCTTTTCCCTTTCATTTTTTGGCAGGCAGTAGAGATCTGCATGCAACCGGAGATTTTCTTCTACTGTCAAATCTTCATAGAGCCCAAAATTCTGAGGCATATAGCCTAGCTGGGCCGACAAAGCCTCTTTATGTTCTATTGGACTAAGTCCAAGAACTTCGATCTGCCCACTGTCCGGTACATACATTCCAGAAAGAAGACGGAGTAGGGTACTTTTGCCTGAGCCATCAGGTCCGACAACCCCCGTTATGATTCCATAGCCTATTGTAGAAGAGAGCTCCTTGATAGCAAAGAGCTTTCCTCTTGCTGTTTGAAAGGATTTACTAACATTGCTTAGTCGAACACAGTAGGATTTTCCATCCATAAGGGCTTAGTCCATAGTTAAGGGAGGTTTTTCGGGTGGATACGGTTGATTTAATGGTATCCGTACTGTCGCTGGCATCCCTAATCTCAACCTATAATCAGCATTTTCACTGTAGACTCTGACTTGATAAACAAGTTTTGTTCTTAACTCTGGCGTTTCGACATTTTTAGGAGTAAATTCAGATACTGGAGAAATGAAACCGATCCAGCCGTGGAAAACTCTTCCTGGATAGCTATCAGTGAGAATTTCAGCTTTCATGCCTAAAAATACTTTTCCAAGATAGGCTTCAGGGACATAGGCTCTTACCCAAACAGGACGGTCAAGAGCCATTGTGAAAACTGGCGTTTGAGGGGTAACCATATCTCCTGGCTCTAGAATCCTATCTTCTATCACTCCGTCTTGTGGAGCATAGAGTTTGGCATCCTGTAATTCTCTTTTCGCAAGAGAAAGAGCAGCTTCATCGGCCTTGAGTTTGTCTTTTGCTTCTTTCAATGCTGCTAAGGCATTATCCCTTTCTTGGAGAGAAATGTATTGCTCCTTGGCAAGAGCTTCGTCTCTTTTGTAGGTAATTTCAGCATTTTCTAAAGCCGCCTTATCGACCGCCACTGTATGTTCAGCTTGCCTTACTGCATCCTCAAAACGAACTGGGTCTAGTTCTGCTAACAACTCTCCCTTTTTTACTCGCTGCCCCTCCTGCACATACATTTTCAAAATTCTACCCGTATCGTAAAAAGCCAGCTGGACTTCGCGGATATCGACATTGCCATAAATAGTCAAAGTCCCAGATACAGAGAGTCGAAGTCGAATATAATAGAAAAGGCCAACGCACAGAATGATCAATGCGCCAACAAGAACAAGCATGATTTTTTTCTTTTTCTCTGTCATGGCTCCTCTTACCTTTTAAGAATGCTATTGAAAGCCAGAATATCCTCTTGATTTAAGATACCAGCAGCGGCTTTTAGCTGAGCCCGAGACACAAGATGATTATAGAGTGCATTATAATAATTTCTTGTTGCATTCGACAAATCAGAAATCACTGTCAGCAAATCGATGATCGATCTTGTGCCCAATTCATACCCTTTTTTAGTAGCTGCGTAAGAAGTTTTAGCGGAATCTAAAGCTGTTTTAGCGCTTTTGAGCTGAAGGACGCTACTTTGCAAATTTAAAAATGCTTCTTCTGTATCTAATTTTGTCTGATCTGAAGTATTTCTTAAAAATTCTGATGTGGCTTTGGCTTGGGCTTGAGACTGCTTAATTCGTTGATCAATCTGTCCATCATAAAGCGGAACAGAAAGTGTCAAAAAACCTGCGGCTACCTGCAAATTGACTGGTATAGCATTTACAGCCAGTTGACTAGAGGAACCTACGACAGATAAAACTGGCCAATGCCCTCTTTTATTCTGCTCAAGCTGAGCATAGGAAACATCGACTAAAGCTTTTGCTTGTTTGATCAGCGGCTGATTTGCCATGGCTGTTTGAACCCATGGACCCAGTTCGTTAGGAGTCGGACTCATTGGAGAAATTTCTTTGACATCGGCAAGTTCTTCTATGGGTTTATGAGTGATTCTTTCTAGAATCGCCTTTGAAATATTCAGTGCATTTTTTGCTGTAATAAGGCTGGACTGTGACAAATCATACCTAGCTTTTGCTTCTTTGACGGCAACAATATCTCCTTTGCCTATTTTCAAGAAAGCCTCAGTTTGCTTAAGAATTTCTTCATAAAGGGACAGTTCAGTTTCCGAAACCCGCTCGTTTGCTTGGGCTTGTAACACTCCAAAATAGGCTTGAATGACACGGAAGATTAGCTGCTGTCTTTGATATTGGACTGCAGAACTTTGAGCCTCTTTTTGATATTTAGCAGCTTTCAATGCGGATAGCTTTTGGCCATCGAACAGGGGCTGCGTTAAAAGCACGGTGTAAAATTCGAAGGAAGTCCCCGTTGCAAGAGAAAAGGAATTGATATTCACATCAATCAAACTCCCCACTCCGGCAGCGGTGTTTATCGAAAGGGTAGGGCCTAGGGCCGCCTTAGCAAGGGATACTCCAGCCTGAGACCCATTAAAAAGATAGCTTTCTCTTGAAAGAATAGGATCAGACTCCAAAGCCTGATGAAAAACCTGAACAAGATCTTCTACGGCTATAGCAGAATAGGCTTGCAGCAGCACCGAACAGAACCAGAAAAAAAAGGAAAAGAAAGGGGAATAATACTTCTGGAATTGTCGAACCATAGGTCCTTTTTTCATTGTAACGGTAAATAGAGAATGCTTAAAGCAAAAATTCGGCTGAGAAACTAAGCTCTACTTTTCGCTCAATTCTCTTGAGCAGTATCTCCAATAGGTCTTAAGTGATCTTCTTTTTTACTATCTTCCTAAGCAGAAAGAAAAATGAGGCCTGAAATGGACGAATTTTTCTTTTCTTTTCTCTTTCTTCTCCTAGATAATCAAAAAATATTTTAATAATGGAAAGATATAATTTTTTTAATTTTTATAATCACAACTTTGTAAGAGTAGCTATAGCTATCCCCGTAGGTAAAGTCGCAGATCCATTTTACAATATTGAGCAGATTATTGAACTGAGCAAAAAAGCGGTTCAAAAAAAATCGATGCTCGTCGTCTTTCCAGAATTAAGCATTTCTTCCTATTCCTGTGAAGACCTGTTTCATCAATCGGCCTTGCTTGATAGTTCCCTAAAAGCCCTATCAAAACTTCTCGAAGCCTCGGTTTCCTTTCCTATGCTTTTGCTCGTGGGGCTTCCTTTACAAGTCAATCAGCTCCTTTTCAATTGTGCCGTTCTTCTTTGTCAAGGAAAAATACTGGGCATCATCCCCAAAAGTTATCTTCCCAACTATCGGGAGTTTTACGAGCCAAGGCAGTTTTCTCAAGCTTCTTTTGCAACCGAAAAATCTATTGATTTACTAGGCCAATCGGAGATTCCCTTTGGCACCAATCTGATTTTCCAGTGGGAAGAACAGCCTCTATTTAAAATGGCAATTGAGATCTGCGAAGATCTCTGGGTACCCCTACCCCCTTCCTCTTTTGCAGCCCTGGCCGGGGCTACTATTCTAGTGAATCTTTCGGCCTCCAATGTGACAATTGGCAAAAGCGACTACAGAAAACTCCTTGTTGCCAGTCAATCTGGAAGGTGTATTGCCGCTTACCTTTACAGTGCAGCTGGATTTGGGGAATCCACAACGGATCTTGCCTGGGATGGTGAAGGGCTGATTTACGAAAATGGGACTAAGCTAGCAGAAACTCAAAGATTTTCTTATGAATCACAGATTATCTTTGCCGAGATTGATCTGGATAGGCTCCAAGCAGATAGGATGCGCCAAAATAGTTTTGGACAAACAAAATTGGAGTTTCGTAACAAGATTGAAGCATTCAAAACCCTATCTTTTTCCCTTGTGAGGGAAAAAGATAGCTCCCTTTTTTTGGAAAGAGAACTGGAACGCTTTCCCTATGTTCCAACTGATCCATTGACAAGGGATCAACGATGCCAGGAAGTTTTTTCTATTCAGACTCAGGGACTTGTCCAGCGATTAAGAGCTACGGGGATTTCTAAAGTGGTCATTGGAGTATCCGGAGGACTCGATTCTGCGCATGCTCTCATTATTTGTGCGAAAGCAATGGACATATTAAGATTACCACGAAAAAACATCGTAGCCTGCACCATGCCTGGCTTTGCAACGACCAATAAAACACTCGAGCAAGCTCGCAAACTTATTGAAGCCATTGGTTCTGAAGAATATTTCATAGACATTCGGCCTAGCTGCATGCAGCTTTTTAAAGACATCGGCCATCCTTTTGCCCAAGGACAAAAGCTTTATGACATTACCTTCGAGAATGTTCAGGCGGGAGAACGTACTAATCATCTGTTCAGGCTTGCTAATCTAGTAAAGGGATTGGTCGTTGGCACAAGTGATTTAAGCGAACTCGCCTTAGGTTGGTCTACCTATGGCGTGGGCGATCATATGGCTCATTACCATGTCAATGCCAGTGTCCCTAAGACTCTTATAAAATTTCTTGTTCGCTGGGTTTCCAAAAAGGAGGAGCTAGGCCAAAAAGTGAGTATTGTTCTCAACGAAGTCCTTGATACGATTGTAAGTCCTGAACTTATTCCTGGAGAAGATGGTCAGGAATTTCTGCAAAGTTCCGAAAAAGAGATTGGGCCTTATAACCTCCAAGACTTCCATCTATACTATACGTTAAGATATGGGTATTTACCTACAAAGACCGCCTTTTTAGCATGGACTGCATGGCATGATCAGAATAGGGGTCATTGGCCAGAAATCGAAGGAAATAAGGAAGCCTATAGGATAGATCAAATAAAACACTGGTTAAGAGTCTTCCTTGACCGCTTTTTCCGAATGAGCCAATTTAAAAGAAGCTGCATAGCTAATGCTCCTAAAGTTGGCTCTGGAGGCTCCCTGAGCCCAAGAAGTGACTACCGAGCCCCATCGGATAGTTCTTCTCTCCCCTGGTTAAAGGATTGGGAACGGATCCCCGATTCCGAAGAAAGTTTCTTAAGCAAGCTGTAAGTGTCAGCCAACAGTCCCTCCAGAACAGTGGTGATCCTTCCTTTCTTCAGAATCTTGCTTTCGAAGCGCACAACCGGTTTAATGCCTATCCAGCTGTTGGTTAGAAAAATTTCATCAGCAGCCTGGAGAGTTTCTGGACCAAAATGTGCTTCTGCCACATCTATCTGCGACATAACCCACTGTCTTATTACTCCATTGCGGCATCCTGTCTGCAAAGAGGGAGTAAAAACCTTGTTATTTTTCACAAAAAAAATGTTACTCATCGCTCCAGAAACCACGTGCCCCTGCTCATTTAATAGAATCGCTTCATCAGCATTGACTGAAAGCCTCGCTTGAAAGTGGGAAAGGTAACTTAATGTTTTTAACCTACTGTCCCAATTTCGTGAACCAACCCTAACCTCTGAAATCTCCAAGGAAAAGCCCCTTTTGGTTTCAATAGGAAGAGGCTCAAAAAACTCTTTTTCTTCTCTAGGTCCAACAATCCATCGCCATTTCCCACTTGCTTCTTTAGGTAAATGAAGGCTGCCATGGCGGAAATCTATTTTAGGGCTAAGCCCAAGTGTTTTTGCACTTTCCAAAAGACTTCTCCAATGTTCTTCAACAAAAAATGCCGTTCCATTTTCTACCCGAAGAGTTTCAAAAACTCCGAAACCAGGAGAAAAAGCGATAGGCAGTTTCATAAGTAGATAGAATAAGCCTATTGAAAATACTCCTCGCTCTTCGTTTGTGCTTCTTTCTGTTTTTTGGCTTTTTCGATTTTGTTCAACACATCCAAAAGCATGTTGGGAGTAATGACTTCTGGCAAAAGGATGGGCGAGGAGGAATCGACACCATAAAAGACATAGGTTGGTACCCCACTTCTTCCCAAGCTTTCCAAAACTTCAGTAATTTTTGGATCTCGATTGGTCCAATCCGCTTCCATCTTCACAACACCCACTTCTTCAAACTTTTTCTTCACTGCTGGATTTTGCAATGCTATCTTTTTATTCACCTGACAGGTAAGGCACCAAGAAGCGGTAAAATCAACGAAAACAGGAATTCCCTGCTGTTTATATTCTTCTAATTTAGCTTCCGAAAAGGGGATCCAATCCTCTTTTTTAGCCGTTTTCAGTGCAAAAAGCCGCTCCGTTTCGACAACTGCATAATAAAAGCTACTGGAAAGGATAGCCAATGCAAGGAGGGATGATACAACTCGCACTCCAAGAGGATGAAAGGGAGTACTAAATTTACCATAAATCCAAGAGCCTAAGCCGATAAAAAGCAACGCCACTAAAATATCCAATGTTCCATCAATTCCTCGGAGTTTTCCATAAACCCAAATCAGCCAAATCACCGCACCAAGAATTGGAAAGGCAAGGAACTGTTTAAAAGCAACCATCCATGGCCCTGGTTTTGGCAGTAGTCTCAAGAGGCTTGGAAATACAGACAACAAAAAAACGGGAAAAGCCATACCCAAGCCAAGCGATGTAAAGACCAGGACAATGACAACCGGGGGTTGTGCAAGGGCAAAACCAATGGCCGATCCCATGAATGGAGCTGTACAAGGAGAGGCCACTAAGGTTGCTAAAACCCCATTTAAGAATGAGCCTAAATATCCCTTTGCCTTTTCAACTATAGATTGAGCTGATATCAAAGAGAGGCCAATCTCATAGACTCCCAGTAAGTTCAAAGCAATAAGGAAAAAGAAAAGAGCCATAAAAGCAACGAACGGTGGCGATTGCAGTTGAAAACCCCACCCTAACTCTAATCCTTTTTCTCTTAAAAAAATTAACAACCCTACAACAATCCAAAAAGAACTCAGTACGCCCAATACAAACAAAAGCCCATGAATTATGGAAGAACTTCCCTCTTCCTTAGCCGCACCTACTAAATTTAAGACTTTCAAAGAAATCACCGGCAACACACAGGGCATCAGATTGAGAATTAGTCCACCAATAAAACCAAGGCCTAAATAAGAAAAAAATTTTTTGTTGAAATAAAATGGAACCTCTTTTTTTTGCGTTTCAGTTTTAGGTGAAATAAATTTTTTAGCTCGAATATCCCAATTAATTTTTTCAATACCTTTCCAATCCGAAAGTTTTGCTGTGAATACCCCACTTAAAGGCTCCGTAACTGCTCCCGCGTTACTGGGACGTGCTATTTCCAGCGAGATTCCTTCTTTTCGTAATCGAATCTGCTGTGGAGCAGAATATTGAATAATTCCATTCTGATAAGGGAAAAAATGAGCGGATTCGAAATTAAGGACTTTGCCGGTTTTATTTTGAAAAAAGAGGGTAAGATTTTTTTCCGAGGCTAAAAAGCTTATTTCTATTGAAGAGGGAGGACTACGGGGAATTTCATATTTAGCCTTTTGAAAGCTTTCTTTCAAAGTTTCATCAACTCTTGGACTATTTTCAACAGGCAAGGTCAATGTGAGATCTGCACTTCCAGGAAGGCAACTCTGTGCGCATTCGACCCATTGGACATTAGCCTTCAGAGTTACGGTAGAGCCCACCTGCTGCTCCTGAGACAGATCCATAGGTATCAAAAGCCAACATTCTCCTTCATATCCATAGCTAGTAAGAGGAGGCAGCGAGATAACACTTGGGCTTGGCCATTGGATCGGCCCTGCATGCAATCCAGCAGGAAGAGCCCAATCGATTTTAGTAGCCGAACCAGCATCTCCTGGATTAAACCAATAAGTATGCCAGCCCTCATCCATTTTCAGTCGAAGGGCCACATAGAAATGACTACCCGGAGCCACAGCATCAAGTTCAGACAAAAGACTAGCCTCGACATGCTTGCTTCTAGCCACGTTCGATGTTGCCGCTAAAGCAGTTGAGGAATAATAAAAAATAAAGAGAAAAAAAAGGCACAACGATCTACAATAACAAGCTTTCATCTAAGGCATAAAATTTGTGACAAGTAAGTTTAACCATTCTTTTATAAAAGAACTAATCATATTCGCTGCTAACAGGGAAAAAAATAATGCCCTCTCTTTTTAAAAGTGGCTTAAATTATATGGGAATAAAACAAAAACGCTTTTTATTTTAATATGTTACGGGAGGTTTTAAACAATAGGCTATGTCGGTGCAAGAAAAAATCAGAACACTCCCCCACAAACCTGGGGTATATCTTTTTAAAGACAAGCTCAATCGGATTATTTATGTCGGCAAAGCCGTGGATCTTCATAAAAGGGTTAGCCAGTATTTTCATCCATCGAAAAAATTTAGTGGGGATAGAAAATTAAAAGCTCTGATCGAGGCTGTTGCCGATCTTGAATTTTACTGCGTTCATTCGGAAGCCGAAGCTGTACTCTTAGAAGGAAGACTGATTAAAGAATTTAGGCCACGGTATAACATAAGCTTTAGAGATGATAAACGGTTCTTGTTGGTCAAAGTCGATTTAAACACACCATTCCCGAGATTTCAAATTACGCGTTTAAAAAAACAAGACAATGCGAGATATTTTGGTCCATTCGCTAGTGCTGGTGCATTGAGAACCACACTTAATTTAATGAAAAAAAACTTTGGCCTCCGTTCCTGTTCAGCGGTGATTCCTACCGAAAAAGACTACAAACACTGCCTGGACCATATCATAAAAAATTGTTCGGCACCCTGCATAGGCAAAGTGAATCAGGCTGAATACTATCAAAGGGTTCAAAAAGCCTGTGAATTTCTTGAAGGCCGGTCCAAAGAAATGATTAAGGAAATACGGCAAAAAATGGAGGAAGCCGCTCGGGCTCAAGAGTTTGAAAAAGCTGCAGAACTAAGAGATTTATTAGAAGCCTTGGAACAAACAACAAAGCCGACCAGACGTTTTGCCAAACAGCTTCCAAAAGCCCTTTCTCCACTCGAAGATTTAGAAGAACTAAAAACTGTTCTCTCTCTTCCTAAACTCCCACTGATCATCGAATGCTTCGACATATCTAACATTTCTTCACTGCACAAAGTGGCTTCGATGGTTTTGTTCCGAGAGGGAAAAGCTGACCGTTCTTCCTACAGGCGATACCGAATTAAGACGGTTGTTGGACAAGATGATTTTGCCTGCATGGAAGAAGTCATCCGAAGAAGGTATAAAAGGATCCTCGAGGAGGGAGGAAAACTAGCCGATCTTATCATTGTCGATGGAGGCAAAGGCCAGCTTTCGAGCGCACTGAAAGCGTTAGATTCTCTTGGATTAAGTAACCTTTCTTTGATTGGACTTGCTAAAGAAAATGAAGAAATCTACCGGGTCGGATGCTCTGAGCCCCTTATCCTTGATAAAAGCAGTGGGGCTTTACGCTTACTCCAAAGAATCAGAGATGAAGCCCATCGGGTTGCCAATGCCTATCACCAACTGCTCTTAAAGAAAAGAATGAAAGAAAGCATTCTCGATGAATGTCCTGGGGTGAGTGAAAACAGAAAAAAACTACTCATTCAATCTTTTGGCTCTGTAGATAGACTGAGAAAGGCTACTATGGAAGAAATCGCAGCTGTTAAAGGAATTGGGAGAAAACTTGCAGAAAAAATCTTTTCTTTTCTTGCTTCACGAAATTGATTGAATGGTCAATAGGAGATCCATCTAGAAAAAATTTTATCTTTTTTATCGCTTTTCTTCTTTTCCTCTGTCTTCGATTCACTATGACCCATTTCTAAGCTATGAACTACTCCATCCAAGCCTGAGGGCTCTGGGATGGAGTTTCGCGCTTCCCTGCGGGCAGTTTCACCGGAGTATGCTCGGCTCGCGGACTTCCAGCCCGCAGCGAGGTTCCATCCGGCCAGAGCTTCCCGCTCCACGCATGGATCGGTTCCCGTCCATTCCTTTCCGTATACAACGACCTTCGGCCCTGGAAAGGCGAAGCCGTGGTCCTTCTCCCATTTCGCCAAGCCCCAGTCGAGAAGCCCGAGCGCCGAGTTCTCGTCCCGATGGCAGGACGCTCCGCATGCGCACTCATGCCACCGGTCGCCGAGGGTCTTTTCCACGACGCCGCCGCATCGGTGGCATCTCTGGCTTGGCTTCAACGTCCTCGCCTGTGCTTCCAGCTATCCGATACCAGCCTCTTCCGCTTTGTATCCGACCATCGCCCCGAAAGCTCCGAACGATGCGTCCAACATCTCTCGATTCAGCCCGGCTTTTTGCCGCACACGTTTCCCGGGCTTTTTCCGGCTGCCCCGGGCCGAAGCCGTCATCCTTTTCGGCTCCAGCTCCTCCGTGATCAACAGTCCGCTGCGTCTCACCATCGCGGCGCTCTGCTTGTGCAGGAAATCCTTCCTGACGTTCGCCACCTTGGCGTGCATCCGGGCGAGCAGCTCGTACTGCTTGCGCAACCTCTTGGAAATGCGAAATCCCTTCCGTTTCCCCTGCTTGCGGATCGCCGCCTCCATCTTGCGGGAGATCGTCCGTCCGAGCTTCCTGAGCTTCTTAAGCGCCTTGCGCAGATGGCGCGGATTGGCGACCTCGGAAACGTCCGGCTCGCTCTTTTCCGGCTCCAACCTGGCGCTAGTCAGGAACCGCTCCGTGCCCAGGTCGAAAGCCTCGGCTCCACAGCCATGCTCCCGCGCCGGCCGGCAGCGCATCGTGACCGACGCATGCCATCGGCCGCCGGAAAGAAAGATCTCGCATGTCCTGGGTTCTCCGGGAGTACGGGCCTTGCCCCGGATCGGGATCTCCCCAATGCCGGAGAGACGAAGCTTCAGGTGAGCGCTTCGCTCTCTGGCGATCAGCCGCCAGTCACCTTCGTGCTGCTTGAAGCCGAAACCGCTGAATCGCCCTGCCTGCTTGAAACGCGGGAATCCCGGCTTTTCGCCTTGCCGGATGCGGCGGAAGAACGCCTGAAAGGCGAGATCCAACCTCTTGAGCGTTACCTGGGCGGATTGAGCATTGATCGAGGCGAGAAGCGCGCTGCAGGAACGGAGCTCGGTGAGCCATCGGCACTGCTCGGCGAAACCGATGCGCCGCTTTTCCTCCTTCCACGCCCGCCTGCGCTCCTCCAAAGCTAGGTTCCAGAGAAAGCAATGGACCCAGCGAGTCCGCAAAAGCTCATCCCGGACGGTCTTGGATGGATAGAGCCGGTAGGTGACCTTGCGCTCGACCGGGCCCAGAACGGGAAGACCAGCGGGTGATGCGATCATCATGAGGCGACGCTGGACAGTGGCCAGCAATATGGTCTATCATTTAGTGTAATGACAGGTCAAGTGCGTTTGCACCTTCTGCATCACTGCGTTTACGCGCTGCACTACCATTTAGTTCTTGTCACAAAATACCGCCGCAAGGCGCTTACCCGCCCCATGCTTGACCGGTTGCGTGCTATTGCGGAAATGAGCTGGGATGGATGGGGCGGACAGCTGCTTGAGTGCAACGGAGAATCTGACCACGTTCACTTGCTGGTTGCGTTGCCACCAAATCTTGGACTCAGCCGCTTCCTGAACAATCTCAAGACAACTTCTTCCAGACTTCTCCGCAGAGAGTTTGCCACAACGGTCGCCCGTTTCTATCGTAAGGCAGTTCTTTGGAGCCGTTCCTACTGCGTTATCACGTGCGGGGGCGCCCCATTAACCGTCCTCAAACAGCACATCGAACGGCAAGAAACGCCGGAATAGGGCGGCCTTCACCACAATCCAAGCCCAAAGCTCTGGCTGGAGCACTGGCCGCCAGAGAGGGTAGTGTGACCTTTGCTTGGGTGGAAAGAAGAAAAGTTTTACAGTCGGGGCCAGTTATTGTGTGTAGAGAGAACGAGTTAAGCCTTGGTTACCAATTGGCTATTGGTGCCCTTCTATTGTAGCGCAACCCTCATCCATAGCCTCAGGTTGTTGAGAGGAGGGCATCAAGCCCATTTTTCCAAGACTCTTCGATCTCTGTCCCTTTTAGTTCGATGCTTTCTGCTCCGTAGTGTAACTTTAGGACATAATCCTCAAGAACTTCTCCTATAACGACCGCTTCTAGTCCTTTATGTTGGCAATTACAAAGAACTTGAGACAGTTTATTTTTGGGAACCGAAACTATTGTTCTAGCGCCAGCTTCGTTAAACAACAGCTCATCAAGCCTACGATTGGTTGGGAAAACAATCGAACAGCCCAGCTTTTTTCTTCCACTCCCTATACTCTCGATTAAGGCCAAAGCCAGCCCCCCTTCTGATAGATCATGGGCAGTCGAAACCAATCCTTCTGAAATTAAAAGACGTAAAACTTCATTGTGTTTCTTTTCTGCTTCTAAATGGAACCAGGGAAGTTGATTTCCAGTTATTCCCAACCATTCTTGAAGATATAAGGAGCCTTGGAGACCTTCGCCCCAACCACCCAGAAGAACAATCGTCTCTCCAGGGCGTTGAAAGGATAGTTTGGGGATAGGCTTATCGCTTTCAATCAATCCTACAGCCCCAATGACGGGTGTGGGGAGAATGGCTCCCTCTTTAGAATAATTATAAAAACTTACGTTGCCGCCTGTCACTGGAATATCAAAGAACCGACACGCATCAGCAATGCCTCTAATCGCCTCTTTAAACTGCCAATAAACTAAAGAATTATTAGGATCAGCAAAATTGAGATTATCGGTTATCCCCAAAGGAAGAGCTCCTACCACTGACAAATTTCTTATTGCTTCAGCCACGGCTAATTTTGCTCCATTATAGGGATCGATTCCACAATAGCGTCCATTCCCATCTAAAGTAGCTGCTAAGCGGACCGGCTCATTTCCTAAAATTACTCTCAATACGGCAGCATCTGCGCCAGGCCCTTCAATGGCATGCAATCCTACAAGATAATCAAACTGCCTATAAATCCATTCTCGAGAGGAATTTTGAGGAAGCGCAGCAAATGCCAACAGGAAAGCTTTGTAATCTATAGGTTGCGGTATTTTCTCTAAAGGCGGCAAAGAAGGATTTGTCATCAATGGCTCTGTGGCAGGCAACTCATAAACTGGAGCTTGATGGACGATCAAATCCGGAGAAATCTCTATGGCTTTTCTGCCCCGATGATAAAAGCAAAGTTTTTCTTCCTTAATTACTTGACCAATTTGAGTAAAAGGCACACCCCATTTAGTGAAGACCGCTTTTGCTCGGTCTACTTTGTCTTTATGGATGATTAGAAGCATTCGTTCTTGAGATTCAGAAAGTAAGATCTCTTCAGCTTGCATATCTGCTTCACGTACAGGAACATTATCCAAATTTATTTCCATACCCCTCTTTGCTCTAGCGGCCGTTTCAGAAGTCGAGCAGATCAATCCTGCCGCTCCCATGTCCTGTATCCCAACTACTACCCCTGGTTCCTGAAATAGCTCAAGACAAGCCGACATTAAGATCCTTCCCATAAAAGGATCAGCAATCTGAACAGAATATCGTTCTTCGGTTTTCTGCTCTTCCAGTTTTCGCGAAGCAAAAGCTGCCCCTTTGAGTCCATCTCTTCCTGTCTTTGATCCAGCTATAAAAACCGGATTACCAATCCCCTCAGCCTTACCCCGCTGGATCTGATCTACCCTGACCACTCCAAGACAAAAGACATTGACTAATGGGTTACCCTCATAACTGCTATCAAAGGCTAGTTCCCCACCCACAGTAGGAACTCCCACACAATTCCCGTAATGAGCAATGCCTGCTACTACATGCCGAAGCAGAAAAGCATTGTGAGAGGCTTGAGTACTTTTTTCTGCTCGAATCTCCCCAAATCTCAAAGAATTCATAAAGCAGACTGGTCTAGCCCCCATAGTAAAAATGTCCCTGAATATTCCTCCAACTCCTGTTGCCGCTCCCTGAAAGGGCTCAACAGCACTGGGATGATTATGAGATTCAATTTTGAATACGACAGCCCATCCGTTACCCAGATCGACTACGCCTGCATTTTCTTCTCCCGCTTTAACCAAGACCCTCTTGCCTGTTGTGGGTAACTTTTTTAGTTCCCTCTTCGAGCTTTTATAACAACAGTGTTCACTCCACATGACACCGATCAGAGCCATTTCAGCCCGCGTAGGGACTCTTCCCAGTAGCTGGGCAAGCCTTTGATATTCGTCAAAGGAAAGCCCAAAGGATTTCAATTCTTCAAGCAGATCACCATTTTTAGCACTCAACCCTTCATTGGATGTTTTCATGTCCATTATTGGCTAGAACAATATACTTTTTTTCCCTTGTGGTAAAGCTCCCTCAAGAACGGCCTAGGAGAAAGATCAAATAGACAAAAACTGGCTTCATTGCCCTCTTTTAAACCATGAGGTATGCCAAGTATTTCGGCGGGACGCACCGAATAGGCATCCCACCACTCCCACCAGGGTGTCCCTGTCATTTTATGAGCAAGAAAGACCCCATCAAAAGGCCGTAACGTGGAGCCCCCGAGTCGACCACTTTGCTTCTCAATGGCTTTACCTTGAGGATCGACTACTATTTCTATATGCCCTAGGTGATAAATTCCAGGAGAAGCAGCTGCTCCAGCCATCGCATCAGAAACAAGGATGACTCTTGAACCCAAAGCTTTTGTTAAGGCCCGAAAGGCTACCATAGGCACATGTTTGCCATCTGGAATCAAGGAAGCATAGGGAAGATCCGAGGCAATAACATCTAGAAGCACATTCTGAAATTTAGGAACAACAGGAGAAAGGGCATTGCCTAAATGCGTCCAAAGTTTAGCACCTGCAATGACAGCAGATTGTATAATTTCCCAAGAAGCTTCTGAATGCCCAATAGCTACTGCCGATCCCAACGCAACTGCTTCCCTTATAAATTGTATCGAAAGCTCCCGATCTATTTCAGGAGCAATAGTGATTAACTTGACCTTTCCTCCAGAGGCTTCCATAACCTCGTCCAACCAGGATAGATCAGGCTTCATCATCCATTCTATTCGATGGACTCCTCGAGAACCTTCCGAAGGGGAAAGGAAAGGTCCCTCTAAATGAAAGCCAATGCAGTTGAGCGGCAAAGCGCAATGGAGCTGGTTAAGTTTTTGAAGATATTTTTGGTAGCTATTTCTAGGACGAGTAATAATGGTAGCTAAAAAATGGGTGCAGCCATTTTCAAAAAGTTTCCGACAGAGTATTTCAAACTGCTCGCTAGAAAGCCCTTCGCTGTTTACATCAATGCCTCCAAAACCGTTGATTTGAAGATCAACAAGCCCTGGGGCTATCCAGGGAAAAGAAAGAGAATCATGACTGTTTGGTATCCTTTCGATTTTTTTGTATACTCCCTTCTCGATACTGATTGACAGTGGCAGTCCGCTACGATAATCTCTTGCTTCAATTTTCATGGCATTGTTTTGAGGACGCACTAAGGATTTAGTGACTCCTTGACTAGTGGTAAGTTCTTTTTACGATCATAAAAGTAAGGAAGGCTAACGGAAAGCTTCTTTTTTATATACCCTTATATTATACAGTCTTGGTATGCTTTTTATGAAATAGGTTATTGTAAAACAAAATTATTTTTTCGAACAAAAATAGATAAGATTATGCCATTGGTTTTTCTTAAAACGTTTGGGTGTCAGATGAATGTCAGGGATTCGGAGCAGGTCCTCCAGGATTTTGTTGAAAAGGGCTATACAATTTCTCCCTCTGAAAAGCTTTCGGACATCATTCTCATTAATACCTGTTCTGTAAGAGCCATGGCTGAAGATAAAGCCATCGATAAGATGCTTTCTCTGAAGGGGCTTAAAGACAAAAATCCTTCGATTGTATTGGGAATTATTGGCTGTATGGCACAAAACCGTGGAGAAGAAATAGCAAAAAAATATCCTTTTATTGATCTTATCCTGGGCACACAAAAATTCCATAAAGTCGCAGAAATTGCTGATCAAATTTATAGAAATCCAAGAAGGCAGCAATGCTATATAGATCTTTCTGAGGAAGCAAACTCCCAAAATACGATCACCAAACATTTAGCAAAGAAAAGACAAGCTGTAGCCTATGTTTCTATTATGCAAGGCTGCAGCATGCATTGTGCCTTTTGTATTGTCCCTACAACCCGTGGCGAAGAGCGCTCTAGACCTGTTTCTGAAATTTTCGAAGAAGCGCAAAGCCTTACAGCAAACGGGGTAAAAGAAATTGTTTTGCTTGGCCAAATTGTTAATCGATACGGAGCCAAAGAATTTTCTTGGAAAAACGGCAAATCTCCTTTTGTACAACTTCTCGAACAATTAAGTACCCTAAAAACTTTAGAACGACTGCGGTTTACCTCTCCACATCCCATTGGTTTTAAAGAAGATCTTATCCGAGCTCTTAAAGAAATTCCGCAACTGTGTGAGCATGTGCATATTCCTGTACAATCAGGGAGCGACAGAATATTAAAAGCTATGCGCCGAGGATATACCCGTTCAAAGTTCCTTCAGCTTATCGAAAAGTTAAGGAAAGAGATTCCTGACATAGCTCTTTCAACAGATGTGATTGTGGGGTATCCTGGAGAAACAGAAGAAGATTTTCTTCAGACCTGCTCACTACTTGAAGAAGTACAATTTGACAACGCTTTTATTTTTCGATATTCTCCTCGGGAAGGAACCCCTGCAGCCAATCTGACGGAGCAGCTGAGCGAAGATATAAAATTTGAGCGCAATTACCAATTGTTAGAGATCCAAAACGCCATCACCTTAAAAAAATCGCAAAGACTTGTGGGTCAGACGGTAGAAATTTTAGTTGAAGGAGAAAGCAAAAAGAAAGCTGAAAAATTTCAGGGACGGACAAGGACCAATCATCTTGTCATTATACCTAAAAACGAGCGATGGAGAGGAGAACTGCTACCAGTAAAAATTCTACAAACCACAGGTCACACCTTCTATGGCATTCCTATACTTTCTGGCTTCGATGATCAACCAGCCTCTGACCAAATAGAACAGATAAGCTCTGCTAGGTAATAAAAGGAAAATAACAAAGAGACTCAACAATAATAATTAATTTTTCTTCCTTTTTGAATAAATAAATATTTGGGAAATCTTACAGAAAAGAACATTTTTATCGCCAATAGAATCCCTTAGAGCTTACAGTTTACGATTGATCAGAGAAAATATTTTAGAAAAAAGGATTTTTGCTTTATCCCTTGTTTTATATGGAAAATTACATCTTAGAGAACCCAAAAAAAGTGGAAAAGACCTCCTCAACATACCTTTGTGTAATCTTGGACAATCTTTGCTTCCTAGCAATACAATGATAGCCATGACACCAACTTCCTACCAAAAAACCGCTAGGATCATCGCCTCTGTCCTCTTTGTCTTGTTGGGTTTTTGGATTCTTCACGGCTTTCTTGTCGCGATGGCTTGGGCATTCCTTATCGCTATTGCCACCTGGCCTTTCTATAGTTGGGCAAGACTCAAACTGCCGCGCAAAACTCCTAGTTGGGTTAGTTCTTTGCTTTTTACCCTCCTAGTTGGCGCTTTGCTTTTTGGTCCCTTAATTTATGGAGTGTTTAAAGCAGGACAGGAAGCTATAGTCCTCGGCCAATTTATTGCACATGCACAAAGAGAAGGGGCTCCTGCTCCCGAGTGGTTACAACATATTCCTTTTATTGGCAATTGGTTAACCATACGCTGGAATAGTAATCTGGCAACGCCTGAAGCTGCATCGAAGACCTTGGCTCATATCGATTCAGCGTTTTTATTCCGATGGGGTAAAACTATTGGTTTTCAAGTTATCCATAGGATGGAAGTCCTAGCTTTCACTCTGCTTACCCTGTTCTTTCTCTACCGGGATGGAAGAATACTTGGGAAAAAATCTCTATGTCTTATCCGCAAGCTTCTGGGCACTTCTGGAGAAAGGTACGCTTTACACCTTGTTTCTGTCATTCGAGGAACTGTGAATGGCTTGATTTTAGTCAGCTTGGGCGAAGGAATTTTATTAGGAATTGCCTATGCCATTGTGGGCTTACCAGATCCCGTAACCCTTGGAGGTATTACGGGGATTCTGGCGATGATTCCTTTTGCAGCTCCTCCAGTCTTTTGCACTGCAGCGCTTTTTCTTATCGCCCAAGGAATGATCATTCAAGCCATTGGGATAGTTATTTTCGGTTTTAGCGTTCTGTTTATAGCCGATCATTTTATAAGGCCTGTTTTAATCGGTGGAGCGGTAAACCTTCCTTTTTATTGGGTGCTGCTAGGAACTCTTGGAGGGCTTAGTACTTTTGGTCTGCTGGGTCTTTTTGCAGGGCCAACAATCATCGCTGCGCTCCTGGTTGCCTGGAAAGATTTTGTGGACACGCCATAAACTTTCCTTTGGCAATCCTCTCAAAATGGAAAAATTTTTTTTAATCCCCTTTCCTCATGAACTCCTATTTTCAGTTTTATACCTCTCCTTATGTCTCAAAAACTAGACGAAAAAAAATGAGACAGTTGGCTGCCTTGCCTGAACCCAAGAGAGCAACAGAATTGATCTACTCTTTTCAAAAGCTCGATCTTTCTGTTCCAGAAATAAATAATAGGCTCAACTCGATGCTCCAGTATATAGGTCTGCATCAGAAAAGATCTCTAGCCGAAGCCTTGACAAAAGCCTATCCGTTGAATAGAACCGAAGGTCTCCTGCTTCTGAGGCTTGCAGAGGCCTTGCCCAGAATGCCTAACGACGAAACAGCTCTTCTCCTTTTTAAAGAGGCAATACGAAGAGGAAATTGGCAAAATACAGACAGAAACCAATGGACTTCTTTCCTGTTGAGCAAGTTAAAATTTTTGCTTACCAACTGGCCCTCTCTTATCCTACCCTCATTCCCTACTGATGCCATCCTCAAAACTTTTCTGCGTATTCTAACAAAGCTATTGGTTAACATATTTGTTCTGGCTCCAGATATTGAAAACAGCCGAGAAAAACTCTTTGGTTTAGTAGCTCAAGGAATACCTATATCTTTGGATCTTCTCGGAGAAGACGCATTAGGCAGTAGAGATGGCACAAGGCATTGGGAAGATTGTCATAAAGTAGTTGAGTTACTAGGGATGATCAAAGCTTCCTTCCCACAGTCAGATCCAGAAATCTCCGTGAAATTGTCCGCATTAGACTCGAAATATGAGCTTCCTTATGGCCGCATTTCTTTTGAGAGAATATATTCTAAACTAAAGTCTCTCTGTTTGAGTGCCTTTGAAAAAGGCATCAGTCTCTGTATCGATGCCGAACAATATTTTCGATTGGAATTTTCACTGGATCTCCTTGAAAACCTTTTATCAGATAGGGATCTTGAAGACTATAATAAATTAGGATTTGTTGTTCAGTCTTATTTAAAAAATAGTGAATCTCTCATCGACTATTTGGGAGAACTGTGCAAAGAGAAAAAAAGAAAACTATCCATTCGGCTCGTCAAAGGAGCGTACTGGGATCATGAGATTATTCGTTCCCAATCACTAGGTCTTGGTCACTATCCCGTTTATACCTTAAAAGAACTAACCGAACTTTCCTATATGGCTTGTGTAAGCAAGCTGTACGAACAAAGAGAGCTATTATCCACTCGCATTGCTACGCACAATCCTGCAACCATTGCAGCGGTCCTTGAGTTTTATATTTCTCGAAAAGAAAACAGGATTGAATTTCAAAGACTCTATGGTTTAGGAGAAGCTGTAGAAAACTGGCTAAAGAGGCAAGGATTTCCCACAAGAGTGTATATTCCCATTGGAACTGGCAAAGAACTGTTTGGCTATTTGGCAAGAAGACTCATCGAAAATGGAGCAGGGTTGGATGCATTCGTTGCGCCTTTTGATTTTGACAAATTGTACTGGGATCCACTGCAGAAGCTACAAAAGAGAGGGCATTTAGAAAATACGAAAATTCCCTTACCGCCTTTCCTTTATAGAGATAGAGAAAATGCTCCTGGTTGTGATCTATCCGATCCGGAGGTTTGGGAGGAATTTGGAAGGAGAGAATCCCCTTTTTTATTACCTCTCCAGGTCTTTTCTAGTAACGCTATCACTAGCCGATTGCGGGTCTTATCCCCCGCTAATAGCAAAGAAGTCGTTGGGGAAGTCCCACTACCTTCAGATGCTGAAATTGAAAAAGTCCTCTCTCATACTGCCTCTTTTGCCTTAGAATGGGACCGACTACCTCTCGAACAAAGGGTAGAAATGATTAGAAGGCTTGCCAAGGAAATTTGGAAATACAGGCATGATTTTCTCTATCTTTTGTGTGCGGAGGCAGGAAAAACGATTCCAAACGCCCTTGCTGAAATAAGAGAAGCAATAGATTTTTGTTATTACTACTCAAAAGAAGCAATTAGGCTTTTTTCTAAGCCAATCTTACTTCCTGGCCCAATGGGCGAAGAAAACAAATTGCACTATCACGGCAGAGGCCTATGGGTATGTATCAGTCCTTGGAATTTCCCTCTTTCTATTTTTTTAGGCCAGCTTGTAGCTGCTTTATTAACTGGCAATGTAGTTGTGGCTAAACCAGCTGAAGAAACCCCTCTTATCGCCTTATTAGCCACAGAGCTTGCCTACAAGGCAGGCATTCCTAAAGAAGCTCTTTCTGTCGTTGCTGGGAATGGACAGATTGGACAAAAGTTAATCCTACACCCCTCCGTGCAAGGCGTCGCCTTTACGGGTTCTTTTGAGACAGCAAAAATAATCGCTCGATGCCTAAGTCAAAAAGAAGGACCAATTGTCCCTTTGATCGCCGAAACAGGCGGGATCAATGGTATGGTGGTAGATGCCACGGCTGCCATAGAAAGAGCAGTCAAAGACATTATCCATTCAGCATTCAATCATGCTGGCCAAAGGTGTTCATCATTAAGAGTGTTGCTTGTCCAAAAAGAGATTTCTAAACAGGTGCTCTCTTTACTGTCAGATGCTTTGGAAGACATGATTGTTGGAGATCCGCGTTATTCAGAAACTGATGTTGGACCAATTATCAGTCCTTCTCAGTTGGAGACACTACATCAATTTTCTCATTTTTTTCGAAGTCATGGGCATTTATTGACTCAAGCACCTATTGGGAAAACCGCCTCAGCTTATGGTTATTACTTTGCTCCTCAGCTATTTGAAATTCCTTCGCTAGATCTTATCGATCGGGAGATATTTGGTCCTATCCTTCCCGTCATATCATTTTCTAAAGAAGAACTTCAGAGGCTCCTTCAAAAGCTTTACCAAAAAGGGTATGGCCTGACAATGGGACTTCAAACAAGGCTGGATTGTAAAATAGAAAAGCTTTCTTCTGAAGCTCCTGTGGGTAATTTTTATGTCAATCGCTCGATGATAGGGGCAACAGTTGAATCCCAACCTTTCGGAGGGGAAGGCCTTTCAGGAACAGGGCCAAAAGCCGGAGGACCAAATTATCTTTTGCGCTTTGTTCACGAAAGACTCACTACTATCAATACGGCTGCTTTAGGAGATCCCTCCCTCTATTTTTTAGATAGCTCTTAATTTGCTACAGGATTTTATTTGTGTTGGGAAGCCCTTTTTTCGGGTATAAAAAAATAGATTTTTTGATTCTTATAGTCGATCGTCGAGACTTTATCATAAAAAAAACCAAATCCGATCATCCCCCCTGGCCAAAATCCTAAATTCCCACTCACATCCATTGGCAAGGATCCAACACTGCCTTGCAAGATCCCTTGGATCCTTTCACCCATGATTTCAAGCTGATTAGCAAGTCCAAATTCCAATGGGCTTTGACTCGTTCCCAATCCCCAGTGCATGTCAATCGATTGACCACTCCCATGATGAATGTAAGGTCCGCTTTGATCTGAAAAAAAATTTTGCTGTAGCCAAACCTTTGAGAGCTTAGCCACTAGTGGAGAACATAAAAAATATCCAGGAGTGCCTGTATCTAATAGGAATAAAAGTGGTACACTATTGTTGATTTTCCCTTGTACTATAAGTGTCTGTGCTGGTCCTATGAGAAAGGGAATGACTCTTATTCTTCCGCTACTTAAGCTCAAACTTTTCAAGCTAGATAGAGGATCATCCTTAGAAAATCTTAAGATAAAGAATTTGGGAACACTTTTCCATCTGTCGCGAAGATCGAAGGTTGGAAGAAAATGAGACAAAAAATTTTCTCCAAGGATTCCATCAATTTCCAATCCTGTCCTAGGAATAGCTAACAAAGAGTGGATTACTGCCGGGATGTTCCTAATAGTTGCTCCTCCAATGTTCATAGAATGGATTTTCCCAAACTGAATCCAATAGCTTCCCATAGTACTTGTTTCTTTTTCTTTTCTGAACAATTTCATTTGAGCCTTATTAGCAAGGCGCGGACTCAAAATGACATATGTCGATCCTGTATCGATCATAAATCGGGCTTTAATTCCTCCAGATAATTCAGTTTCAATAATTGGATAGGGAACAAAGTCTTTGAACCGAACGGTTACTTGTTCTTTGGTCGAGTCTACCGCAAAAGGCTTTTGATCTTTATTAAAACTTTTTAAAAGATCTCCTAGTCCTAATTCACCCAATTCATATGCGAGAGGAGCTGCAAGGGAATAACGGTCTTCCCGTATGTATATTTCTTTTAAAAGAGCCTTTGGTCGTCTTTCTTCAGGCCGAATTTTTAATACCCTCTCAAATGCTTTTCTTGCCAGCTCAAGATTCCCCCTGCAAAGAGCAGATTCTCCTATAATCATCCAGCAAGAAAAACAGGATGGATGCTCTTGCAAAAGACTCCTTGCCATTCTAGTTGCTTCTTCAAAACGGCCACTCCGATAGAGTACATTTAACTGTTGCTCTGCTGCTTGTTGCTCGCTATGTGAGGCAAGGAGGTTTAAAGAAAAAAGAACTAAAACAAAGGGCCAAAAAAGAAAAAAGGCTTTTTTAAAGGTTCTTTGCCCTTCATAAAAAGTCCAAAAACAGAAGAAATTCATCCCCTTGCTACAGGTTTTTCATTCCGCCCCTTTCCGTGGAATTACAATTTCGGTCAGCCAACAAGCCTCCGATAAACTTAATAGATAAAGAACTGTTTGAGCGATATCTTCGGGTTGTATGTAGAATACCCCTTCGACTCCAGTCATCGGAGTGGCCACCATCCCGGGGCAAATGGCCGTCACTTTTATATTGTATCTTTTTCCTTCATCAGCCATGGCTTTAGTCAGCCCCATTACGCCAAATTTAGAAGCGCTATATCCTGCTGTATTCGCCCACGCCTCCACTCCTGCCAGAGAAGAGATATTGATAATATACCCCCCTGTCTGCTGCTTTTTCATCTGCTTGAAAGCTTCCCTTGAACACCAAAATGTTCCATAAAGATTGGTTTTGAGCATCCGATCAAAACTCAAGGTGGACAACTCATCTAATGGAGCATAAATCCCAATGCCGGCATTGTTCACAAGGATATCTATGCGACCAAAACAATTGACTGTCTCCGTAATAAGCCGGATACAACTTTCTTCTTTAGAAACGTCAATTTCCAAAGGTAGAGTTTTAGCAAATGTTTTGGTTTCGATTTCTAAAGCGACTTGTTGATTTAACTCCATTCTTCGAGAAGCAATTACCACACTAGCTCCGGAAGCAGACAGAGCATAGGCAATTTCTTTGCCTATCCCACTGTTTGCACCTGTAACTATGGCGATCTTACCATTTAAAAAATTAGCTTCCATAGACTACCTAATGTTCGAACCTACTCATGCAGCACAACCCTAAAAACTCTTTGAAAAGACAAAAATTCTTTAGGATCGTAAAACGACTCGAATCAATTCCTTTTCAGTAATTATAAGATCCAGCCGCTGATCATGAGGCTCGGTATAGATTTTATGGATTTCCTGGAAAGAGAAATAAAGACCGATTCGACACACTTTCGATGGAAGTGTGGAAAGACAGCGATCATACAATCCAAGGCCTCTTCCAAGCCTTTGCCCTTGTCGATCAAAGCCTATTCCTGGAACAAGAATCAGATCCATGTCTTGGCTTAAAACTTCGATGCAGGAAGCCTTTGGTTCCATGATTCCCATGAAATTTTTTTCTAAATCTTCCTTTTTCTCTACTTCGAAAAACAAAAGTTGCTTCCCTACCACTTTTGGAAACAAAACTTTCTTTTTGCTGGCTTTGGCTAATCGGAAAATATCAGAAGTATCTGGTTCAGAAGGGAGGGAAGAATAAAGGGATACAACCCGAGCATCTTGCCAGACCGGATGGCTGCACAACCGATGTGTAATCTCAATGGAAGCTTTTTTTCGATCCTCCTCTCTCAAGCAACCCATCACTTTAGATTTTAAAAGCCTCCTTTGAACCTGTTTTAAAGAATAAGATGTAGTAATGGCCATTTAGTATAAGAATCTGAAAAAATAGAAAATGTAAAACAAAAAAGAAGATATAAAGCCTTTCTTTATTCTATGCCATTTTTTTTAAAGTTTTACTCATGACGTCGTTGCAAAAAAAGATTGTGCTGCACAAGCTTATTAAATTTTTCGTCACGAGAAACATCCGAATTCTTTATTAATTTACCTACTTCTTCCACCGCAGGATCCTTAGGTAGAATCTTCTTTTCTTTTTTTTCTCTCTTTTTCATGAAAATAAACCTTACTACTTTTTTCACTCTTTTTTTAGAGGCAATACGTTAGCCTTCAAAATTAGTAACAAAAGAATTATTACAATTTTTACTTAAAGAAGGAAATAGGCATATATTCCATAATATTTTCCCTATTTCTATAGAGAAACCATCAGGGAAAATGATATTTACTCTTTAGGGTAAGGTTCATTCAATGTATCGATAAGACTCTGGGCGCTTTTAGGCGGTTGTACCTGTCCAGAAAAGATTTCAGAGGGACTAACAGCTCTATGGTAGTAGCGTTCATTGACTTCTGGTTCTTCACGAATTTCTATCCCTTGCAGAGCAATGCCACCAAAGAGACCTTCCGTGGATCGGTACGTATAGATATTACTTTTAGGTTTTATCAAAGCCTGTCTTTCACTTTCAGGGCCAGCAACCCCACTCATTTCGCCTGTTAAGTGGACTTTGCCGCCACGAGAAAATTGTCTGACAGCTTTGTCTGAATTAAGAATAATCACATAGTCAGTTTTGGTTCCTCCCACTTGTAATCCCACCCCAATACCACTTACTGAAATTGCCGAGGGCCCCGACCAACCTCCAATGGGATGTCGCACAACAACAAGACCTTTACCATATTCTCCACTGATGACAAAACCCCCTTTGGTTACTTCAAGATAAGCTACCCCTTTTGCTTTATCCCATACTGATTTTGGAATCTTCTTTTCCTGTTTAAACTGATGAATGACTGCCGAGGCATCGTGGACTATTTCTTTTAAATTCCAAGAGGCATGGAGTGGCCTCATCAGGCCAAAAAAAGAAAGCATAAACAAAACCAGGAATCTATTAAAAAAAAGAGAAAGTGTAGACTTCATAAAGTTAATTCTTTGATAATCAAAATAGTTAGCTTAAGCAATCTTTTTTTATAATTTCCAAGCCTCACTATTGTTGTAAAGAAGGAAAAGAGAAACAAAGAGCGTTACTTTTTTTCTTGGTCCTTTTCTTGAGAGATTGGTCTTTTTTCTGCTGTGCCATCCGCTCTTACATAGACCATCTCCCCTGAATGAAGTTGATAAGTTTCATTTTTTGCATTTAACAAGAGGGTTGCCTCTCCTTGTTCTGCTACATACTGTTGTTCGCCAGAAGCATAAGAAGCATAAAATCTTCCTGATGTCTGAGAAGTAAATGTCCCTCCTTTTGTAATCACTTTAAAATCCTTTGAACTGAACTCGATCTTGCCTCTATCTAGCTCAAAGACAATAGGATTTTCATTTTTTAAAGTAACGACCGTAAGGCTATCTACTGTCGCTTCTTCACCTTTATCTTTCCACCCTATCGTGCATACTGAAAAGTAGTCAGTTTTTATAACTTGGCCTACTTGAATAGAACTACCTGCTTGGACCGGTATACCATAGGTGGTAACCACACTATTCTGATCCCCTCCTTTAATCGAAGTGATTTCGGCTGCATAACAAGCTATGGGAAGAAGACTGAAAAATAAAAATACTTTTATCGGGAATAAAATTCTTTTCATAAAAAATTTTTTTAATAATATGTTTGTTAATCAAGCAAAAATTGCAAGCATTTTACCTCATTATACATTGAAGATTTTAAGAATTTTTCCTAACCACAATTTTTATGTTTGTATATTTCCTTTTACTTTTTTTATCATCTCTCTTTATTGGATGGAAGGATAGAAAAAAAGAAAGGCATGGGATTTTTCTTTTGCAATGATGGCTTATAAGGGGAGGTAGGCGAGAATAGCTCTTCCATTGAGAGGATTGGATGAAATTGCAAAGGCTGGCTCCATCTTGTTTTTTGGCTTGAATGTATCCCTGATAAAGCTAGAATAACAGGAATAGTATATGGATGGATCTGACTCAGCAGAAGTATGGACTACTTTGAAGCAGAGTATTGGTTTATGTGCTTGACCGGGAAGAGCCAGCCTTGTTTAGTTTGTGTCTAAAATGTGGTAACTACCACTTGCTCTGGAAACGGTGAATGTACAAAATTTAGTTTGTAGGACCAGTGGAGATTATTGTCTGGCTGACTACATGGATAGCATTGGCATTAGAGTAGTGATGCTTGATTCCAAAATGCACCAAAATATCTCTTACTCAATAGGAAGCAGAACAGGAAAGTTGTCTGGTTTAGTCCTACCTCAAACCCAGCACCTGAAATGGATCATGTTCCCTCTGGGATGAGCCCACAGTTTGGAGAATCTGTAAAGAAGCCCATCCTTAGAGGATATGCTAGGACACATTGCCGGCTTAGCTCAGAGGTAGAGCAACGGTTTTGTAAACCGTGGGTCGAGGGTTCGAATCCCTCAGCCGGCTCGAAATTTTCCTCTGGTGGGAAGCCAATCTTAGGCATTCTAGCTTGATCCGCAGGATTTTTCCTATTGATGGCATTGAACATTGCTAGCACAGGTGGGCGGATAAGCGCAAGGAAGTAAACGATCAAATAACGACACTTAAATAGGTTGGGGTTACCATGCAAAGGTAATCCATGTTTGGTGAAAATTTCGGCCGGAGACAGCTGAATTCCAGAGATTCGCGGAAAAGCTAGCAGGAAGATTATCCAATTCAGTGGAAAAAGAAGTACTTTGTCAACCTGAGAAGCTGGAATGTGCTTTTGGACTCATTGCGTCATTGCTCACCACAAGCAATGTTACTTCTAATACGAGTCTCCATTTGTATCGATTGCAGTTCTGTGAAAGGAACCGTTAAGGAGGCTTTAGGAAGGCAAGTATCTGATCTTGCAAAAAGTCTCTCCAGTAGCAATTGTTCTTTGCCTACAAGAGCTCCATTGAACACCGAGCAAGCCTTTCTAAAAGCTTGGAGCGTGTCCTAAAAATTCCTGCGATCTATCGCAATGATTTCCCTAGCAATTCCATCCCTATGTTTTTGTCATCGCCTCAGTCATCTTGCTCGGCTGGCTCATGGGGAAACTCAAGGCAGCTAAGCTCTCCTTTTCTACCGGAAAAGGCCCTGACTTACCTATGCACAGTCCAAATATGCCCGAGGCAAATATCGAGCACAACAAACACCGTAAATTCATACAGGAAAATGAACGGGCACGTCAGATGCTTTCCATTCTCAAAATTGGTTTCTTGAAAGCTTTGAAAATGGAAAAAAACCTTCAAAAGGCTCACATTGGAATAAACTACGAAGAATGCCATGGATAATTAAGACATTACAAAACTTTTACCAAACACGGAAGAAGTCGTACCGCCGGCTGCAGGTATCTCTTCTCTCCAAGAATCACGATACTGCGCCGATACGACGCCTTTGGATATTGGTTGCTCTCTGCGTCAGCCAAAAACTTGGCCATGGTCGCAAAGACGACTTTGCTTGGCAATTGAGAGACATTCCATTTGACTGATTGCTTGCAACAGCGAGTGACGCAAAGGCTCCGCAGCACGAATTTACAACGTGTTAACCGCTGGCTGCTCGCTTCACGACCCTCGTAAGGTACGCCTTACGAGACTTTGTGAGCCGGGTGAAGTGGTAATGCTCCAGGATAGCCCTGAAGGGAACTTCGTAGTTTGCATCCGACATAAATGTTAGCATGTCTTTCTGCCGTAGCACCGCAATCAGCTCTGATGGCGGGATATCGATCAGATCGCGCCTTCCCGCAGGCCTCATATTCACTGCAGGCGTCCCCTTGATGCGGACCACCTGACCTTCTGGTGAGCCATCACCGAGCTCATCTTCCTGGACAATCTCGCCAGCACGAAGCATTGCTCCCAAAGCCCTGTTCAACTCTTGCCGCACAGTCTGCCCGACTCGCTGGAGATACGGGCAACCTTCGACGTAGAGCCGGTACACTGACGAGCGTGTGAGCGGACCGTCTCGCTCGATAATCTGCCGAAGTATCTCCTGGATATTAGCTATGGACGCCTCTCGAGGGTCAGGGAAACCTGAAGCCTTTGAGTACCCAGTGAACGGACCAACGACCACCGAAGACTCCTCGGCTTCAGGAGCGCTTTCCTCTGTAACCTCGCTTTCGACAGTCGTTACCTCTAGGGTAGCCCTTGTGCTATTACGATCCGGTGCAGGGTCCCCCATTTGTCCGCGTTGAGTTCCTTCGACGAATTTCAAAGGTCTGATCCCAAGCTCTTCACATGCCTCTAACACTGTGGCCAGAGCCCGTTGCCGGTCCGCATAGAAATCAGACTCGCGCACTCGCACGAACCTCCAGCCGGCCCGTTCGAGCTGCCGCTGTCGTTTCATGTCGCGGTCGTATTGTTCCAGACCGTGCCACTCCTCACCATCGCACTCAATAGCCAGACGCGCCTCTATCCCTTCTACCACGAGGTCGATTCGGTAATTAGCCACCTTAACCTGGGGGCGTATTCTATAGCGACACCGCAGTAGCTCAAGCGCGACATCCACCTCAAACCAGCTCTCGTATGGGTCGGGTTGGGTATGCAGCCGCCGTGGCCCCCTCGCTGCACGCTCTAGCTGGTTGAGATCTTCGAAAAAGAGATCGACTACTTGTGGACTCTCGAAGAAGCTGATTAGTTGACGGCGCAGGTCGTCGGGTGCAAGGTCATGCGGTTTGATGCTGTAGAAGAGCCAAACTTGATCTCGTGCTCGACTCATGGCCACGTTGAAACGCCGCTGCTCCGAAAGACGTGTTAGAGCTCGGGAATGCACGTTCGGAGAGATCACTAACGAAAGGAATATAACGTCTCTCTCGTCGCCCTGGAACATCGCAGGCTCACCGCAACGCAGGCGGCGTTCTTCGATCACCCTGGGTTCAAGCCTTTGGGCAAGCAGGCTATCAATGAGTTGAGACTGAGCATGGCCTTGCAGAGCGATGACTCCAATGGTCTTACCTTCATAGTTCTTATCATTCACTAGCCCCACAACTGTTTCGACAAGAGCCTCGGCCTCGGCGCGATTCACGATTCTCTGTCCTTCTCCTACACAAGAACCTTCAGCGACAAAACGCGAACGAAGGGGCTTAAGCCTCTCGGGAGGGGCCTGACGCAGCGGGATCAACGGTGCGTCGCGGTAGCAGAGGTCGTTACTGAAGCGGATGATCTCAGGTACACAGCGAAAGTGCTCGCGAAGGCTGATGTGGCTCCCAAACGTTCGCTCCGCATGATCGAAAAGGCTAGAATCAAGGCGAAATTCGTCTCGATAATGAAACTGGCTCAAGTGCTCACGCACGAGACACTCGATTTCGCGCTCCTCTATCCCAACTGCTTCGGGGCTGTTCTGCTTGTCGTCGCCCACAACCACAATGCGCTTCGCCAACAGTAATAGAACCAGAGCATCGATGCCGGCTTGCGATGCTTCGTCCACGACCACCGTCTCGAAGAGACCAGGCACCGCATCAACAGAGGCCCAAAGCTTATGAAGCGGCATGATCCACGCCGGAATACGCGGAACGCAGTCCTTGAGGTATCTCCGCGCCGTGCGCCGGTTTTTATGTGCGTGCTTTCCGGTGCCCTTGCCAATTCTTTCCACGGTCTTTGTCCAAGCGTTCAGGCTTTGGATCGTTCTCTCGTCCAGCCGGTCAAAGAATGCTTTCCAGGCGCGGAGAGAAGCCAGTTTCTCAGTTGCCTTCTCGATCTTCCTTTTGAAGCGGTGGTAGTCTTGCACCCGTGTTTCATAAGCCGAGCTGTTACTGAGCTGCCGCAGCCACGAGCGGGCGGCGGCCCAATGCCAAGCTTCTTTAAGCCGAAGGATCCGCTCGCTCCAACCTGTATTGCCTTCCGTGCTTCGGAGCAGATCTGCAAGTGCTGGACAGGATGAGCCGAGCGTATCAAGCAAGCTCTCATAGCGCTCCAGGCGCAGTTTCTCTTGCTTCAGTCTTTCTCGCTCCTGCCAGGCGGTCCGCCACGCGGCAACATCGCGTGATCGTGCGGCATTCTCGAGAGAACTCAGGCAGGAATGGGCTTTTGATCCCAGGCGTAAGCGACGCACGGTGTCAATGAGCCAGTCCAACTCCTGCTGTACGTCATGAAATCGTCGCAAATCAAGTAGCGCATTGATGATCTTCAACCATTCACTACGGCCATTGGCGGAAGCAAGCTCTGTACGGTTCGGACCGAAAGCCGTCACTAGTAAGACGGCGTGATCGGAGTTGAAAAATGCCAGTAGTTCGTTCACCCCCTCTGTCAGCTCTTCGGCTCGCGATATAGCTTGCCGGAGACTAGAAACATCTAGCAGAGAAGCCTCCCAGAGCCGTTGCAGCTCACAAGATATACTTCGTAGATCCAAATAGTCGCGCACGCATCGAAGCTGCTCGATGTCTACGACCTTCTTCCCATCGACCCGACAATACCTTGCAATGTAGCGAGTCTCTCGTACAACTCGTGGCGCAAGAATAAAGAACCCCATCCAGCCACCAGCCTCCAGATGAGCCAGAAGTCGCTCGATGTCTGCTCTCAGTTTATCCCCAGCGATCTTATCCGGTAGCTCGATACGAGCGGATGAAATCGCTTCAATGAGGCGCTTGGCGCGTGTCAGCAGACCCTCCGAGTCGGCAACACGGCGCGTCCAGCGAGCTTCAGCAGAAGCCAGCAAATCCTGCAGAACATTCACCGAAATGACACCCAACACACGCTCGGCCCGAAGGGCGTGATTGGTCAGCACTTGAATGGCTGAATGGAGCTTGAGGAGTTGCTCCGTGCCGGTCGCCTCTAGCAGCTCAGGTTTTGCTGCATCTACAAGACCACTCGCTCTTCGTGCTGACATCTCTGCTTCTTTCATACGCTCGATCAAGTCCTCAAACTCGTTCGGACTGAGGAGCTCGGCATCTCCGATTTCGAGGAACAGCTCAGCCCGAGTACCTGCAGTCAAGCCAACATGGACCTCGGCAAGGAAGTCTGTCTCCGAAGGGTCAAGGGGAAACGGGGCATCAGCAGACACTTCCGATACCCAGCCGAACTCCTGTTCTTGCTCGCTTAATTTCCGCGCTATCTGTGCAGCTGTTCCCGAATACCCGCCGGACAGCTCGTGCGAGTACGTCTCTGCCTCTCGGAATTCCTGGAGGTCCCGCTCGACCCTCGCTAGCTCTCCTTCAAGCGCCCGAAGATCCGCCTCTGCTTCTTGTATTGCGCGATGTGCTGCTTCCGACCCGGGCCATTCATTCATACGCCTCAGAATCCCATGGACACTATCTTCGAGAAGGCGCTGATCCTCGCGCGAGGATCCAAGCGCCGTTACACAGAGGTCCTGAATGTCACTTGGCAGAAGGCCACGCAGTACTGCCAGCGCCTTCGCTGCGTGGGCAGTCACTAAGACCCGATCGCCCCTGGCGAGCAGATGGCAGATGAGGTTCGCAATGGTATGGCTCTTTCCTGTTCCCGGTGGGCCCTTAACAAGGACGCACGAACCGGTTTGAAGACGCTGTACGATCTGTTTCTGCTCTTCGTTATACGGAAGAGGAAAAAGAGGACGGCTCTCCTCCACGGGGCCCGCTGCACTGCTTTCTTCATGGCTATCAGCAGCTACCCTCGGGGACTCGCCTTCCCTGAGCAGATGTTCCCACGGCGGTGTGCCTTGTAGCACACCGACTGTAGCACCCTCTTGGAATTTACAGATAAGCTCGTCATAAGCTGTTGAACGTCGCTCGCGAAGCACTACCGCTGGTGAAAACGACAACCGTGGACGCTCGTCGATGTTGCCAGCGTGATCGAATGACATGTCCACCTGTGCATCTACACTGAGTCTGTTTGCAATTTTGCGCAAGAGAGGAGCGACATGATCGTTGTCCCAAGCCTGGATGTCAAGTGTTTCGAGGTAATTGTCGAGCATGTCTTTGTTGAGCCGCGGCCTATGCTGAGGCTCGATCATATCAAGCTCGACCTTAAAGGTATCAAACGTAGCTGCAGGCACGACACTGAGTTGTCCTCTTGCCGCGTCGAAGGTGAGTTCTGCTGGTGCAGTTAAAACATGGCGTTTGATGATCACGCCCGTGGGATCACGCCACTGCAAATAGCCAATTGCAAGCACGAGTTCGTAACGCTCTTCGGCCTCTTCGAGGCGGCGGTGCATGAAGTAGAGGTCCTTGTAGACAGACTGCACACCCCCCCAGTTCCGCATTTCTTGCGCCCACGGCTCCCACTTGTCAACGAGATACTCAAGCCAGGCATCCTGAATCTGTGGGAAATCTGTCAGCCGGCGCAGTTCGGGCACCTTCTGCACGATCCCTGACTGGATGCCCTTCGTCTCATCGAGATCTGGCATTTTTCGTTCAACGAGCACCGTGATTTCACAAAGCAGTTCGGGCTCATTGTTCGGATCGTCCAGTGTGCCGCTCTGCACCCAATCGGCTACGGCCGACGGTACGGAAGGCCGTAGAGGCATCCGCTTTTTCCGGACTTCAAGCCAAACCTCACCTGAGTCCTCTCCGCAGTTCTTCAAGAAAGGAGACCTACATTCGTCGGCTTCCCTGGGTATCTCGGCAAACCAAAGGACACGCTCCTCCGAGCCATAGGAGGAGATACGCCTGCGTCTTATCGCGGCGCTGTCTTTTAGAAAAGCCAGAAGAGCTGCTCCCTTACTCATCGCCTTAGGCACGCTTGGATTAGTGACTTTAAAACATAAATTCCTCGGCCCACAGCTCGTTTAATCTAACGGAAACCCATTAAAATAGGAAGAAGCCTTTCCCTGTTATTAACCGTTTACACTTACAAGGACCTTGTCTAAATTCCAAGTAGAGTAGGCCCTCCAGAGACTAAAGGATGGCGTAGAGATTCTACCTAAGATAATACATTCAGCCAAGCTGCTGGTCAAAAACCTAACGGGCCAAATACTACTAAACATCATACCGTTTAAATGGCTAAGATGCACCGAATCATTACTAGCCCGTCTCACCATGAATTTTCCTAGCTTTTAAAGGAAAACCCGGTTATTTCCAATCCAAGTCACCGTGAATGATCCAAGATTGTGAAAGTATACCGAGGAGTGACCAATGTGGCCAAACTGTGTCCCCAAAAATTGTTAAGCCAAACTGATTCCTCACGACAGCAGATGGAAGAAGCCAGAATGGCAAGCATATTCTTGAGAACAGATTTTGTCCCGGTTCATATTCTTTTGTTCCGATTCCAATCTACAGTGGATGCTCCACAGCGACGACATTAGATACCAAAAGTAACGGCTATCTTTTCTCATGAAAATAAAGAAAACGATTTTTTTAACGACATTGCAAGCGTAAAATCCATCTAGGAGATCACTATGCAACCATTTTGCAAACCGTGGGCTGAGGGTTCGAATCCCTCAGCCAGCTCTTCTTCCTGATATAATTCTATAATAATTACTTCGGTAGCTGTTTTAAGTTCTTTTCCCCATTAGATCAGAACCGTTCCATCAAACGTATTCATTTCTGCTCATTAGCAGAAACAAAGCTAATTTCCTGCTTTATCGAAACCGGTTTCACCACCATCTTACTACGATGGCTAGAGCTTCCTTTCCCTAGGCTTCACATCTCGCAGAATTCACCGTAGACCCGCTTTGAACCGTAAAGCCAGACGCCAGGAGATGCATGGCCTCATTTGCCTCCCGGTCTTGGAGGCTTCCACAAACCGGGCAGGTCCATAAGTAACCCATCGCACCGTTGCGCCTGGTATTCCAGTTCTCATCGAACTCTAAAGCACCCTTGTTTTCCGTGGCCAAGGCCTTTGGCTGGCATTTCAGCCTTCCACGCCCATTCTCATCCTCGAAGTCAATATGATGAAGAAATCGTATAAGGTTTGAGGTGAGTTTGTGCCAGGCGTCCTGCCAAATATTGGCGATGCGAGCGTGGAGCCTGGACAGCTTGGCTCTTGCCTTTTTTCTCATTCTCCGACACCGACAACCGTGTTCCTTTGGGAACCAGAGCATTGCCCGCCCACCCGAGCTTTCTCTTGGCGGATTAGTGCTTGGTCAAGAGACTGCAAGACAGTCATCGCAATTGCTTGAGTAATGTGCTGTGTGGTTTGAGATCGATGATCTTTTTCCCCCTAGATAGCGATGCCATAGCCGACATTCCCAAATCCACCCCAATCGCGCCTTGGTTTTCAGCAGGACGCAGATCGATAGCGTCGGTATCGGCGGGGACGCTGACAAACCACCAGTTCACCACCTGAAAGATGGTAGCAGAAAGGCTCTTGCCTGTGAAACGTAACGACCCCCACCTCCCTACCCCACTCAGTTTAGGTATACGGATGTGGCACCCGTCTAGAGAAAACTAGGTGTTGGTCAGGGGAAAACAGTCAGGCCCGCCTGTCTTGCGGTACTTCGGGTACTTTGCGCGTCCTGCCCAGAAGTTCTTGCAGGCGACTCCCAACTGCCCAATTGCCATCTGTGATGCGTTTTTGGTGACTTCGAGCATACAGGGGAATTGCTCGCGTTTCATGGCGTTGAGCTGGTAACGGAAGGAAGGCTGCGAGAGCTTGGGCAGGCAGGTGCTTGGCTTTCCCCCCCCCGCATAAAGTCTCTACCACTTGGTCAGCACCCAGTTGTATCTGAACCGCGTGGTCCCCGCTGCCTTGGCGAAGGAGGTGACCTAAATACTGTGTGAGACCAGCGCGATTATGTAGCGATGATCCCGACTGAGATTCCTCCACAGCTTTTTTGACATCATCCAATAGCTTCTGGTTCTTGCGCAAGCGACTCCCCCGCATAGCCAAGCGCTAAACATTGCAATGATTTCCAACACGCCCTTGGCCCAATCTTCCTCGAAGGTCGTCTCTTTGTCTTGGTTGAGAAGGACCACTTCCACGTTTTTCGCCCTGTAGGTGGCAAATACCAGTTCTGTACCAAAGCACAACAGCCGGTTCTTGTGGAGGACGACCAGCCACTTAATCTTGCCACTGATGCCAGCATCGAGCAGCCGCTTGAGACCCCTCGTGTGAGAGTGTATGCCAGACCCTACGTTCGCGATGGCCTCAAACGTTCAGCCCTGGCAGGCACAGAACAGCTCAAGCATCTGTTTCTGCCCTTCCAGCTCGTCCTTCTAATCGGGGCTGGAAACACGGGCATAGGCAATGGTACGCCAGTTAGCTTCGGCTTCGGCACGGAATAGCTCTGGGGCAACCGCACAAGAGCGTAGCGCTGGCGTCCGCCCGCCGTGCGGGCTTGCGGCAAAAGCTTGCCCTCGCGTTCCCATCACCGCAGCGTTGGGGCAGAACCCCTCAGGAACTCGGGCGGCCTTTTGAAGGCTGACCATCTTACGCGACAGGTTCAAGCTATGCATTGCTGAGCAACAAAGTGCCAGTGTTATGGAAACTGTTCAAGCCCATCAAAAAGGAGCCTAATTGGCATTTCAAAGAAATGCAGATATAAGCCTTAAGCGACACCAGAATCTTCAGACTTTAGGCTTGAAAAGCCTTTAGAGCATCCATTCCCTGAGACTTCTCTACTCTCTCTACACTTTTTTGCTAGCTTCATGAGGCAGTATTCAAATCCATTACGATTAATTTTTGTCCAAATGGCTACTGTGCAATGAGCTAGATGGGTCAACATTATTTTCTTTTTCTCTAAGCAAGACGAAAAAGGGCCAATGGATTTAAATTAATCAAGGATCTCATCGTGAAAAAAATAATAGCTATTGGCACTACCATTATCATTCTTATTGTGTTTATCTCCTTCTATCTTTTTAAGTTTCATCTTGGGTTCCTTCTAGATATTCATAAGGCTTATCTTACCCTAGAGAAAAATAGCCCTACCATCGATCAAATTGAAGTGGCTGTCGAACAATCCATTCCAGATTATCTGAGCATCCTAGAAATCAATATAGAGCAGATAGAACAAACCCCCATCGGTTTGCGCATTGACTGTTCCTTTAGGGTTTCGGTCGACATGGATATCTACAAAGTTGCTTCCACCCCTATCCTTCAAAATCCAGAGGAATTAAAGTCTATTGATCTAATTCCAAAAGATCTTAGAGAGCTGGCAATCAAAGAAATAGAAAATACGGTCTTTATTCCTTCGCTTCCATCTGGAATGAGTTACGATTACACACATCAACAAATAGCTTTTAGGCAAGGAGAAGAGATTCAGCTAAAGGCAGTTGTCAGAGCTTCGGAAAATTCGCAAGGAGGATGGACCCTTGAAGCTGAAATAGAGGATTCTCCATGGGGTATTAAAACTCCAGGAACCTATCTTAAAACTGCTTTGCAGATGGCCAACGATAGGAGAGATGAAATCTTGGTATGGGAACAAATTTGGCGTAAGTATTTAGAATTAGAACAACATCCAAAAGAAAAGCAAGAAGCTTTGAGAAGGTTTGTTGAACAGAAAAAGAAACAGCCAGCCCTCTCCCCAAAACATGAAATGGTTGCAACGATCGAAAAAGCAACACAGGAGAAAATCAAACCTAATAAAGAACACCCTTACGCTAAATTTGAGCCATGCTTTGTCAAAGTTGCCTTCTTTCGAACAGCCGCTGTCTATAGAAAAATCGGCTCTGATGTCACTATTCGTATTACAAGAACCATAAGAGTGTTATCTTATACCATTCCTAAAGGTACCAGAGCCTTTGGTAAGGTAGTAAAGAATGATGGAAGAAATGGCATGGAGGTACAATTTACTCGAGCGATCCTTCCCAGAGGTACCATTGTAAAATTCAACAAAAGGGCAAAGATTATTCCTATATAAGAAAAAAGCCAGAATGATGATGCTATAGGCATTTCCCCAATAGCTATACGGTTTTGGAAGAGGTATAATAAGAAATTTACCTAGAAAAGAAGCAAGTGGCTTCCCTTATTTTCCATTCTCATTCCAATTGCTAAGCTTTGTATTTTATGCATGCTAACATAGTGGCTGTCACTCAATTAATTCTTGAGCAGATGCCAGAAAGTTGCCGTTTCAACAAGGAAGATGGAGAAAAACTGCTCTCTTTAAGGCCTTACCTTTACCCTTTAGAAGACAAACTTGTCAAAGGATTTTATGATCTTCTGTATAATCATCCTCCAACGGCTTCTATTTTTGATCCAACGGAAAGAGAAAACAGGGAATGGACACTTAGAAATTGGTGGAGACGAACCTTAGATGGTCCCTTTGATCTACAATATTGGACATGGCAAGCAGCAGTCGGTATTATTCATATTCGAAGGAAAGTCAAAAATCCAATGATGATTGGTATGTGGGGCTGGATATTGAATTTCATTGGGAAAGAAATTTCAAATTATCTTTCCTACAATGAATTTCTAAGCGCTACCGAAGTCTTGCATCGGCTGGCTGCAACAGCCCAAGCATTGACCGCCGAAAGTTATTTGCACCACTACCTTATTGCACTTTCCCAAGCAACAGGTACAGAGACGCAACTTCTTGACCGGCTGGTTCTTATTGAATTAGATCAGATCCAGGAATTTTTGTCCCAAAGACGCTGATTCATTACTTCATGACCTATTGATCTTCGATCCTCTTAACGAGAAGAATAGGAAGGAACATGGGTGCTAGAGAGAAGGCAGCTGGCAAAAGCAGCGATTCCTTCAGCTCTTCCAACAAACCCGAGTTTTTCGTTTGTTGTGGCTTTGATTCCAATTTGGGAAGGATCGATTCCTAAAGACAAACTTATTTTTATTTTCATTTCATCGATAAAAGGAGAAATTTTCGGCTGTTCACAAATAACGACAGAATCTATATTTTCAACTTTCCAATTCTCTTTAGCAAGCAGCTGGCTAATTTCATTTAAGAAAACTGAACTAGAAACATCTTTCCATCTTGGCTCCGAATTAGGGAAAAAGAAGCCAATATCTCTTTTACCAATAGCTCCAAGGATAGCGTCAGCCATTGCATGAATTAACACATCGCCATCAGAATGCCCCAAAAGACCATATTCAAAAGGTATTTCTACTCCGCCAATAACCAGTTTTCTCCCTTTAACCAGCTTGTGCACATCATATCCAATTCCTGTTCTGATCATGGTCATAAATTAACGGATGCAAAAAAAATAAAAATCTATTTTTTTTTATTCTTTCCTTTGTTTTAATTTTTATGTGAGCGTTCATAAAATTGCTCTCATAGGGACTGGGCTACTTGGTCACAGCATAGCCGAAAGATTGCTGCTTACTAATCACTCTCTTTTGGTTTACAACCGTACCGCTTCTAAAGCAATGGATCTTATTCCTCTTGGAGCAAAGCTGTGTAGCTCTGTCTCTGAAACCATAGGAACTGCCAATGTTATTTTCCTTGTCCTTTCCGATGCCACCGTTACCAAAAATCTTCTTTTTGAAGCTAATGGGCAAAGTGCCTTCCATGGAAAAACTTTCTTTCAAATGGGAACGATCAGCCCTGAGGAATCCGAAGAGCTAGCACTCAAAATCCAAGAAAAAGGAGGGGCTTTTGTCGAATTGCCTGTATTAGGAAGCAAAAACGAAGCAAAGAGTGGGACTCTTCTTTTGATGTTTGGAGGCAGTGAAGAAGAATACCACCGTTGGTATACACTTTTATCAGCGCTAGGCAAAGTTTTTTTCACAGGGGATCCAAGAAAAGCAGCCGTTTTGAAACTCGCCTTGAATCAACTTATTATTTCTTCTATTATTGCCTTTTCTACAAGCTTCTCAATGATCTTAAAAGAAAGGATCGATCCTGAGCTATATATGGAGATCTTGCGAAAAAGTAGTCTTTATTGTGCTACTTTCGATAAAAAACTGCCTAGAATTCTAAACAAAGATTATTCTTCAGCTAATTTTACTTTAAAGCTGCTCTTAAAAGACTTAACATTATGCTTGAAAGAAACAGAAAAACTTTCGATCCAATCGGAGCCTTTAAAAGCCTACGAAAAGCTTATCCGCATGGCTATCGAGCAAGGTTTTGAAAATAACGATTATTCTTCTGTTTTCGAAGCCATTTCTCAAACCCTATGAATAATAAATCTATGGAAATTCTAATAGAAAAAAATCCGACCCAGCAGAGGCTAAAGGAACTTGGAGTCAGTCACTGGCCGATATGGGAAAAAGATGTTTCCAAATTCGACTGGCAATATCCAGAAAAAGAAATTTGTTATCTATTGGAAGGAGAAGCAATAATTTCCAGCCCAAAAAATAAACCAATTCGAATTGTTAAAGGAGATCTGGTCATTTTTCCCAAAGATCTCTCTTGTCAGTGGGAAATAGTAAAAAAAGTAAAAAAACATTATCAAATCGGTTAGCTTCGATAGATTTTTTCTTAAAGTTGAGTATATAAAAACATCGAAGAGTTTTTTCATAATCGATCTTCAGGCCCCATCATCTAGTCGGTTAGGATACGGCCCTCTCAAGGCCGGTGGACGGGTTCGAATCCCGTTGGGGCTATTTTTTTCCTAACCAACTAATCAAGGAGAGGAAAAAGAAGGGAAAAAGTGCTTCCTTGCCCTAAGGTGGAATGGACTTCTACTTTCCCTCTGTGATTTTCCATAATTTTTTGGACAATCGCCAATCCTAGGCCAGTTCCCTCCTTTTTCCTTGTGAGAAAAGGAACGAAAATGTCTTCAATTTCTGCTTGGGTCATTCCAGAACCTGTATCCTTTACTCTGATGGCCAAGTAGGGTTCGGCATCGTCATGTTGAATGTCAGCTATAATTTCCAACATGCCTCCTTCTCCCATTGCTTGAATCGCATTGAGGATAAGATTGAGCACAGCCTGTTCGACTTGCGCTCTATCCGCCTTTAGGTTAGGGAGCATGGGAGATATTTTGGTCTGCACCTCAATTCTCTGGCCAGCCAGTTTATGCCGTGAAAGAAGGAGGACATCATCGATGATGTCTTCCACCTTCATTGCTTCCAAGGTAGGCTCTGTGGACCTTCCAATCACAAGAACTTGATCTACAATCCGATTTAGTTGGCTCATCTTTTTTTCGAGGACCTCCAGATCCCTCTGAGAAACTGGGTCTTCCTTGATCCTCATTTTAAGACTATGTAGAAGCATATGGATGACGGTCAGAGGATTTCTTATTTCATGAGCGATTTCAGCAGCGAGAAGTCCCAAGGAAAGCAATCTTTCTCCCTCTCTCAGGTTCTCTTCGGTTTGAACAATTCTCTCTAAAAGCCTAGCCTTAGCTAGGGCCACTGCTGAAAGATCAGCTAGGGTTTGGAGAAGTTGAATTTGACTGTTTGAAAAGCGATGAGGGGTGGAGGTAAAAATGGCAAGAAGCCCTTGACACTCTTTACCGAATACCAAAGGGACGGCTAAAAATGAGACCATTTTATTTTCTAAAGCAAACTCCGGACAATGCATCAAAGATTCTTCATGGATATCCTGAATAGCTAATGGCTTGCATTTTTTAACGACGACTCCAAATATCGATTCGCTTAAAGAAATGACCATCTTCTCTTTTTTTATGTCTTCCTTATTGCTGTCATAGGATGCAATGAGAAGGAGCTCTGACTTTTCCCGATTCAGCAAAAACAGCTTACCCTTATTGGCGTCCATAAAAAAGACCGCATTACGGACCACTCCTTCTAAGGTTTTTTCTAAGTCTTCTTGAGAAACGATCGTTCGTCCTATTTCAATCAAGGTAGAAAGCTGCTTGGCCTGTTGACGCAATTTATCGATTTCCCAGGCATAAGAAAGCCATTGCGCTGCTTCAGAAGCAATGGTTTCTAATTGCTTTTCGTGTTGTGGCTTATAATGACTTTTTTCATGGCTATCCACATTTAGCACGCCTACGATGGTGGATTGCCACTCAATCGGCACCGCCAGCTCGGAACGTATCCTTGGATCAATGGAAACATAACGCCAATCCTTTGAAACATCGTCAATCCGAAGTGTCTTTCCAGAAGTCGCTACCCAGCCCGTAATCCCTTCCCCCACCCTAAGTTTGGTCTTTTTAGCTCTTCGCTTGAGCCCAAAGCTTGCTTCGATATCAAGAAAACCTGTATTTGGATTGAATAAGACAAAGGAGCCACTGTCGGATTGGGTGATGTCAATGGCTATTTTTAAAAAATGCCGGATAACACCTTGAACAGTAAGCAGTCGTTTGATTTTGTTTATGGACAACAGACCAGCTTTTTTGGCTGTAAAGACGTTGTTTTTATCCTCAGATGCACTTTTCATGACTTTCCAGAACTAAATTCCGGCAGCCTTTCGAATATTCCTTAAAATTTCCTTTATCTCTTCATCCTTAATTATTTTTTCCCCATTTTTATTTAATACATAAAACGTATCCAAAGCGGCACCTTTTTCGGTAGCGATTCGAGCTGAAACAATTTCTATTCCCAACTCTAAAAGCGCATTAGAGATCCTGTACAGAAGAGCCGGTTTATCAGGAGTTTGAATATCAAGGATAGTGTATTTTTTAGAGGAATCCTGATCGAAAGTAATGGAGGTAGGAAATTCTCCTTCATAATCCTCTTTGATAATGGTCTTGTTTTTAGCAAGCTGCTCAGTTATATCAAAAGATTCGCTAATGAATGCCTTTTCAAGGATTTTACAAAAAGCATTTTTGTACTGCTCTTTAGAAGCAAACTCCTTGTTCGAAGTGCACACTTTAAAAACATCGAGAACAATCCCATCGTTGCGCGTATGGATATCAGCAGTTAAAATGGAAAGACCAAGAACAGAAAAACTGCCACAGATCCTAGAAAAAACTCCTAACCTATCCCATGTGACAATAATGACTTCAGAATGATCCAATTCGGGTTTATCGATCCACTTCACCACCGGTGCTAATACATTGGAACTGGAGTCAATCTGATTCATAAAGAAACGGTGAATGAGCTCGATATGAATAGAGATGGCTTCTTCGGAAAAAGTTTGAAAATACCGTAAAGGAAGATTATTAAAATGCGCTTCAACTTCTTCCTCGTCGATTCGAGAAGAAAGCCTTGCCTTCGTTTTTTCTTTTATCTGCTCGATAGATTTTCTCCTCTCGAAAATAAACTCTTCTCTGTTAGCCAATGCTCGTGAGGTTTGATGATATAGCTCCCACAAAAGAAGATTTTTCCAGCTTGTCCAATTTTTGGATTCTCCTGTTCCTTCTTGATCCGCAAACGTTAATAATAGGAGCATATCCAATCTTTGCTGAGAGCCGACTCGCCGGGCAAAATCTAAAATTGTTTCCTCATCCTCAAGATTTCGTCTGACGGCTATCTGTCCCATCAAAAGATGTTGATCCACCAAAAAAACAAGATCGGAAAGCTCTTCGGCAGACAATCTGAGCCGTTTGGCTGCATTCATGGCATTGACCGCACTCAGTTCTTCATGATGCTTTCTTCGATTGGCTGCCCTGCCTGTATCGTGTAAAAGAATTGCCAAATAGAGGATGAAAGGATTCTGCAATTGATGAAATAAAGAGGCAAAGTTTTTATAAGGGGCTTCTTTTGCTCCAAGTAGTGCATCGATAACTTCGATAGCTTTCAGGGTATGCTCATCAGCCGTATACCTATGAAAGAACTCATGTTGGACAAGACAGCGTAAGGGAGCAAATTCAGGAAAAAGTTTTCCAAGTAGTCCAATCTCGTGCATCTGTCGACAGACTTCTCCAACCTGGCCTTTCCTAGAAAATATGAGCCGAATTAAATCCCGAACATCTCGACGACGCAAAAAATTGGCATTAATTAAATGCAACCTATTTTTAATCTGGATTTTTAAGGTTGGCCCTATTTTTAGTCCCCACCGTTGGATAAAAGAAAAGGCTTTGAGGATAAGGAGGGGATTTTCAGTCAATTTTTCAGGATTAACAACTTCCAGGCTATGGTTTTCTATAGAAAAAGAGCCGAAGGGCTTGCTTGTTCTCCCTTTAGAAAGAAAGCCTTTTTTTTGAGCCGCAATTGCCTGAGCTGTCGTATTGGCAATAAGATAAATTTGAAGCGCATGATCATAAAAGTGGCGCATGAACTCTTCTACCCGTGCCAAAATATCTTTTTGCGGATATCCCAAAGCGGTGGCAATTTTCCCCTGGCTTCCTAAAGTCAAGAGATCAAATTTTCTTTTTTCCAGAAAATGGAGTTTTTCTCGAACCCGAAGCAAAAAATCATAGGCATTTTCTAATTTTTCCAAATCTTTTACCTCCATCCACTTTTCGCTAACAATCTGTTCTCTTTGGGTTATCTTTTCTTTGACTCTAGCGATCCAAAAAAGACTCTGATAATCTCTTAGGCCACCACAGCCCCATTTGATGTTAGGCTCCTGAACCAATACCGTTGCTCCATATTTCCTATGCTGTTCTTTGAGATCTTCTAAACGCCATTCGATGAACTCCTTTTCTTTCCCATGGATACAGGAAGGCTCAAATATCCTTTGAAATCTTTCCCACAGCTGTTTTGAACCGCAAATCAAATCGGCATCAAGAAGGGCCGTCTTCGTTTGCAAATCCCTATTTGCCCAAGCAATAATTTCTTCCAGTTGATGCGTCGAATGTCCTACATCCAATCCTATATCCCACAAAAAATAAAGAATCTTGTGGATTAATTCGTAAATAACATCCTCTGCCCCTTTTTGAGGATCATACAAGAAGAGCAAATCGATGTCACTAGCTGGAGAAAGCTCTTTTCTTCCAAATCCACCCACCGCCACGAGCGCAACGGAAGGCTCTTCAAAGGCCATAGGGGAAAAGAGTTGTTCTAAAGCCATTTCCCACATATGGGTCAATATGACCATGAAGAGTTCCGCCCGCCTCCTTGCAATAGATTTGCCGCTAGCTCCTAAAGCACCCTCCATTCGCACATGATGCAATTCTTTTTTAAGAAAATTTTTGTAAAACAAAACAAGGTCTTTCGGCTTTTTCTTGCTTTGGATTAGTTCTTTTTCTATTTCCTTCAATGACTTATCGAATGAACTCATCTTACTTTTGCAACTCTTAACTTTTCCATTATCATAACTCAACGACATAATCTTTACAAAGACTGCTCACAGAAAGAAATTAACAGTATGATTCAACTCGGACTCAACATCGATCATGTGGCAACACTAAGGCAGGCAAGGTATAAACAGAACCCTTTTTCTTTTAATGCCGAGCCATCACCCCTAGAAGCAGCAAAAATAGCCCAAAATGTAGGAGCCCACTCTATTACTGCTCATCTTCGGGAGGATCGGCGGCATATTCAGCTAGAAGATATGCAACTCATTCGTTCTGCGGTAAAACATTTGAATATGGAAATGGCTCCTATCTCCGAAATGGTCAAAATAGCCTTGGAGATTAAACCAGATGAGGTTTGCTTGGTTCCAGAAAAAAGAGAAGAAGTTACAACCGAAGGCGGCCTGGATGTGGTTAGTCATCTCCCATCAATCAGGAAGGTGGTATCAGAACTTTCTCAAGCCAACATCATCGTAAGCCTTTTTATAGATCCCGATCCCGATCAGATAAAAGCCGCCAAGCAAACAGGTGCCCATTGTATTGAACTGCATACGGGTCAATATGCCATGGCTACTGATTTAGAAATCATCGAAAAAGAAATTGAAAAACATAAGCAATGCGCTTTGCTTGCCCACGAATTGCACCTACAGGTTAATGCGGGCCATGGGCTAAACTATAAAAATGTTAGTCCTTATATTCGTTCTGTTCCTTTCCTTCATACGCTCAACATTGGCCATGCGATTATTTCGGCAGCCATTTTTTTGGGTCTTGAAAATGCTCTAAAGAAAATGCTTAGCTTGATTGAACAAGCCGTTTAATCATGGATATCATAGCTGTTGGCATCGATTTAGTGGAGAACAGTCGGATTGAATCGGTTTTAAACCGTTTTGGGGACCGATTTTTAAAAAAGATTTATAGAGAGACCGAACTGGCCTATTGCTTTTCAATGACTAATCCCATTCCCCATCTTTCAGCTCGATTTGCAGCAAAAGAGGCCGTGATCAAAGCCCTAGGAAGTCCTATTGCTTATTGGAAAGATATTGAAGTGTTTTCTAAGAAAAATCGAGCCCCCCAACTTTTCTTTCATGGGGAAGTTCTTAAACTCTCTTCTTCAAGAGGCGTCAGCTCAACCTACATCAGCCTTTCGCATTGCCGTTCGACCAGTGCTGCCGTTGTCATTCTTACTGGTTGATCGCTATGGAGGTATTACCCCCATATTTATAGGGGTAAGACCTTGAACCTTAGTTCATTCTTTATAGAAGATTGCTTTGATCATTCCTTCCTTAAACTCATACTGAGCTTTTGCCGCAGCAACCTTTGCTTGCCAGCTTTTATCCATTGCCTCAATATAAGCTTCGGCTCCTTTTTCTAGCTCTGCTCCCCATTTGGCCCTTATTTTTTCTTTGAGGATTTCCTTAAAAACCTCATCCCAAGCCTCACAGCTTGTCTCTTTAAATCCGCTTAGAAGACCCTCAATCAGATCTTCATGTTTTTCGCAGCAACATTTCGTTTCTTTTTGACAATCTTCGCTCTGTTCCATAGCATATTCCTCCTTTTTTCCGTTTTCGAATCGTTCCATGGACAAAAGATCCCCATGAATCGATACTTCTTACAAAACAGAGAATAGCCGTTTGCCCCTACATAAACAAGGAGTTTTGAAAAAATATAATGAGAAAGGTTTAAGACAGAGCCTTGGATCAAACTTTAGGACTTATTTTTTTACTAACCTCTTTGGCGAAGGATAGACGCAGGGACAACAGCCCATGACTTGACAGAAGACCTTACTGAAATAACTCAGGCTTGAATAACCAACAGCGAAAGCAGCTTCCGTAACGTTATAATCACCTCTTTTCAATAGCTCAGCTGCTTTTTCTATGCGCAGATTTCTAACATACACAGGAATAGACATTCCTGTTTCCTTAGAAAAAAGTCGACTTAAGTACGAAGGACTTACTCCCAGATACCGTGCTAATTCAGAAAGCCGAATAGCGCTTGTGAAGTGTTCTTTAAGATATTCTTTTGCCTTACTGACAATCAGCTTGTGAGCTGGAGAAAGCGGACAGATTTTTTCTTCCGCCTGCATGGGCTCAAAGAGGACTTCTGCCGCTGCCTCCAAGGAAAGAGCATGAGCATAAAGAGAGAGAGCCGGTTGAGAAAGAGTCCCAGACAAAAGAATTTCCAAACGTGATTCCAAAGAAAAGGAAATTTCATGAGGATTGCCGATTAACGGTTCTTCTCTTTTTCCCTCTAGCCAGGCTTTGACAGGTGGCAAAAGCCATTCTTCCAATCCTTTAAGTTCCTGTGCCAGAGCACTTCTTGACCATTCCACTGTGACAAACTGGGCATATTCCCCGCCAATTCTTTCAGCACGAAGATCCTTCTCTGTAAGCGCATAAAACCCTACAGTTCCTGGTCGAAACTCTACTTGTGCCTTCTCCGAATACACGATGCCAGAGCCAAGCTTATTGATGCAGATCTCAAGGCTATTTCGATGAAAACTTCTCGACCAGTCAAAAGAGCCATCAATGCGTGATTCAACAATTTCTAAACTCCAACCCTGAGCATAAAAATTCCCAGCAATCTGTCTCCACCTTCCAGAAATATCTTTCCATGCCCCCCGCTCTACTTTCGCTAAATTCATCACTTTTTTCTTTCTGCAAAATTAGGAACAGTGTCAACTTATTTTGAAGCGGTATCCGCTGGATCTAAAATCATTAGCCGATATCCGATTCCAGGCTCTGTAAGGAGTAATTTTGGCTGCATAGAATTTTCCTCTATCTTTTCTCTAAGCCTGGCCATATACACTCGCAGATAATGGACCTGCTCAACTGAATGAGGCCCCCATATTTCCTGCAAAATCTGTCGGTGGGTCAACACCTTGCCGGCATGACGGACCAGCAGTCTTAAGATGCTATATTCTGTAGCCGTCAAATGGATCTCTTTTTTGTTAAAAAAGACCCTCCTGTTGACAAGATCGACTTCCAAGCCATCTGTCCGAAAAACCTGCAGGCATTCTTGAGGTTGCAGCCTTCGGAACAATACTCTCATTCTGGCCATCAGTTCTTCATCTCCAAAAGGTTTAGTTAAATAGTCATCAGCACCACTATCCAAAGCCTGGACTTTCTCTTTTTCCTGATCCACTGCCGAAAGAACAAGAATAGGAATTTGGCTCCATTCCCTTATTCTTTGGATAACAGCGATACCACTTATATCTGGAAGTAATAAATCAAGGATGATGAGATCAGGCCTTCTCTGAGCTGCTTCCAAAATTCCTTCTTCTCCTTTTGCAGCCACATACACCCGATAGCCTTTTTTTTCAAGAATCAATCTAAGCAATTTGAGCATTTGCGGCTCATCATCAATAACAAGTACAGAATGTGGCATCTGTCTTTCTTTACTCATATCGGTTGATTGTTCAAACTTTAGAGGTTTCATCCTTCTGTGGCATTGGGAATGTTTCTGGCACATTTTCTAGCGGTAGGATAATGGAAAAGACAGCGCCTCCTTCCGGACGATTTTGAACCTGCACTTTTCCTCCATGCGCATCGACTACGCCTTTAACGATCGAAAGCCCCAATCCGGTCCCTCCAGGAGGAGCGCCTGTGCCTCGATAAAACTTTTCAAAGATTCGGCTTAATATTTCCGGATCGATGCCAGGTCCTCTATCAGCCACCTGAATCACCAAAGCATTTTTCTTTACGGAAACATTCAGTTCAACAGGGGAACCAGCGGGTGTATGTATGGCAGCGTTGAGCAAAAGATTATTTAAGGCTTCCAACATCAACGAAAAATCGATCCGGACTAGGGGAATGCCCTGCTGGATGTTTACTGTAAGAGGTCTACCAGCCAACTCCTTTTCGGTTTCTTTTAAGGCAAGGTTGATTAAATCATGAATGTCAGTCCATTCTCTTTTCAATTTAAACCTACCAGATTCGATTCTGGCCATATCTAGTAGATTGCGTACAAGCCTATTGAGTCGAAAGGTTGCAGATTTGATTTCTTCCAATAAAATTCGCTGATCGGTGGGGCTCATCCAGCGATCTTCCTTACTTAACGATTCGACCGCCGCGGTTATAACCGCCAGAGGCGTTCGCATTTCATGGGAAATGGAATTAAGAAGCGTACGGCTGAGTCTTTCGGATTCGGCAACAACCCTAGCATGCTCGGCCAACTCAGCAAGTCTTTGCCGATCAATGACAAGAGCGATCTGATTAGCAAAAGCTTGAATGAGGCTTTTTTGATCAAAAGAAAGCGATTGGATCCCAGGAATGTTTATCCCAAGAACCCCTACACACCCCTTATGAGTGGTCAATGGAACATAATAGGCTTTGGATAGAGGCAGGTTTTCTGTAAACCTGCCCGCCGCTTTACCATGTTCAAAAGCCCAATTGGCGACTCCTGCTTCCTTTTCTGTCACCTTTAAGGTACTTGCCCAATGAGGAAGACCAGAAAGCTTATTGTTATAAGGATTAACTAGAAAAACAGCTACTTCCGCTTGGAAAACGTGGGTTAGCTGCTCAATAACTTTTATAACAATCTCATCGAGTCCAGCCGCTTGAGAAAGTTCCTGACTGAGCATATAAAGGGCAGAAATTCTGGCTTCTCTTCTTCTCTCCGCTTTTTCTTGAGCTCTTAATCTAGCAATAAACTGACCTAAGACTAGAGCCACGACAAAATAAGTAAACACAACAAAACCGTTTTCAATACCCTGGATTCCAATTACAAATCGAGGAGAAAGAAAAACATAATCCCAGATGATCGCACTTAAAAAGGCCGCAACGATGACAGGTCCTCTCCCAACAAAAAGCGCAATGATGACAATACCTAATAGATAGATCATTCCAATGGACCTGCTCCCAATCCATTGGTTCAACCATAAGCAAAGGAGCGTAATCGCTAGAATGACTAAGGAAGTTATTCCGTATTGAGAAAAACTAGACTGCGGAATAATAGGAAAAGTTTTCGGCGTTTTTGCTGCGACACTTTCATCTTCCCCAACGATATGAATATCAATCTGGCCGCTTTCCCGCACCAGTTTATGCAGTAACGATCTGCTTTTAAACCATTCGATTAATCCCTTTCCTCTGGGTTTTCCCAAGACAACCTGCGTTATGTTTCGTTGTTTGGCAATGCGAAAAATTCCACGAACTATATCCTCATCTGTCGTAGTAATGATTTCTGCCCCAAGCTCTTTGGCTAATTCTATGTTTTTTGAAAGCCTTTGTTGGTCTTCTTCTGAAAGCACTTTACTGGTCTCTACATAAACCACATACCAGGGGCATTTCAAACTTTCTGCATGTCTTCTTGTCCATCGAATGAGCGTTTCTGATGAAGGGCTTGCACTGATGGCAACCAGCAGCCGGTGCGATATTTTCCAGGGTCCCAATATATGCATAATCTGCATATATTCCTGGACGTCCTTTCCAGCCTTCTCTGCTGCTAATCTCAAAACAATTTCCCGAAGCGCCCTCAAGTTGCCTTCCTTGAAAAAATTCAAGGCTGCCGCCCTCGCTTGTTCAGGAATATAAACTTTGCCTTCCGCTAACCGTTTAAGGAGATCTTCTGGAGAAAGATCGACCAGTTCGATCTCAGCCATATCTACAATACTATCGGGGACCTTTTCATATATGGGCGCTCCAGTAATCTGACTGATCATGTCTGTGCGACTTTCAATGTGCTGCACATTGAGCGTGGTAAAAACATCTATTCCGGCATCGAGGATTTCTAGAACATCTTGATAGCGTTTCAGATGCCTCATTCCCGGCGCATTTGTATGAGCCAATTCATCGACAATCACAAGCTGGGGTTTCCTTTTGAGGATCGCATCTAAATCCATCTCTTCTAGAAGAATATCCCTATAGTGAACGATTTTCCTCGGAATGATAGGGATTCCCTTGGTCAACTGCTCGGTTTCTCTCCGTCCATGGGTTTCTACAAAGCCGATGACTACGTCTTTGCCGTTATTTAATTCCACCTGCGCAGCCTGTAACATCGCATAGGTTTTCCCCACTCCAGGGCACATCCCTAAAAAAATTTTCAAGCTTCCCCGACGCTTCTCCCCCTCTTCCTTTTCTACTACCTCAAGCAAGGCGTCTGGATTGGGTCGATTTTCTATTTCCTCTTGCATTACTCAAAATAGAAGCTATGTATATGGGTTTACAAAATGAAATTGTTAATAAAGATAATTATGAAATAAATTCATTCTGATATAACCGTAACTCCAATTGATTTCTATTGATAGACATATAGCTTTATCGACTATTATAATACAGGAGAAATAATACAGGAGCAATTAACAAGGGGCAATCACTATGGCACAATCTATTACATTAAAGGCTAATATAAGGAAAGCCGTTGGCAAGTCCGCTGTAAAAAAACTCAGAGCCAATGGACGGATCCCAGCCATTCTGTATGGAAAGAAATCCAATCTTCCTCTTGAGATTCCGGCAACAGAACTCAGAGACCTTTTTCATGGAAAAAGAGTGGAAAAAGTGCTTTTAAACCTAGAAATTATAGATACGGAAGAGAAAAAATCGACCCTGGCATTTCTTCAAGAAATCCAGCTCCACCCGATTACCGATAAACTCGTCCATTTGGATCTCCACGAGCTATCTTCCGATGAAAAACTGCACGCAGAAATTGACCTTGTTTTTATTGGAGAGCCACAGGCTTTAAAATCCGGCACCGCTAATCTTGATATTTCGCTGCGAAGACTCAAAATAAGCTGTTTTCCTAAAGATCTTCCCAATACGATTCCGGTTTCTATAGAACAGTTGAAAACGGGGGAATCGCTTCACGTGGCGGATATTCCTTTGCCTCCAGGAGTTGAGTGCCTCAATCCCAAAAATCAAGTGGTTCTCTCTTTGGTGGCAACTAAAGGAGAAGAAGAAATGGAAGCCCCGACTGGAGAAACTGCTGAACCTGAAGTCATAAAGGAAAAGAAGCCAAAAACTGAAGAATCAAAAGGAGAATAAGCTGCATCTCCTTTTTCAGTTGCATGGCCTACGTAAAGGAAATATGCCGTGTTTCGCATGGTAGTAGGGCTTGGAAATCCCGGAAAGGAATACGAGAATACCAGGCATAATATAGGGTGGAAAGTTGTAGAGGAGCTAGTAAAAAAAGAGCGCCTTTCATTTGTCATAGATAAAAAGAGCTTGGCTAAAGTAGCACTAAAAGAAGATCTTTGCTTTATGCTCCCTCTAAGCTATATGAATTTGAGCGGTAAAGCAGTTGGAGCGTATTTAAAAAAATGGAAATGTGATCCAAAAGAAATATTAGTTCTTCTCGACGATATTTCTTTACCGTTGGGAAAACTGCGATTTAGGTTTAAAGGCTCCTCTGGAGGGCATAAAGGATTGCAGTCTTTGATTGAGGAACTGCATTCTGAAGAGATTCCAAGACTGCGTTTGGGCATAGGGCCCTTACCCGAAGGGGAAGAACTGGTTCATTATGTCTTGAAGCCTTTTAAGGAAGAAGAAAAAGAAAAAGTTAAGGAGATGATCCTCAAAGCGATAGCTTTTTTTGATTGTTTACAAAAGGAAGGAGTTGAAATTGCCTTGAACAAATTTAGTTCATAGAAGTATGTATTAATCGTAGAAGTATGTATTAATAAAAAAATGGAATGCTAGAGACAGTATCATGAATAGAACATATGATGCTTTATATATACTCGATACCCAAGGGAAAGAAGAAGCGATCAAAGAACTAATCGAGCAGATTGAAAAAACGATAACGACTCTGGGAGGAAAGATCTTAAATATCCAAAAAATGGATAGAAGAAAATTTGAAAGAGTCGCTGGAAAAATCGATTCGGGTTATTACGTAAACTTCGGAGTTGAAATTCCTCCTCATTCCTTAAAAGAACTCGAAGCAAAATTAAGAATTAACCCTTCGATTTACAGACAATTTTACGTGAAAAGAGAACCGAGTCGTATTACTATTCAAAAAAATCATGTGGAAACACTCTTGACTTAAGATTTTATGGCTGATTTAAATAAGGTTTTCCTCATGGGTAATTTGACCAGGGATCCTGAATGTCGTTATACTCCCAAAGGGACCCCAGTGGGGGATATTTCCCTTGCGATCAATAGTTCGTATCGGGCCCAAGATGGTCAGGTAAAAGATGAAGTCTGTTTTGTAGAAGTTGTTATATGGGGTAGACAGGCGGAAACCTGTAAAGAATACCTACAAAAAGGCTCTTTGGTCTTTGTCGAAGGAAGGTTGCAGATGGAGCAGTGGGAAACCAAGGAAGGAGAAAAAAGGACTCGGATGCGAGTCAGAGCCGATAGGATTCAGTTTTTGGGGAAGACTAAAGGCACGGGAGCTAATGCAGCTGGACCAGAATCCTCTCCTTCCAAAGCCGAAACAACCATCACTCCCCCTGAGGAACAACAAATTAATGAAGATGAAGTTCCCTTTTAGTTCTTGACAACAAGGACGGGGAAATAGGAAGAAAAAACTCCTGTTGCAAAGGGTTTATTATGAATATAGAGGTCATTCTCAATAAAAAACTTGACAAAGTTGGTGCTGAAGGAGATCTAGTAACAGTCAAAGCTGGGTATGCCAGAAATTATTTGATTCCCAAAGGATTCGCCACACTGGCCACCTCCGCCACAAAATTGCAAGTCGAGCGGCTCAAAAAAATTCGAGCTGAAAGAGAAGAGAAGGAGAAAGAAGCGGCTTTGGAACTAGCTTCAAAAATTGGCTCGCTTCGACTGACTTTTAATCTGATTGGAGAAGAAAAAACCAAGAAGGTCTTCGGTGCCGTCACTTCCCAAGACATCTGTGAGAAGCTTGCTCAGGAAGGAATCCAGATTGACCGGAAAAAAATTTCTCTTGAAAGACCACTTAAGGAATCTGGCTTGCATGTTGTACCCATTCATATTCATCAGGAAGTTTTAGCTCAACTTCAGGTGGAGTTGGTCTTCCCAAAGAAAGAAACCGAAACAGAAACAACCGCTAGCCAAGACAAAAAAAGCGAAAAGAAAAAGAAAAATAAAAAGGGCGCCCAAACAAAAAAGGCTCAACCTAAGAAAAGTGAGACTTCTTCTTCAACATAGCAACATGCAGCCCTGCCGCAAACGGTTTTAATAAAAGAAACTAACCCACTTTGCCTCTTTGCTATGGTTAATAGTTTGACGGGGATAGCAGGGAAAGGAAAGCTCTGTGAAACCCAATGCTTTTCTCTTTTTGTTTAAGCAAACCAGAGAAGAAGTTCTCGTTCGAGGGCTGTTCCCCATTCTTTTCCTCTATTTGTTAGGTCTCATAGAAGTATCTTTTAGCCAGGCCACTGCTGATGGTCTGAATCTGCCTCCGCTGCCATCATCCATCGACTCACAGCCGCAACCAAAGGGTTTGTCTCCAGAATCATCTCCACCTACAACAAATCCTGCAAACAATACCAATCTCGCCCAAGAACAGAGAGAACAGTTGCTCCCATCGGCTCCTCGTCTTACCCCCCCCACTCCACCCCAACCTCCTCTTGAGGAGGAACATCCCGTAGAACAGGCTGAAAAGCCTGTTCCACAGGCAATACCAATCAAAAAAAAACCAAAAAAAATAGTTGGTCCTCCTAGTGGAGCTGAAAGCCAGAAGAAAGGGCCAACAGTCAAAGAAATAGAGATCGTTTACGTTGGTCCCAAATCAGTAAATCGTTCTATGATCCTTTCCAACATGCGCACAACAGTAGGACAACCCTACTCAGCAACAACCATCGAAGAAGATGTCAGAAATCTTTATGCAACTGGTCTCTTTACCAATTTGAGGATTACCACCGAAACGGTAGCCGAAGGAGTCAAGGTTATCGTTATCGTTCAACCTAAACCACTAGTTAAAGAAGTCACCATTCAAGGAGCAAAACAAATCCCGGTAGAAAGAATCAGAAAACAAGTTAAAACAAAGATTGGTGATCCTTTAAGTGAGTTTCAAGTCTCAGCGGATGCTGAAAAAATCCGGGAGTATTATCAAAATCATGGATTTGGCAATGCTCAGGTGACGTATAAGATAGATGTCAACGAAGAATTTGGCCGTGCCATAGTCAGCTTTTCCATTTCTGAAGGAGAAAAGCAGTTTATTGTGATGGTTAATTTTGTTGGGAACAAGGCTTTCAGCAATGCAGAATTACAAAAACAGCTCAAAACGAAAAAAAAGAACATTCTGTCTTTCGTTAATAAATCAGGGATTTTTAAAGAAGACCAACTGCAGGAAGACTTAAGAAAGCTCAAAGAATTTTACCAGGATCACGGCTATATCGATATGCAAATAAAAGATGTCAAAATCTCTACCCCTGAAAAAGAGAAAATGGTGGTAACCATCAGCATTTTTGAAGGCATCCAATACAAAGTGGGAACCATACAATTTCAAGGAAATGTCATTTATCCTAATTCCGATCTGCTCGACAGCATCAAAATGAAAGAAGGCAGTGTCTTTTCTCCAAAAGGACTAGATGATGACATTAAAGCGATACGCGATCTCTATGGCAAGCAAGGATATATTGATGCCGAAATAAAACCCGAAAGACTAGCAAATATAGAAAATGGTAGGATTGATTTGCTTTTTAAAATCTCTGAAGGAAGCCAGGCTTACATAGATAAAATCATCATTCAGGGGAACAATCAGACCAAAGATAAGGTCATCCGCAGAGAGCTTGCGGTGACTCCAGGAGATGTTTATGACAGCGTTCGTGTGGAGGCAAGTAAGAAAAGATTAGAAAACCTTGGCTACTTTGAAAAAGTGGAAATAAATCCTCAAGACACCAACGTTCCCAACCGGAAAAACATGGTTATTTCTGTCCAGGAAAAAAGAACTGGAAATGTGACTTTTGGACTTGGATACAGCACCATCGAGAGCCTGCTTGGTTTTGTCGAGCTAAACCAAGGGAATTTTGACATCTCCAACCCCCCTTCTTTTACTGGTGCCGGTCAGAAATTCCGGTTTCGGTTGCAGCTGGGCATTTTTATGGAAAGTGCCATGCTTTCTTTCACTGAGCCATGGTTCATGGATCAACCACTTATGGTTGGTTTCGATCTGTTTTTCAATCAGCTCACCTATCTGCAGTTTTATAACGGCTTTAACGAAACCCAGTATGGCTTAGACTTGCGCTTGGCCAAACGACTGAATCAATGGTTTACCCTGTCGACCCGATACGATTTTAATGTCTATGATCTGTGGGGTTACCTCCCAGAGGTAGAGAACATTCCCGTTTTTGCTCAGAACAGAGGATCGAGAACACAAAGTGATATCACCATGGATTTGATTTATGATAGCAGAGATAGCGTCTTTGTCACAAGACATGGCACCTTCCTGGATTTCAATATCTTGGGCGCTGGTGGTCCACTCCTAGGTCAAACAGATATTTACAGACTTCAATTGGATATATCCCATTTTGAAAATTTTCCTCTATGGGATATTATCATGTGGAATCATCTCACAGCAGGATTTGTCCAACAGTATGGGAAAAGCAGTTTCGTGCCCCTTTTTGATAGTTATTTCGTAGGTGGTCCTCGGTCATTGCGAGGTTTCGATTATAATCTGGTCGGTCCTAATTACTTACCTTTGGATTTCCCCATAGGAGGCCAAACAATGGCGGTTTGGAACCTAGAGTTTACTTTCCCTGTAGTCGATAGAGTTAGATTTGCGGTTTTCAATGATATGGGCTTTAATGCTGGATCCCTGATCGGCCCCAATCAACCTGTCCCCACTCCTTTTGTTGCTGGTCAAGGAATTAATATCGATGCCGATTACGGTTTTGGCTTAAGATTGTTTCTACCAATTGGCCCCCTACGATTGGACTACGGTATTCCTTATTTGAGACAGAGCTGGCTGAATAAAACGGGAAGATTTTATTTTGATGTCGGCTATTCCTTCTAATGAATAAAGCAAAGCAGTCTTAAGGAGAAAGTCGTTAGGATCTTCTCTATTACTCTAAAGGAGAAGGGTGGTTGCATTGGTTTGAGGATCGATAACGGAAAAGATATAAAATGATTTGACAAAAAAAGAATTTTCATTTTTGATAAAGGTTCTCAAAACTAAAAAAAGAATTGTCAATATGGGAAAAAGGAATTGCTTGTAAGAAGAAACAAATCCCATATATTTTCTTGCTGTAAACTATATTAAAAAAAGGGTAATGTTGAAGGGGAAAAGATCTGAAAAAGAAAGCTTAAAACCTTCTAACTTAGCTATAGGATTTCCATTCATAATGAAGAAAAAAATAAAAAGTCTATGAAACCATTTATCTATATTGCTACTATTCTGTGTGCTTTATCCATACCATCCGTGTATTCTCAACAGGTATTAAAAATTGGTGTTGTTGATCTTCAGAAAGCTTTTAATGATTTCTATAAAACCAAAGAAGCCGATGCCGAAATGAAATCCAAAGTGGCTGCCTTTGAAAAGGAACGTCAAGAAATGGCCAATGACTTAAACAAGGTTGGAGAAGAGGCCAAAAAAATGCATGATGCGGCTCAGGATAAGACTCTTTCTGAAGCTGCTCGGGCTGAAAAACAGAAGGCTTTCGAAGCAAAAGCTCAAGATTTCCAAGCCATGCAAAGGAAGTTCCAAGAATTTCAATATGTCCGAACAAAGGAACTAGAAGACCGTTCCCAAAGAATACGTCAAAACATTATCGATGATATCACCAAAGCGATTTTAGAAATTAGCAGCCGAGAAAAATTTACTCTCGTTTTTGATAAATCGGGGAAAAGCCTTAGTGGCACCAATGTATTACTTTATTCACAAGACGTTAAAGATATTACCGATGAAGTCATTCGAACAATAAATGCAACCAAACCTCAGCCGAAAGCTGCCTCTACTTCTCCATGATCCCTTAGAAGGCGGAGGGTTGGGCCTTGCTTCAAGGCTGGAAGAACACATCCACTTTAAAGGAATCCAAAAGTGGTCTCTTATTCAGTTGGACAGTTAGCTAAGCTTGTTGGAGGCATTATTGAAGGAGATCCAGAGTTAGAAATTACAGGTGTCTCCGACATTTTTGATGCTTCAAAAGGACAAATCACCTTTTTGAGTAACCCAAGATATGAATCGGCCGTGGAAAAAACGAAAGCTTCGGCAATCGTTGTTTCGAAAAATTATAAGGGTTCAAGTTCTGCTACATTGATTCGGGTAGATTCCCCTTCCCTTGCCTTTTCAACGATCATTGCTCTTTTCTGTCCAAAGCCAGTTACATACGAACCTGGCATCCACCCCACAGCCATTATAGGCAAGGAGGTAGGAATCGGTAAGGAGGTAAGCATCCAACCCTATGCCGTGATCGAAGATGGCGTAAAGATAGGCGATAAGGTAGTCATAGGAGCCTTCGTTTTTATTGGCAAAGAAAGTATTATTGGAGAAAATTCTTTTCTCTATCCCCATGTGACGGTACGAGAAAGAACGGTAATAGGCAAAAGGGTTATTCTGCATTCGGGAGTCGTTGTCGGATCCGATGGATTTGGATATGAAAGAAAAAATGGAAAACATGAAAAAATTCCTCAGGTTGGGATAGTCCAAATAGACGATGATGTGGAAATTGGAGCCAATACTACGATCGATCGAGGCAGATTTGGGAAAACCTGGATTCAAGAAGGCTCTAAAATAGACAATCTTGTGCAGATTGCGCATAATGTCGTTATTGGCAAAAATTCGATCATTGCAGCTCAGACAGGGATTTCTGGTAGTACTTCCCTAGGCAATCAAGTGACATTGGCTGGCCAAGTCGGCATCGCCGGGCATATTCATATTGGAGATGGAGCCACCATCACCGCCCAGTCTGGAGTAACCAAAGATGTCCCGCCTTATTCTGTTCTTTCAGGCCGTCATGCGCGACCAATTCAACTCACCCACAAACTAGAAGTTCTATATAATAAGCTTCCTGAAATCTGGGAAAGACTCAAGAAATTAGAAAAACAACTGAGGACTGAAGCTAACCCACCTGAGGCTGATCAAGACCTCTCAACGGAATAGGTTCCTTGGATATGAAAGCTTTTAATGTCGGATTGATTGGCCTTGGCAATGTTGGCTCTCGGGTATGGCATAACCTATTAACCCACAAAAAATTATTAGCAGAAAAATCAGGGAAAATTATTGAAATCAAGAGGGTTGCTGTCCGTTCCTTACAAAAAGGATATAACTTAGGCCTACCTAAAGAGATCCTTACAACTGATTGGCAAGATATTGTCAACGATCCAGAAATTGATGCGGTAGTGGAGTTAATTGGTGGGATTGATATTTCGTATGAAATTATTACAAGTGCTTTAAAAAAAGGAAAGGATGTCGTAACCGCTAACAAAGCCTTACTAGCAAACCATGGGCAGCAGATAGCCAACATTGCTTTTGAGCAAAAAAGAAGAATTCTTTTTGAAGCCAGTGTAGCGGGAGGCATTCCTCTTCTACAGGCTATTCAAGATGGACTGGTAGCGAACCGATTTCTGATGATTGCTGGCATCGTTAATGGCACCTGCAATTATATTCTCACAGAGATGACCAACCAGAAAAGTCCTTATGCTGAGGCTCTCAAGAAAGCCAAAGAACTTGGCTATGCGGAAGCCAATGAAAAACTGGATGTGAGCGGTGAAGACAGTGCGCATAAAGCAGCCATCCTCTGTGCCCTCTCCTATAGGTTCTGGCCTAAAGTCGAAGAAATTTATACAGCCGGTATCGAATCTGTGGATCCCATGGATATCCAGTATGCGGCGGACCTGGGATATATTTTAAAACTGCTAGCCATTATAAAAAAACATCCCCATTCGAAAAAGGTTGAAATTCGGGTGCATCCCACCTTACTTAAAAAAGATCATATTCTTAGTTCGGTTTCAGGAGCATTCAATGCCGTCATTGTGAAAGGAGATATTGTGGGAGATCAGTTATTCTATGGAAGGGGAGCAGGTGGCGACCCCACAGCTAGCGCCGTACTGAGCGATCTGGTAGAACTCGCAAGATATCCTTCGGATGTCTATCATTCGAGGATTTTCTTTTCCAGTACTGAGAGCGAGTATAAGATTATGCCCATTTCGGAAATTATTTCCAGGTATTATGTCCGGCTTAACGTCGTCGACAAACCAGGAGTTCTGGCTTCTATTGCTCAAATCCTTGGAAGAAAGAATATTGGAATATCCTCTGTCGTTCAACCAGAGGTCTCAAACCTTTCCCAAGGCGTACCTCTTATCATCATGGTCCATGATGCCAAAGAAAAAGACTTTACAGAGGCTTGTGCAGAGATGTCTAAACTTCCTTTTCTTAAGGGAAACCCAGTGATATATAGAGTAGAGGATTTTCATGCTCAAGGTGAATAATGAAAGATCATGGCAGGGAATAATCAAGCAGTACCGGGATCGACTTCCCGTGTGCGCTAATTGCCCAGATATTACCCTCCTCGAAGGCAATACCCCCTTAATCCCTTCAACAAAACTTCCCCAGCTTTTTGGGAAAGGGTTGAAAGTCTATTTTAAATATGAAGGCCTCAATCCCACCGCCTCTTTTAAAGACCGAGGGATGGTGGTTGCGATAACCAAGGCTTTGGAGCAAAATAAAAGAACAGTCATTTGCGCCAGTACTGGCAACACCGCCGCTTCAGCAGCCGCTTACGCGGCAAGAGCTGATTTAAAATGCTTTGTTTTTCTTCCACGTGGAAAGATTGCATTAGGAAAGCTCTCGCAGGCCATTATGCATGGAGCAGAGATCGTAGAAATTGATGGATCCTTCGATGATACCATGCGAATGGTTATCAAACTAGCCGCTCTTAGACCAGAAATTGAACTAGTTAACTCCGTCAATCCAAGTCGGATTGAAGGACAAAAAACAGCAGCTTTTGAAATTTGTGATACCTTAGGCGATGCTCCAGACATTCACATTCTTCCTGTAGGAAACGCCGGGAACATCACCGCCTATTGGAAAGGCTATAAAGAATATCATGAAAGCAAGCTTTCAAGCAAACTGCCTCAGATGCTTGGCTTTCAAGCAGAAGGTGCCGCTCCTATTGTGAAAGGTAAAATCATAGAAAACCCAACGACGATTGCTTCAGCTATACGAATTGGCAATCCAGCAAGTTGGAAAAAAGCTGTAGAAGCAGCCAGAGAATCCTCAGGAAAAATTGATTCAGTCACTGATTCTGAAATCATTGAAGCCTATCAGTTTCTGGCTACAAAAGAAGGCATTTTTGTCGAACCCGCCTCCGCAGTATCGCTTGCTGGCTTTTTGAAAATCTGTAAAGAAAATACCCTTGCTAAGAATTCGACTGTGGTGATGACACTCACAGGTCATGGCCTAAAAGACCCAGCTTTCTCTGAATCTATCTTTGCTTCCTTCCCACGCCACCAGATCCCTCCTTCCATTGATAAAGCCTTAGAAATTCTAGAAAATGCAAAAAAAAGAAACTAAAATTCGATTGAGAAAGAATACTTTTTCCTTTTATTCTTTTCTTATGGATTAGATTATTTCTCCCTACGGGGATTATTCTTATTGTTATTAATTCCATTACTTAATTTTTTTATTATGACTTTAACAGAAAAGATACTTGCAAAAGCTAGCAAAAGATCGAAAGTCCTTCCTGGAGATAACATTTGGGTGGAGACCGACATTCTCCTTACTCATGATGTTTGCGGGCCAGGAACCATAGGTGTCTTTAAAAGGGAATTTGGGAAAAACGCGCGCGTTTGGAATCCTTACAAAATCGTGATCATGCCCGATCACTACATTTTTACTTCCGATTCTCTTTCCAATAGAAATGTGGACATTTTAAGAGCTTTTTCAAAAGAACAGGGTCTTCCCTATTTTTATGACGTCATTGATGATCCCAATGGAAATTGGAAATTTGATCCTCTCAAAGGGCCTTTACAACGTCAGTACGGAATGCATTACGCTGGCGTTTGCCATACTGCGCTTCCTGAAAAAGGTCATGTCCGACCCGGAGAAGTGCTCTTTGGGACCGACAGTCATACGTGCACAGCGGGGGCATTCAACCAGTTCGCAACGGGAATCGGAAATACGGATGCGGGATTTGTAATGGGAACCGGGAAATTGCTCATCAAAGTCCCCCCAACTATCCAATTCTATCTGGATGGAGAACTTCAAAAAGGGGTCATGGCCAAAGACCTCATCCTTTACATTATTGGGGAAATAGGTTTTGATGGAGCCACTTACATGGCCATGCAGTTTGAAGGTCCGGGAGCCTTCTCTCTCTCAATCGAAGATAGAATGACGATGGCCAATATGGCCATAGAAGCAGGTGCTAAAAATGGGATATTCCCAGCGGATCAGAAAACTATCGACTATGTTAACCAGAGGATTTTAAAGAATGGCACAAAAAAAGAATTCGAAGTCGTTGAGTTAGAAAAAGATCAAAAGTTCTTTGCATCTTACTCAATCGATCTTTCTAAGATAGAACCAACTGTGGCAGCTCCTCCTAATCCAGCTAATAGATTTAAGGCTAAGGAACTGGCTTCCGTAAAAATTGATCGCGCCTATCTCGGCTCTTGTACCGGAGGCAAGCTCACCGATTTTATTGCTTTTGCCTCGATTCTTAAAAACAATATGGTAAGCGTAGAAACTTTCGCCGTGCCTTCTACCCCAGAAGTCGTCGATCAACTCCACAAAATAGAGTTGGAAGGACAAAGTCTGTGGGAAATATTAGTTCAGGCAGGCGTGAAAATTACAGAAAATCCCTCCTGCGCAGCCTGTCTTGGAGGACCAATGGACACCTTCGGGAGAGTTAACAAGCCGCTGGTGTGTATCTCTTCGACAAACAGAAATTTTCCTGGGCGGATGGGAGATAAAGCTTCCCTTGTTTATTTGGCTTCTCCCATGACGGTGGCGGCTTCGGCCATTAAAGGTAAAATTACGGATCCCAGAGAATTTCTCTAACTTCTTTTGTGTTGAAAATAAGGAGATAATAAAAGGATGGGAAGGTGGATTTCGAAAATAAAAAAATGGAACTTGCATCTAATCTTTCTGCCTATTATGTCATTTGCTTTTCTCTCTTGTTCTTCAACCATTGGAGGGTATGAATATAACTTAGTGACGAAGGACAAGACCCCTTTTTATACTCAAGGGCCCGGAGAAGAAGTGCCCGATAGTTATCTAGATAAAGGAACACGGTTAAAACTGCTTGGCTCCACAGGAGAAGGGTTCGTTCGGGTAGAAACCACGCGAGGCAAAAAAGGATTTGTTCCTGTCTCCTATCTTGAAAAGCAAGATGCTTATTATGGCGCTCCTTCAAGCAGTTTTGGTCCTAATTGGTGAAAAGAAGCCTTAAGAAAAATAAATTTTCCAATTACACTTTGCCATTTATAATAATAAGCACTGGACAGATGCCGGAGTGGTTGATCGGGCACGCCTGGAGAGCGTGTAGTCGGCTAAACCGACTCGAGGGTTCGAATCCCTCTCTGTCCGCTTTGTTTCCTTGATCGTAGCCAGGAAAACCTTTGTGCCTTACGACAGCAACAAGCTTTACTTAGGGTTATCATGGGCGGAAGCAAAAAAACGGTTGTTAGCAGAGGGTCCTAATACTCCCCCTGAAAAAAAGGAATCCTCTTTATTACTGTTTCTTTCTAAATTTTGGGCTCCTGTTCCATGGATGCTTGAAATAACGATTCTTTTAGAAATCCTTCTTCACCGAATCCATGATGGGATCGCCATTGCTGGATTCCTAGTTTGTTCCTCCATGCTTTCTTTTTTGCAAGAACATCGTTCGAAACGTGCCCTTTTTTCTCTGCTCAATAAACTTTCTCCTGACGTTCGAGTACTCAGAGATGGAGTATGGACAACAATCCCTGCAAAAGAACTGGTTTGTGGGGATCTTGTCCTTTTACGCAGCGGGGATATTGTCCCTGCCGATCTGCAACTCATCGATGGAGAAATAGAAGTAAATGAATCAGCAATAACTGGAGAGTCTCTCCCACGTACCGCTCAACCAGAAGAGAGGCTTTTAAGCGGATCTTTTGTGGAATCAGGACAAGCGCGTGGCATTGTCATCGCGACAGGAGCAAAAACCCACTTTGGAAAAACAACTCGGTTGATTGAAATTGCCTCTCCCCCAAGTGAAGCCCAAAAAGTCATATTCAATATCGTTAAAGCATTGGTCTATGTGGATAGTCTGCTCATCGCATTGATTTTTCTCTATGGAATGATAAAGATGGCGCCCCTATCCTTTCTCTTGCCTTATGCTCTTGTTATTCTTATAGCCTCCGTTCCTGTTACTTTGCCTTCTGTTTTTACCTTGGCCACAGCCCTAGGCTCAAAAGAGCTTGCAGAAAAAGGAGTGCTCTGTACCAAACTTTCTGCTTTAGAAGACGCCTCAACCATGGACATTTTGCTTGTAGATAAAACCGGAACGTTGACGTGTAATGAACTCAAGCTTCATATTTTAAAGCCCTTTGCTCCCTGTACGGAGCAAAATCTCCTGCTTTTTGCTGCGCTTTGTTCCGATCCTCTGGGAGAAAATCCTATCGATAAAGCTATCCTTGAAAAAGTAGACGAACTTCATTTGTCTACCAAAGAACTTGGCCTAGACTTTCAACATTATATTCCTGCAGATCCTAAGACCAAAATGGCTAAGGCTATATACAAAGATAAAGAAGGAAGGCAGTTCATAGTCCTCAAAGGATCTGTTTCTACAGTACTAAAAACGATAGGGATCGATTCAACAGAAGTACTGGATCAAGCAAAAACGCTTGAGACCGATGGCTCACGTATCCTTGCTGTTGCCTATGGTTCGCCTGCTGCCAATACGCTGCTGGGACTTATCGGTTTTTCGGATCCACTGAGGAACGATGCAAAAGAATTAATCGCAAAGATTAAATGGCTCGGTATCAAAGTGGTTATGGTCACTGGAGATCAGGAATTCACAGCAAAATCTATAGGAAAACAAGTAGGTATTGGAGAACATTCGATTACCTTATCAGATTCCTCGGCTATTGATCCCCAACAAATTGAAAACTATGATATTATAGCTGGGGTATTCCCTGAGGATAAATATAGAATTGTTCAGGCATTTCAAAAGAAAAACCATGTGACAGGAATGACAGGTGATGGCGTCAATGATGCCCCAGCGCTTCGACAAGCCCAAGTAGGAATAGCCGTTTCGAACGCTGTCGATGTTGCAAAATCCGCAGCTAGCCTTATTCTTACAAATCCAGGGCTAATGGATATCATTCCGGCAATTATGCTGAGCCGCGCTATTTTCGAAAGGATCCTCACTTATATCCTCAACAAAATAATCAAAACGGTAGAAGTAGCGTTCTTTATGACGCTAGGACTAATAGTTGGAAATACTTTTGTATTGAATCCATTTCTTGGTGTTCTTCTTGTCCTGTATAATGATGTGCTCACTCTTTCCCTAGTGACAGATAGGGTAAAACCAGCAAACCGGATCCGAAAATGGCCAATCCAATCGATTGTCATTGCAGGGACAACGATCGGTATTATGCTACTATTCTTTTCTTTCGGCCTCTTTTTGGTAGCTAAATATGCTTTAAAGCTGGATCCACCTCATCTCCAATCCATTAGTTTTATCCTTCTCGTATTGGAGGGACAAGCTACCCTCTACCTTGTTAGGGAACGACACCACTTATGGCATTCCCTTCCAAGCCCATGGATGATAGTTACCTCGGTCATGGTACTCTTAGGCCTAACTTTCCAGGCTACAAAGGGAATTGGCATGGAAAACATTGGATTTTCTTCTCTTATGGCTATTGTCATAGCCATTCTCCTTTACTTCTTCATTCTTGATTCTTTCAAAGTTTGGCTTTTTCGAAGGCTTCATCTTTAGCAATAACCCATATCTTTTGGAATCTTCATGGGATCATGATCATGCCCCCACTCAGAACATTCTCCTGGAGCATCCAACAGTTCAAGGACCTGGTTTTCTTAAATTACTCCCTTTATCCATCCATGACTATGAGAGAGAGTGTAATCGAAGCAAAATAGGAAGGAGAAACACCCAGAGGTCTTGCAGAAAGAAAAGCAAGGGGATAAGCCAAAGAAAAAAAGTCAAGAAGGAGGTTTCATCCAAGAAAAGTGGCAGATCTCTTGGTATTTTACCAGGTTCGAGAATATTGTTGCAACTGAGAATACTGTAGTTTCAGACCACGTTGGCAAAACGATCATGAACTAAACTCCAACATCCCTACCTACTTTGGTATACCCACAGACAAGCTACTATCCCACAAACCCAGGGTAATCTTTACCTTCAAGAGCCGCAACAGGCAAAAGCCGAATGTTCTCCACAATGACTGCATAGAAAAAGATGCTTGTGGCTTTTTGTCTCTTTTGCATGGATCAACCCTTTGCATAACCCCGGGCAATTCTGCCATTGACTAGAATCAAACCATGCAAGATGCTCTTTGCTAGCTTTTTTTACTATTGTCATCCAAACCCCTTTGCATTTCCCACAAATCATAGCAAAAGTCTTCCCAGGGGGAATGGCTTTGGCTTCTTCATAACTGTTAAGAATAGTTAGTCTTTCTCCTTTAGATGTTTGAACTATAGTACTTTGTCCAATGGAAGAGGATAGAAAATACAAAAAAAATAGAAAGATCAGTCCCTTTTTCATAAAGCTTTTTTTTCTATCAAAGCAGAAAATGGACCAATTTTTTTTAAAGGTAATCTTCTTGGGAAATCGACGTCGACTCCCTTTTACCCAAAATTTCTGCCTGTGCTATCACCATTTCCTTCGAACAATCAAATCGGTATCCATTACAATTGGGGCAAAATACAGCGTTCTTCGACACAATTGAACCACAACTTTCACAAACTTTAAATTCTTGTGGAGAGGCAATAATCCTTGCAGCCTTTTTTGCTCTATCATCTAATGGATCTTTCACAGTTTTAAAATACAATTCCTATAGCTAGATACAACGTTGAACTAAAAAAAATTGCTCGCCATGTTGAGTCTTTTCCTTCTATAGCAATCCAATCTGAACGATCCACCCCTGTCAACTTTCAAGTGCCCCAAACCTTTTTTGTGTTCTATCTATTATATTCATAGTCCCATCGATTTTTTTTCCGCCCATAATCTTGCTCAACCAATCTATCTACCCTCCCTGTCAGCCAGTACACCAGCCAGAGCCTTTGGCTTGGCTGGTGGGGTAGGCTGTCCTATTCCAGTCTCTCTTGCCCTTCGATGTCCTGTTTGAGACGGTTAATAGGGCTCCTCATCACCTAATAACACAGAAGGGACGGATCCAAAGTACTGGCTTACGATAGAAATGGCCGGCTGCCGTGGCAAACTCTCTGCGGAAAGGATTGAAAGAAGTTGTCTTAAGACTCTTTACGAAGCAGCTGTGTTCAAGATTTGGTGGCAAAGCAAGCAGCAAGTGAAGGGGATCCGATTCTCCCTTGAACTCAATCAACTGTCCGCCCTCTCCCTCCCAGCGCATTTTAGCCATACTATGCACACAGCCAAGCATTAGGAGAGTTATCGCCTTGTGGCGGTATTTTGATACAAGCACTAAATGATAGGGCACGCGTTAACGCATGGAGGCAAAACGTGTCAACGGACTGGAACTTGCATTTCACTAAATGTCCACTTTTCAGCGTTGTCCTATGAGCATTGCTCCACCCGTTGGTCTTCTCGTGCTTGACCCCGTTGAACACAAGGTTACCTACCAACACTATCCTTCCAAGGCCGTCCGGGATGAGCTTTTTCTGACTCGCTCGGGGGCATTGCTTCCTCTGGAAGCTGAATCTCGATGAGCGCAGGCGAGCATGGAAGGAGGAAAAGCGAGGTGCCTGTTTTTTCCGAGCAGGGCCGATTGGCTCACTGTCCTCCGCTCCCAAAACGCGCTTCTCTCCTCAATCAATGCTCTATCCCTCTAGGTAACGTTCAGGAGGCTGGACCACGTATTCCAGTCGCTCTTCCGTCACATCCGGCAAGGCAAAAAGCCCGGATTTCCCCTTTCCAACAGGCAGAGCGATTCAGCGGCTTTGGCTTCCAGCAGCACGAAGACGACTGGCGGCTGCTCACAAAAGACCAAAGCTCTCACCGGAAGCTCCCTCTCTCCGGCATCGGGGGGATCCGGATCCGGGGCAAGCTCTTTGCTCCCAAAGAACCCAGAAGATACGAGATATTTCTTTCCGGCGGCAAATGGCATGCGTCGGTCACGACACGCTGCCGGCCGCTGCCGAGAGCATGGAGCTGGTGCTGCGGCTTTCGAGTTGGGCAGGGAGCAGTTCCTAACCAGCGCCTCATTGAAGACAGAGAAAAGCGAGCCGGTCGTTTCCGAGGGAACCAATAAGCGGTATTTGCACAAGGCGCTCAAGAGGCTTAAGGAAGCTTTCGAGAACGATCTTCTGAAAGATAGAAGCGGCAATCAGCAACCAGGGGAAACGGGAAGGATTTCATGTATCCAAGAGGCTGTGGGAGCAGTGCGGACAGCTCGGCTGGATGGAGGCCAAGGTGGCGAATGTTAGGAAGGATTTCCTGCACAAGCAGAGTGCCGCGATGGTGGGACGTAGTGGCCTATTGATCACAGAGGCGCTGGAGCCGAAAAGGATGAGGGTTTTAGCCAGAGGTAGCCTGGTAAAGCTGAGGAAAACAGGTTCGGCAAAAAGCTAGATGAAATCGAGAGAGGTTGGATGTGTCGTTTGGAGCTTTCAGATCGATGGTCAGAGACACAGCGGAAGTGGCTCATATCGGAAGCTGGAAGCACAGGCAAGGATGTTGGAACCAAGTTAGAGATGCAACCGAGGCGGCGGTATTGTGAAAAAGACTCTAGGGTGACCGGTGGCATGAGTGGTAGGGCATCCAGCCATCAGGACAAGAAATCGGCGCGCGGGGCTCTTCGATTGTGGCTTGGCGAAATGGATAAAAAACCACGACTTCGTCTTTCCAGGGGCCGAAGGTCGCTGGATACGGAAAGGAATGGACGAAAAAACCGATCCATGCGTGGAGCGGGTAACTCTAGTCCTAGAGCCGTTAGGCTTGAATAGAGTATTCATCAAACAGAAAAAGATAAAGAACTAGCCCTTTACTAACCCTTCCTTAATAAGGCCAAGACTTCTCGGGATAAAAAGACTGACTAGCATTCATTCCCACTAGATCGCCGTTTACAACCAAAAATCCGATGGACTTGCCCCTTTCACAATCATTCAAAAGGTTTATCATTCTTAACATGCAACTATGTTTTGTTGGATCCAGGGCTGCTAATAAAATGGAAAAAATTCGTTCAAGGATTCATACTTCTTAGCACGTAACCATTCTATTGGAGAGGTCTCATCGTCAGTTGCTGATAAAATGATGAGCGTGCCCCAAAAACCAACGCGACACGCTAAAAAATCCTAGTAAAACTGGGGAATAGAGACTTCGGAGTCTCCGTAAAAATTTCTATCATTAGCTTTTTCTATTGCCGAGGAGATTGCTTGTGCAGGAAACAGCCTTCTAAAGCATAACTACTTTTCCTATGCGCTTATCATCAAGCTATGACCTCCCGACTCAAACTCTTTTGTGCAAATTTCAAATAATAAAATGCCTCTCCTTTAATTAACGAATACAAATCTTCAAAACACTTCCTATCCTTTGTTGGATTTATGTAACTACATAGTCCTCCCTTTATTGTAGATCGTAAAGTAAAGGCCTGAAGAACTATCGTATAGATATTTCCTAGCTAGACTTAAAGATTCGGCTAAATGAAGCTCATGGCCATGAAGCCCTTTATAAAGCTTCTTACATACAGATTACGTGTCACAAAATAAAAAAAATGACCTTCCTTTGGATCTTCTTCCCTTTACGACGGAATAGAAGATAGCCTGTCAATTACTGGATAATAATAACCCAATCCAAAACTAAACCCATTGGCATAAGCCAAAATTCCTTGTATACCCCTGAAATTACAACTCCAAATTCCCTTTGGCTTAGCTAATTAGCTTCTCCTGTTGATCGTGGAAATGGCGGTGGATTGAATACATTATAGGGTTTTTCTGCTTAATAAGAAAGAAACCTTTCCAATAATGTATATCATTGGTTATCTAAACTCATTACTCTTATCCATGTACAATATTAAAATAGTACTAACGAAAACTGAAAAAAATCCATTCGTTCGTTGGCGCATGCATTTTTAAGTCTTCATTCAATAAATTCTTCTGACTTTTCTTTTATTGGCAAACCTAAACAAAGTTTCTTTTTCCTATTAATAATAGTGCAAGAGAATAGGAAATGAGCGGAAAAAGGTTTTTTATTTTCTCTTTTTTTATTTTTCTTTTTTTTACTCTTCCTGCCTACTCTCAACAACAAGGCTATCAACCCAATGGGTCCCTTTCAGGGATCGATCCAAGTCTTGGTCCACTTATTCAAAAAGTTTTTCAGTTTGGTCAGCAAGCTAGAGAAGAAGGTGAGCAGATTGCCGTAAGCATCGCCCCCTTTCTATTTTTCATGGCCGCAGCCATTGGAGGATTTCGAGTGGCCTTCGGAAGGCCCATTATCGATGAACTCATCGATTATACCATCCATGCGGTCGTGATTTGGATCGTTGTGTATGCACAATTTCCTCAGCACCTTATTGATGCCGCCAGGCAAGCATTAATTCAAGGTGGACTTAACTGGGGGCATCAAATCGCTAACCTTGCCTTTGATCCGCCTGCAGGAAGTACCCCAACGCAATGGTGGATATGTTGGATCCATGTGCCTCCATCCAGTGGAATTGGGGCTGTGGCATCTCCAGGAGGAGTGTGTCCGGGCAATATCGCCGATTTTAAATTTGGACCGATCTTTGTAAGCCGCATGTTTGGACTAGCCAATAATTTGGCGATTTTTAATCCAGTAGTCTACAAATATCTCAATCAAGCCTTTCAGGGACTTCTCTCATGGATGGCCATGATGCCAAATGACATCAGTCCGGTTGCTTCTCAAACTGTCACTGCCATGCAGATCTGGGCAATCCCTCTTATGACTTCTATCGGCTGGGTATTTGCTCTAGTCTTAACAGCGGCTCTCCTGTGCATTGGAGCTATCTTCACCATCATCTTTAGCCAGATTATATTGCTTGGGGGCAGTGAGGCAGCCTATCAAGCCTTGACCGGTTTTGGGATTGCTCTGGTCCCATTGACTTTCTTTGCTTCCTTCCGTGGACTCTGGAGGCCAATGCTTATAGGCCTAGTCGCCGTATCAATCGTCCCACCCCTTTACTGCATCCTTGCCGGACTTGGTTATATGATGGCAGACATCATTTTTAACACCCTCTTTGGCATTAGTGTCAGTGGGGATATGGGCTTTGTAGCGGGTGCAACAACTCTAGGAGCCATGGTCCCAATGATCATTGAAGCAACCATCGGCTGGCCTATTAACGGACTTAGCCTTTCCAACCTTTTTGGAGGCAGTGAAGGCGGCTTTTCCAGTCTCTTACAAGTCTTTCTCCAATCCATTCTTACCAATAACGGTGCCACAGGAGGGGTCCCTATTCAACAATGCCTAGAACAAGGGGCTACGGCTAAAAGCTCTTTTTTGTGTGCTGTGGTCTATACCATTCTAGGGTTTTTGCAGGCTTCAGGAGCTTGGGTGCTCTACTCCCTAGGCATCAACATTGTGGCCGCTTTTATCTATGCTGGTTCTATGTTCCCTCTTGTTGCCGTACGAGTTGCGTATGGATGGTCTTTAGCCTTCTCTGACATGGCTGGGGCCTTGCTGGAAGGCTTTAGCGGGCATTTCGGTAGGGTGCACGGGGCAAGCATGGAAGGACTCCAGGGTGTGGGACAGAATATCCAAACCCGAGTAGGAGGCATCGTAAGAGCAATTGCTGGAAAGGACCCCCGCGTCCCATGACGATCCTGCTTTCCTTTTTTTTCCTTTATTATTACATTGAATCAACACATACCTATGCCAAGCTCTTCCTAACTAGGGAGAAAACCTACCCATATGTCCTAAGTCCCCATGTCTTCTTTGATCAAAAAGTAATTTACAATTGCAATGAAATGTCAAACGCACATATTCCCGAAGATCCCAGGTATCCTGCGGTATGGGCCAGGGCTTGGATTAATGGCCATCCACTAAGCATGAAAAAATACACTAGAGCGCAAGCAGCATCTATGAGAGTCCGTAATGTTTCTCGTCATTCGAAATACGTCTGGCTTTCTAACCACTATGAAGGTAGCGGAGAACTACATAAACAGGCGGAGTTTGTCGTGCTGCCGGCAGAAGGCACTCAAAAAATAGATGAATACATCTGTATTTTACACTGGGATGATCTTGATCGTCCAATCGAAGAAGTAACCTTTACGATGGATCTTGGGGCCATCACCATGGCTATTCCTGGCATCGGTAGACAAAATAATCCTTATTATGTTCAGTGGCTCTATGGCACGTTTTTTAGGCTAGAACCTCCCGGTTACCAAAGAGTCGGGAGTACTGTCAGCTGGCGCTGGACCCATATCCCAAGGATTGACCAAAAAATCCGCATCCAATGGTATGCCTGGTATAGATGAATGGATCTTATCTCGGCTCTTCGCTTCAGAAGAAATCAGAGTTTCTAATAATGTTTTTGATTTCAATGCAAGGCTCTTATCCCTTTTTATAGTGTCTTTTTTAAACTATGACACAGGCATTGTAAAATGCCTCCGTTTGTAGATGCCTAACTCAGTCAGGAAAGTTAAAAGAAAAATCTCTTTGTTTTCCTTTCATTGGTCAAGTCTTTCCCTTCTTTTTCCTATTACTAGTTCTATACACCGTAATCAATGAATAAAATATGTCTTTTTGTTTTTTTCTTCTATCCTTTTCCCTCCCTTTTTTTCTGGCATCCCCAGGAGGAGTATGTCCGATGAATATAGCCGATTTTAAATTTGGACCGATCATTGAAGCAACCATCGGCTGGCCTATTAACGGACTTAGCCTTTCCAACCTTTTTGGAGGCAGTGAAGGCGGCTTTTCCAGTCTCTTACAAGTCTTTCTCCAATCCATTCTTACCAATAACGGTGCCACAGGAGGGATCCCTATTCAACAATGCCTAGAACAAGGGGCTACGGCTAAAAGCTCTTTTTTGTGTGCTGTGGTCTATACCATTCTAGGGTTTTTGCAGGCTTCCGGAGCCTGGGTGCTCTACTCCTTAGGCATCAACATTGTGGCCGCTTTTATCTATGCTGGTTCGATGTTCCCTCTTGTCGCCGTACGAGTTGCGTATGGATGGTCTTTAGCCTTCTCTGATATGGCTGGTGCCTTGCTTGAAGGCTTTAGCGGGCATTTCGGTAGGGTGCATGGGGCAAGCATGGAAGGGCTCCAGGGTGTGGGACAGAATATCCAAACCCGAGTAGGAGGCGTCTTAAAAGCCATTGTTGGAAAGAAAATCGATTAAAAGCCATTATTGGAAAGGAATCTTGGTGACGATCCTGCTTTGCTTTTTTTTCCTATATCATTACATCGAATCCACCCATACCTATGCCAAGCTATTTCTGACAAGGGAGAAAACCTACCCGTATGCCCTACGCCCGCATGTCTTCATTGATCAAAAAGTAATTGCTTATACCAATCAAGAGAGACTAGCCTATATTCCGGAAGATCCCAGGTATCCTGCGGTATGGGCCAGGGCTTGGATTAAGGGCCATCCGTTGAGTATGAAAAAATACACTAGAACACATGCTGCCGGGATGGGTCTTGTAGTTTCTCAACATTCGAAATACATCTGGCTTTCGAAAGAAAATATACCTGATGGTGAACTTCATAAACAGGCGGAGTTTGCCGTACTGCCAGCAGAAGGCACTCAAAAAATAGATGAATATGTCTGTATTTTAAACTGGGAGTCAGACCGGCCCATTGAAGAGGTAACCTTTACGATGGATCTTGGGTCTATCACCATGGCTATTCCTGGCATCGGTAGACAAAATAACCCTTATTATGTTCAGTGGCTCTATGGCACGTTTTTTAGACTAGAACCTCCTGGCTACCAAAGAGTCGGTAGCACCGTCAACTGGCGCTGGTCTAATATCCCAAGGATTGACCAAAAAATTCGCATCCAATGGTATGCCTGGTATAGATGAATGGATCTCGTCTTGGCTTTCCGCTTCCTAAAAATCAGAGTTTGTAATAATGTTTCTGATTTCAAAGCAAGGCTCTTATCACTTTTTTATAGTGTCTTTTTTAAACTATGACATAGGCATTGTAAAATGCCTACGTTTGTGGACGCATAACTCAGGCAGGAAAGTTGAAAAAAATACCTTTATTTTCCTTTCATCGGTCCAGCCTTCCCTTCTTTTTCCTATTACTAGTTCTATACACCGTAATAAATGAATAAAATATGTCTTTTTGTTTTTTTCTTCTATCCTTTTCCCTCCCTTTTTTTCTGGCATCCCCAGGAGGAGTATGTCCGATGAATATAGCCGATTTTAAATTTGGACCGATCATTGAAGCGACCATCGGCTGGCCTATTAACGGACTTAGCCTTTCTAACCTTTTTGGAGGCAGTGAAGGCGGCTTTTCCAGTCTCTTACAAGTCTTTCTCCAATCCATTCTTACCAATAACGGTGCCACAGGAGGGGTCCCTATTCAACAATGCCTAGAACAAGGGGCTACGGCAAAAAGCTCTTTTTTGTGTGCTGTGGTCTATACCATTCTAGGGTTTTTGCAGGCTTCCGGAGCCTGTGTGCTCTACTCCTTAGGCATCAACATCGTGGCCGCGTTTATCTATGCGGGATCAATGTTTCCTCTTGTCGCCGTACGAGTTGCGTATGGATGGTCTTTAGCCTTCTCTGACATGGCTGGTGCCTTGCTGGAAGGCTTTAGCGGGCATTTCGGTAGGGTGCACGGGGCAAGCATAGAAGGGCTCCAGGGTGTGGGACAGAATATCCAAACCCGAGTAAGAGGCGTCGTAAGAGCCATTATTGGAAAGGATGGTCCCCACGAATGATGATCCTGATTTCCTTTTTTTTCCTCTATCATTACATCGAATCGACCCATACCTATGTGAAGCTCTTCCTGACGAGAGAAAAAACCTATCCGTATGCTCTAAGCCCGCATATCTTCTTTGATCAAAAAGTAATTTCTAATTCCAATCAAGGGCACCACGCCTATATTCCGGAAGATCCCAGGTATCCAGCGGTATGGGCCAGGGCTTGGATCAACGGCCATCCATTGAGCATAAAAAAATACACTAGAGCTCAGGCAGCGGAGTCCGGCTTTGTTTCACGTTATTCTAAATACGTCTGGCTTTCTAACTACTATGAAGAAAATGGAGAACTCCATAAACAAGCAGAGTTTGTCGTACTGCCAGCAGAAGGCATTCAAAAAATAGATGAATATGTCTGTATTTTAAACTGGGAGGATGTTGATCGGCCCATTGAAGAGGTGACCTTTACAATGGATCTTGGGGCTATCACCATGGCTATTCCTGGCATAGGTAGACAAAATAACCCTTATTATGTTCAATGGCTCTATGGGACGTTTTTTAGACTAGAACCTCCTGGCTACCAAAGAGTCGGTAGCATCGTCAGCTGGCGCTGGACCCATATCCTAAGGATTGACCAAAAAATCCGTATCCAATGGTATGCGTGGTATAGATGAATGGATCTTTTCTCGACTCTTCGATTCAAAAAAACCAGAGTTTCTAATAATGTTTTTGATTTCAATGCAAGGCTCTTATCCCTTTTTATAGTGTCTTTTTTAAACTATGACACAGGCATTGTAAAATGCCTCCGTTTGTAGATGCCTAACTCAGTCAGGAAAGTTAAAAGAAAAATCTCTTTGTTTTCCTTTCATTGGTCCAGTCTTTCCCTTCTTTTTCCTATTAAAAGTTCTATACACCCTAATAAATGAATAAAATACCTGGCAATATCGCCGATTTTAAATTTGGAGCGATCTTTGTAAGTCGCATGTTTGGACTAGCCAATAATTTGGCGATCTTTAATCCTGTGGTCTACAAATATCTCAATCAAGCTTTTCAGGGGCTTCTCTCATGGATGGCTATAATGCCAAATGACATCAGTCCGGTTGCTTCTCAAACCGTCACTGCCATGCAGATCTGGGCAATCCCCCTTATGACTTCTATCGGCTGGGTATTTGCTCTTGTTTTAACAGTAGCTCTCCTTTGCATTGGAGCCATCTTCACCATCATCTTTAGCCAGATTATATTGCTTGGGGGCAGTGAGGCAGCCTATCAAGCCTTGACTGGTTTTGGCATTGCGCTGGTCCCATTGACTTTCTTTGCTTCCTTCCGTGGACTCTGGAGACCCATGCTTATAGGCCTAGTTGCCGTATCAATCGTCCCAGCCCTTTACTGCATCCTTGCTGGACTAGGTTACATGATGGCAGACATCATTTTTAACACCCTCTTTGGCATTAGTGTCAGTGGGGATATGGGCTTTGTAGCGGGTGCAACCACCCTAGGAGCTATGATTCCTATGATCATTGAAGCAACCATCGGCTGGCCTATTAACGGACTTAGCCTTTCTAACCTTTTTGGAGGCAGTGAAGGCGGCTTTTCCAGTCTCTTACAAGTCTTTCTCCAATCCATTCTTACCAATAACGGTGCTCCAGGAGGGGTCCCTATTCAACAATGCCTAGAACAAGGGGCTACGGCTAAAAGCTCTTTTTTGTGTGCTGTAGTTTATACTATTCTAGGGTTTTTGCAGGCTTCAGGAGCCTGGGTGCTCTACTCCTTAGGCATCAACATCGTGGCCGCTTTTATCTATGCTGGTTCAATGTTCCCTCTTGTCGCCGTACGAGTCGCTTATGGGTGGTCTTTAGCCTTCTCTGACATGGCTGGGGCCTTGCTGGAAGGCTTTAGCGGGCATTTCGGTAGGGTGCACGGGGCAAGCATAGAAGGGCTCCAGGGTGTGGGACAGAATATCCAAACCCGAGTAAGAGGCGTCGTAAGAGCCATTATTGGAAAGGATGATCCCCACAAATGATGATCCTGCTTTCCTTTTTTTTCCTTTATAATTACATCAAATCAACGCATACCTATGCCAAGCTCTTCTTGACGAGAGAAAAAACCTATCCGTATGCTCTAAGCCCGCATATATTCTTTGATCAAAAAGTAATTTCTAATTCCAATCAAGGGCACCACGCCTATATTCCGGAAGATCCCAGGTATCCAGCGGTATGGGCCAGGGCTTGGATTAACGGTCATCCCCTGAGCATAAAAAAATACACTAGAGCTCAGGCAGCGGAGTCCGGCTTTGTTTCACGTTATTCTAAATACGTCTGGCTTTCTAACTACTATGAAGAAAATGGAGAACTCCATAAACAAGCAGAGTTTGTCGTACTGCCAGCAGATGGCACTCAAAAAATAGATGAATATGTCTGTATTTTAAACTGGGAGCATGTTGATCGGCCCATTGAAGAGGTGACCTTTACGATGGATCTTGGGGCCATCACCATGGCTATTCCTGGAATCGGTAAACAAAATAACCCTTATTATGTTCAGTGGCTCTATGGCACGTTTTTTAGACTAGAACCTCCTGGCTACCAAAGAGTCGGCAGCACCGTCAGCTGGCGCTGGACCCATATCCAAAGGATTGACCAAAAAATTCGCATCCAATGGTATGCTTGGTATAGATGAATGGATCTTTTCTCAGCTCTTCGATTCAGAAGAATCAGAGGTTCTAATAATGTTTTTGATTTCAAAGCAAGGCTCTTATCACTTTTTTATAGTGTCTTTTTTAAACTATGACATAGGCATTGTAAAATGCCTACGTTTGTGGACGCATAACTCAGGCAGGAAAGTTGAAAAAAATACCTTTATTTTCCTTTCATCGGTCCAGCCTTCCCTTCTTTTTCCTATTACTAGTTCTATACACCGTAATAAATGAATAAAATATGTCTTTTTGTTTTTTTCTTCTATCCTTTTCCCTCCCTTTTTTTCTGGCATCCCCAGGAGGAGTATGTCCGATGAATATAGCCGATTTTAAATTTGGACCGATCATTGAAGCGACCATCGGCTGGCCTATTAACGGACTTAGCCTTTCTAACCTTTTTGGAGGCAGTGAAGGCGGCTTTTCCAGTCTCTTACAAGTCTTTCTCCAATCCATTCTTACCAATAACGGTGCCACAGGAGGGGTCCCTATTCAACAATGCCTAGAACAAGGGGCTACGGCAAAAAGCTCTTTTTTGTGTGCTGTGGTCTATACCATTCTAGGGTTTTTGCAGGCTTCCGGAGCCTGTGTGCTCTACTCCTTAGGCATCAACATCGTGGCCGCGTTTATCTATGCGGGATCAATGTTTCCTCTTGTCGCCGTACGAGTTGCGTATGGATGGTCTTTAGCCTTCTCTGACATGGCTGGTGCCTTGCTGGAAGGCTTTAGCGGGCATTTCGGTAGGGTGCACGGGGCAAGCATAGAAGGGCTCCAGGGTGTGGGACAGAATATCCAAACCCGCGTAGGAGGCATCGTAAGAGCAATTACTGGAAAAGGCTCACAATGACGATCCTGCTTTCCTTTTTTTTCCTTTATAATTACATCAAATCAACGCATACCTATGCCAAGCTCTTCCTGACGAGAGAAAAAACCTACCCATATGCCCTAAGCCCCCATGTCTTCTTTGATCAAAAAGTAATTACTTATGATCAAGGGGGATTCGCTTATATTCCGGAAGATCCCAGGTATCCTGCGGTATGGGCCAGGGCTTGGATTAACGGTCATCCCCTGAGCATGAAAAAATACACTAGAGGGCAAGCAGCCGGGATGGGGCATTTAGTTTCTCGACATTCGAAATACGTCTGGCTTTCTAACCACTATGAAGGTAGCGGAGAACTACATAAACAGGCGGAGTTTGTCGTGCTGCCGGCAGAAGCTACCCAAAAAATCGATGAATACGTCTGTATTTTAAATTGGGAGCCAGACCGGCCCATTGAAGAGGTGACCTTTACGATGGATCTTGGAGCCATCACCATGGCTATTCCTGGAATCGGTAGACAAAATAACCCTTATTATGTTCAGTGGCTCTATGGCACGTTTTTTAGGCTAGAACCTCCCGGTTACCAAAGAGTCGGGAGTACTGTCAGCTGGCGCTGGACCCATATCCCAAGGATTGACCAAAAAATCCGCATCCAATGGTATGCCTGGTATAGATGAATGGATCTTATCTCGGCTCTTCGCTTCAGAAGAAATCAGAGTTTCTAATAATGTTTTTGATTTCAATGCAAGGCTCTTATCCCTTTTTATAGTGTCTTTTTTAAACTATGACACAGGCATTGTAAAATGCCTCCGTTTGTAGATGCCTAACTCAGTCAGGAAAGTTAAAAGAAAAATCTCTTTGTTTTCCTTTCATTGGTCAAGTCTTTCCCTTCTTTTTCCTATTACTAGTTCTATACACCCTAATAAATGAATAAAATACCTGGCAATATCGCCGATTTTAAATTTGGACCGATCTTTGTAAGTCGTATGTTTGGACTAGCCAATAATTTGGCGATCTTTAATCCAGTGGTCTACAAATATCTCAATCAAGCCTTTCAGGGACTTCTCTCATGGATGGCCATGATGCCAAATGACATCAGTCCGGTTGCTTCTCAAACTGTCACTGCCATGCAGATCTGGGCAATCCCTCTTATGACTTCTATCGGTTGGGTATTTGCTCTAGTCTTAACAGCGGCTCTCCTGTGCATTGGAGCTATCTTCACCATCATCTTTAGCCAGATTATATTGCTTGGGGGCAGTGAGGCAGCCTATCAAGCCTTGACTGGTTTTGGCATTGCTCTGGTCCCATTGACTTTTTTTGCTTCCTTCCGTGGACTCTGGAGACCCATGCTTATAGGCCTAGTTGCCGTATCAATCGTCCCAGCCCTTTACTGCATCCTTGCTGGACTTGGTTATATGATGGCAGACATCATTTTTAACACCCTCTTTGGCATTAGTGTCAGTGGGGATATGGGCTTTGTAGCGGGTGCAACAACTCTAGGAGCCATGGTCCCAATGATCATTGAAGCGACCATCGGCTGGCCTATTAACGGACTTAGCCTTTCCAACCTTTTTGGAGGCAGTGAAGGCGGCTTTTCTAGTCTCTTACAAGTCTTTCTCCAATCCATTCTTACCAATAACGGTGCCACAGGAGGGGTCCCTATTCAACAATGCCTAGAACAAGGGGCTACGGCTAAAAGCTCTTTTTTGTGTGCTGTGGTCTATACCATTCTAGGGTTTTTGCAGGCTTCAGGAGCTTGGGTGCTCTACTCCTTAGGCATCAACATCGTGGCCGCGTTTATCTATGCTGGTTCAATGTTCCCTCTTGTCGCCGTACGAGTTGCGTATGGATGGTCTTTAGCCTTCTCTGATATGGCTGGTGCCTTGCTTGAAGGCTTTAGCGGGCATTTCGGTAGGGTGCATGGGGCAAGCATGGAAGGGCTCCAGGGTGTGGGACAGAATATCCAAACCCGAGTAAGAGGCGTCGTAAGGGCTTTAACCAAAGGAAATATTGAGGGATAATTAGACAATTTTTCCCAATGATTATCCTGTTTTCTTTCTTTTTTCTTTATTGGTACTTCGAATCAACCCATACCTATGTCAAGCTCTTCCTGACGAGGGAGAAAACCTACCCATATGTCCTAAGTCCTCATGTCTTCTTTGATCAAAAAGTTGTTTTTAAATGCAATGAAGGTTTCAACGCCTATATTCCGGAAGATCCCAAGTATCCTGCGGTATGGGCCAGGGCTTGGATTAATGGTCATCCGCTGAGCATGAAAAAATATAATGCCCAGCAAGCATCTATGATAGTCCGTTATGTTTCTCGCCATTCGAAATATGTCTGGCTTTCTAGAGAAAACATACCCGATGGAGAACTCCATAAACAAGCAGAGTTTGTCGTACTGCCAGCAGAAGGCGCTCAAAAAATAGATGAATACATCTGTATTTTGCACTGGGAGTCAGATCGGCCCATTGAAGAGGTGACCTTTACAATGGATCTTGGGGCTATCACCATGGCTATTCCTGGAATCGGTAAACAAAATAACCCTTATTATGTTCAGTGGCTCTATGGCACGTTTTTTAGACTAGAACCTCCTGGCTACCAAAGAGTCGGTAGCATCGTCAGCTGGCGCTGGACCCATATCCCAAGGATAGATCAGAAAATCCGCATCCAATGGTATGCCTGGTATAGATGATTTTTTTTATGCTTCCTTCCACTCCCAATACCACACTACCTAATAATGAGTTGAGTCCCAACCGACCTATGATTAACTCTCCATAGGAAAGACCACCCATGACGATTCTGCTTTCCTTTTTTTTCCTTTATAATTACATCGAATCAACCCATACCTATGTCAAGCTCTTCCTAACGAGGGAGAAAACCTACCCGTACACCCTACGCCCGCATGTCTTCTTTGATCAAAAAGTAGTTGCTTATGACCAAGGGGGATTCGCCTATATTCCGGAAGATGCCAGGTATCCTGCGGTTTGGGCCAGGGCTTGGATCAACGGCCATCCGCTGCTCATGAAAAAATACACTAGCGCGCAAGCAGCCGAGGCGGGTCATCTAGTTTCTCGTCATTCGAAATATGCCTGGTTTTCTAACCTCTATGAAGGTAGCGGAGAACTCCATAAACAAGCGGAGTTTGTCGTACTGCCAGCAGAAGACACTCAAAAAATCGATGAATACATCTGTATTTTAAATTGGCAGTCAGACCGGCCAATCGAAGAGGTAACCTTCACGATGGATCTTGGGACCATTATCATGGCCATTCCAGGCATCGGTAAACAAAATAGCCCGTATTATGTCCAGTGGCTCTATGGCACTTTTTTTAGGCTAGAACCTCCTGGCTACCAAAGAGTCGGTAACACCGTCAGCTGGCGTTGGTCCAAGATCCCAAGGATTGATGAGAAAATCCACATCCAATGGTATGCCTGGTATAGATGATTTGAATATTCCTTCTATGCGCCAGTGGCGCATGAGTAATTTGATATTCTATATTATGGTACTTTTTCTTTAGAGGTATCTTTTTCTTTTTGTTTCTTACCATCCGATAAGGAAAGAGGATAACGCATCTGAGATTTTGTTTGTATTTGTATCCCGTGGGTTATCGCTTTTTGTAAGCCTTTCTGACTTTCAAACACATAATCTGTGGGATAATTTCTAAATTCATCCGTATACGCATCAGCAGTAACGACATAGGGGAAACCTGCTTTCTTCAGTTCCTCGGAAAGATCAGTGTTTCTTGTTTTCCATTCTCCCAAATGGTAAGCTCCTCCCCAATGGATCACTCTGGCACCTGGATAATAAAAAGATCTAGTTTCTGCCACTTTTTTAATGCTGCATGGACCATATTTATGATCCTTTTTTAACTCTAGGGTTCCAGACATCCTTTGATCCCTATAATTCAAAAATTCAGGGTTCATGTCTGCTTCTATGATAATGTTTCCACTATCGATATCTCCTAATTTTTGATAGCATCGAACTACAAGGCTTTTATCCCTCCGCTGCATTTTCGCTATACTATCCAGTTGCTTTAAGAAGAGATCCTGGGAATCATGTAAAAAAATTCCTTCTTTTTGAAGTGCCTCGGCTAGTTTCTTTTTAAGACTCTCTTTTGGGCTTTTCTCAAGCAAAGCACTTTTCCTTGCTTTCTTTAGGTACTCCTCAATAGGCTGTTGGCAGGATTCAGGCAAACCTATTCTAAGAAATAGATTTCCTTTTTTCGCCTGTTCTTTCAGTTCTTTCGTGCTAATGTCCACCGCATAGACCTGCAAATTTCCATGGTTTAGAACATTATGCTTTACTGCCTCTCTGATTACATCGGCATAATTAGGCATACCTTTAATCGGTCCTATTTCCCCAGTGTCTTTCGCCCCAGTTCTTTTTTCCACTAAATACCATTGGTTTGTATCCCTTTTGAAATAATACTTTTCCATCTCATAAGGTGAGAGAAGAGCAGGGTTTCTTTTTGTCATTTTATAGAGCAGTTTTGCTTCCAATCGATCGACTCTTTTTTCAGCTTCTTGCATATCTAATTTATGCTCGTTAGCCTTTTCATAGATCTGACTAGCTTTCCGCATAAAATGTTGGATTAGGGGATTAAAATCCCTTGAAAGTTCCAAGGCTATAACAAAGCCTTGTTGATCAAGTTGAGGAAGGGTCTTTATTAAGGACTTATGATGATTCTTAGTGTGGATCTCACCCACAAGGACCGCTAAATCTCTTCTTTTCATTTTTTATGGCAAGTTGTAGTTTTTAACCTATACATTGTAAAACCACTAAGAAAGATTAGATAACAGTGAAGGTGACACTAAGGAGACTTGGTAAGACTAAACTGTAATTCGACTAGCCTATTTGCTATGAATTTACATCTTAGAGGAGACGGTGTTATATATTGTTCTTTGCTGATAGAGATTGGATAGGGTATCAATAAAGAGCCATTCTTCTCCAGAAACTTTCTCTTAAGCCCATAGGCTTTTATGATATCTTCAGGACTAAACTTCACTTTACTTCCATCAAAAGTTATAACGACATTTTGCTTCTTCTCAATGCAACTAATTGATAAGCGATTTGGATTTTTCTCCAGGATAAGCATCCACCCCCCCAAATCTCCTATCGGAGTTTCATATTCTTCATCTTTTGTGTAGTCAACCGCTACAATTTCTCTTATGGCTCGATCAACTGTACTTGGACAATCATAAGTGTAAACTGATTTTCTAGTTCGAATTTCACAATAATCATGCCCTTTTTGTATGACTTTCGGACGGGAAGAATATTTTTGAACCCTAAAGATTCTGTTATCCTCTGTTATTTTATATAAATTATCCGGAAAATAATATGTTATTGCTTTAACAAGACTTTTAAAGTCTTCGATATCCATCGATTGTTTTCTTATTAAATTTAAAAGCTTGGTTTCAGCGTCTAGGAGTTCTATGGTGCCAAGAAAAAAAAGAAAAAAGAAAACCATCCGTTTCTCACAAAACAAGTTCAATATTCTCATATCTATTTTATAGGTTCCCAATTCTATAAGAGAACCTCCCTAGGTCTGTTTTTTTTCTGTTTTATCCCCACATCTGTAGCCCTCAAGTCATATGAGACCAGCCCAAACAATTTAGGTTTTTCAGAGAGCTATTTATTAGCTAAGAAAAGAAGTAACTGAAGGTCTATCTACTTCCCTCCGTCTAATCAAAAGTTTCAAGAGTTCTTAAGTAAGAGATGAAAAGAAATTTCACTTTTCACTTGATTAGAGAACAGGGGCTTTGACCTCCTCTCATGCCTAAAGACCGGAGATTCCTTGCTCGTTCACACACAGCATTGAGCCACTTTTTTCTTCTAAGCCGCCTAGACGGGTTCCTGTTGCCTGTGAGCTAATGCATCGCTCATTTACGGGCAAGCCAAGCGTGCTTAGCCTTTAGAATATTGATTATATCCACCACATCGACGTTATCTTGGAAACCCCATTCCTCGCATTGAACTGGCCTTGACTCTGATGGTTTGCCTTCGACACCTATTCACCATACGGGCAGGTACGGCTGGCATTCTTCCGATAGCACGGCAATAAGCCATCCGTTCTTTCATTGCTCATTATAACCAGTTTATGGCAGAACTCTCCTAAGCGTTGATCGGCAATAGACTTGTTCAGGGCAGCTCCTATCATTGCTTAGTTTTAGCTAATTGCAGTCAAGGTTTTGTGCAGGAACTTATGGCCAACATAGCGTCAATACGGGCATAAATCCCTTAGACGCAGGCATTGGCCTTCTTGCACTTGTTGCTGATCTCTAGCTTGCAGCTCACGCGTAGGAAAAGCACTGATCAAAAAGATAACCTCTCCCCTATGTCGCAACGAGCGACCATTCCTCTCCTTTGGATAGGGATGGATCCATCATCATCCAAAACCTAGATAGAAAAGAAAGAATTGCAGAATAACCCCCTTTCATCAAAAATAGGAAAAATGGGTCTTTTGTCTTTCTTTCTTGCCTTCTTCTTTTTTGCTTACTATGAAAAAATAGACACCTATGCTCGACTCTTTCTCACTCAAAAGCCTGGCACTATGTTCCAGGAACCGCACATATTTTTCGATCAACGATATTCTTCCGTACTTTCTCCTGTACTATTCGTAGGCAATCTATTTTTGCCTGAAGACCCTCAATTTCCAGCATTGTGGGTCAGGGGATGGCTCAATGGCTCTCCGATTCCTATGAAAAAATATCCACGAGAAGAAGCAGAAAAAATTTTTGCTAGACATTATGCCTCACACTACGCCCAATATGTCTGGCTTTCTGAGTCTTTTCATGTCCATGGTGGTTATAATTATATCATTCAAGCTGAATTCAACGTCCTTCCGGCTCTAGAACAAGGGAAAATTGATGAATTCCACTATATTATCAATGGAAATTCTTCCGAACCCCTGTATATGACTTTTACTCTAGATCTCAGCTACATCAATCGATTCATTCCTGGAATTGGAAAACCCAACTCTCCCTATTTTATCCAATGGTTGTGTGGCAATTTTTTTAAACTTTCTCCAGATGGCTACAAAACTTCGAGTGGTAGAGTCTATTGGCAGTGGCAAAATATTCATTCTATTGATCAAAAAATTAAAGCAGAATGGTATGCTTGGTACAGGTAAACACCATCAAATGGATTATTACCAATGTCTAGCATACTTTTTTTAAAAAAGCTTTGGATGACCTAAGGTTCTTCAGTAAAGCTCATCGAAGCATAATTATTCCAGGGGAAGTATAAAAAAGAGAGAGAAATAATTTCTTGGACAGTAGCCATGGTTAAAAAAACCCTTTTTAGTCCAAGGGATTGAAAGTTATCCTTTGGCCACTACAAACTCTTTCCCTGAGAATGCCCTTGGAGTCACTTAATAAAAGCCATCTTGTCTTCTGTATAGGGAATGGCGGACAGGGTGGGATTCGAACCCACGAGGGAGGGAAACTCCCTAACGGTTTTCAAGACCGTCCCAATCAACCGCTCTGGCACCTGTCCCTATTCAGACATAAATACTTCAAGGCATATCTTACTGAACCACTTGGCTATAGGCAATAGCTATTAGAGTGACACTCCCATATTTCCTAAAGAGGATGAGTTTCTAACCCCCTCTCTCCTGTTCCCATAGCCTTTTCCCGATATGATGGTTGATACTTATGACTGAAGCTAGAGAGAGCGTTGGCCTCTCTCCGGGCTACTACCACCCTTGAGACTTCTTAGGAACACCTCCAATCCACAGGATTTGCATCGTCAGGTCCATCCATTGGGCTGGTGATACAGGCCGTATACCACACACCGGCTAGACCTGTTAGGCTCCTCTCCTGTGAAACACACAATGCGCCCTTTTCCCAACTTTTTGAGTTGCTATCCATTGTCCTTGCCGTATTCCACATGCTCTGGTTATGGGAAGAGCCGGCATGGTTTCTCAGGACCTTTTAGAGTTGCCGAAAAAAACGACTGAATACGTTGTGGAATCTCTTGGAGACAAAGGATGCATATTCGTTTCCTTTTTGCTACTCTAGCGGAATGAATGGTGCAGGACAAACCAGAATAACTAGTTGGATCCATTATCCACTTGCCTACCCCTTCGGGGGGATTCTGAATTGTCGCCGGAAAGTACTCGCAGCAAGAAAAAGAACACGTAGGACTTACTCTTCATGGAGTGGGCTTTTACTCTTCTGCGCTTTGGCAAGAGACTTTGAGCCTGTGCCTTATTTCCATTCCGTGCCGCTTTGTAAAGTGGTTATGGCAATGGGCCTCCAAAAAAAGGTTGTAAGAGCACAAGCGCATCATACCATTTGTTAGGGCTATCTAGGATAACAATGATGAGTTTTTTCTCTTTTCTTTGGCACAAACCAACGAAAGTATTTCTGGATTCAGGGGTCCAACCAGTTTTTCCAGCCACCATACCCTGATAAAGATCGAGCAGTTTATTGGTCGACATAAGGTATTGAACGGGTTTGCCCTCCACAGTAAATAGTTCATAATTGACAGAAGCAGCGATTTTTACAAGGTCTGGAACAGCTAGAAAAGCTTCAAAAATTTTCCTCAAATCGTTTGCACAGGTCATGTGACCAGGATAAGAAATCCCGTGAGGATTCTGAAAATGGGTGTGCAAGCATCCTAAAGTTCTTGCTTTTTTATTCATCTCATCGACAAAGGCCATGACAGTCCCACCAGAATGCCTGGCCAAAGCCATGGCTGCTTCATTGCTCGAAGCAAGAAGCATGGCATAGAGGAGACTTTTGACCGAGTATTTTTCTCCAGGCAGAAAGCGAACCACAGGACATTCCGATAGACCGAGGTCTCCGGGCTGTATTGTAACGGTCCCTTCCAGTTTGGTCTTTTCGTAGGTGATAAGTGCAGTCATGATTTTTGTGGTGCTTGCTGGATAATACTGTGAGTCAGCATCGCGACTAAACAGATCTTTTTTTTGGTCCACATCCCATACAAGGGCTGCTCTGGCCTGCAGATTCTTTTCAATAAAGGTAGCTTCTTCACCCATAGCTAATCGAAGCAGCGGAATAGCCCAAAAGAGGACATAAAGCAATAGCTTTAGCTTCTGTCTATTCTTGTTTTTCATGGTTTTAGATCTTCTCTATGATTTTTGTGCTAATTTTTTCCCAATCCAACTCATTTGGCGTATACAACAAATGGCTTATACACTTCTTCTGGCAATCCGTCGAGCCAAATCCTGGCAAAGGGGCCCTTAAACCATAAAAATGGATCAATCCTTGGCTCAACAAGCATTCTAGAAAGGGAGTTAAACGTTCATACAAGCAGATAGCTACAAAAGAGGCCTGAGGGGTCAAAAGATCAATATGCCAATGAGCAGTTTTAAAAACTGAAATATGCCTAGAAAGACGGCTGCGTAAGCCACCATTCCCTCTGGCCGAACCGCAATAACAATACCATCCTTCAGCTATCAGCCTCTTTGTTTGTTTAAAAAAAATGGTTGTTCTGCTTAAAAAGAAAATAAGTAGATAGGATCCCTTTCTAGCTGGTATATCAGTTAGAGAAAAAGAAGAAGAAAAAGGGATAAATCTTTCTTTTTGAGAGCGCATCTTTCTTTGTGATAATTGTGTTAGAAAGACCATTTTTTTCTTTTTTTTATCATTTTGAATGCTAAAACTAATGCCATAAAAAGACCTAATTGGAATGAAATTTTTAGCATTTTAGGCTACATAATTCTTTTTACTGGAGTAGCTTACTTAACGTTACATGGAAGCTGCACTCCATTTAAATTTTGAGATGGCACTTGGATATGGCGGTCTTCCCTCTTTTGTTTTCTTCTTGTAAAAAAGCTTTAATTTTTCTTTTAGCCATAACGGTCTTGTCTACTCTTCCAAATGCTTACTCCAAAAGTGTTAAAGACGCGATGAAAGAATATATAGAAGCGGTGAGAAACAAAAAGGAATCCAAAATCATTCATTTTTTTCCAAAAAATCAACCCGCCCTCGTTCTAATATATACTCAAGGGAATCTTTCTAATCCAAATTTCCAATGGAAAATCGATCAACAAAAAATCGAAAAGGATTTCAAATCTAAAGGTCCATTGTTTCATCTTTTTTTTGATGAAACAAAAAAGACAAACCGATCTTTTTACAGAACAAAAATGGAAGGACCCACCTATAATGAACTTTTTGATTCGGCTCATGCTGAAGCACTAAGCTATCGGGATCTTCTTAAGAAAGAATCTAAAGGCAAGTGGAAAAAGAAAGATAAAAGTTTTTTTCTACAAAGTCCAAAAGTCTGCGACTATGTGCGTTGGAAAAAGAAAGGAGGAAAATGGATTTTAGAAGAAGTAGCCATCACGGCTCCTTAAAACTTTGGTCAACAGTTCTAGCAAAAAAATTATCTGAATTTCGAAAAATATCCTGATTGTGGTTTTTCTAATCAATGAAAAATGCTAAAAGGATTTATTGATAACCATTTAGCAGCAAGCAACCATTACAACTCAAGAATTATGAAAATCTTGTCTTGTTTTTTTCTTTGATTTCATCAAAAAGAAGCAGATAAATGGTTTGGCTTGATAATCGTTTGGTTGTCCGAATATATTCGTCGCGAAATTAAGGATGCACTTTTAGAAAATTCCGGTTATGGATAGAGCTTCGAAGAGAAAATTCGCCATTTTTTTCTTTTTATGGAAAAGGCTAACTTTAGCTCCTTGTTTCTCTTCAGTCTCCAGCCACATGCTCACCTATCCCAAAAAACAATTCACTACTAAGGATGATTTTCTATGATATCCTTTGGTTTTTTAATGCTTGCACTGATCCTTTTGATACATGGAATCTATCGGATAAGCCTTGTGTTTAGACTATTCCTAGGTTCCAATGGAGAGAAAAAAAAGCAGGAAAATATACTATTTACTGATTCTTGTCCAGAAGTAACGATCCAGCTTCCGATTTATAATGAAAAATCGGTAGTAGAACGCTTGCTGTATGCGGTGTGTGCTATCGATTATCCAAAAGAGAAAATGGAAATTCAAATTATAGACGACTCTACTGATGAAACGACTGCCATCGTTTCGGGTCTAATCGCTGATTTTAAAAAAAGGGGGTTTGACATTCAACATCTCCAAAGAGGAACAAGAGCGGGTTATAAGGCAGGCGGCTTACAATATGGACTGGAAAAAGCAAAAGGCGAGTTTATAGCCATTTTCGATGCGGATTTTATTCCTCCTCCATCTTTTCTTAAAAATACTCTTCCTTATTTTTCCTCTCCAAAAATTGGCATGGTTCAAGCTAGATGGGGCTATTTAAATCGCAATTCCAATCTGCTTACCCGCTGTCAGGCATTGTTTCTTGATGGACATTTTCTTTTGGAACAACCCGTTCGGTACAAACAAAACCTTTTTTTCAATTTCAATGGAACCGCTGGGGTCTGGAGAAAACAATGCATTATTGATGCTGGAGGATGGGAAGGGGACACTCTAACCGAAGATTTAGATCTCAGTTACCGAGCACAATTTAAAGGATGGAAATTTGTTTATACTCAAAAAATGGTTGTTCCAAGCGAACTACCTTCTCCTATCGTTGCTTTTAGAACCCAACAACATCGGTGGGCCAAAGGAGCGATTCAAACTGCAAAAAAACATCTTCTTTCTTTACTGCGTGGCTCTTTTCCTACAACCTCCAAAATTGAAGGTTTATTCCACTTACTTGCCCATTCTATCCATCCTATCGTTGCCCTTCTGGTTATTCTAAATGCCGTTACTTTTTTCTCTGCTCCTCAAGAAAAATCCTCAGTTCAAGTATTTGCCGGAATCCTTTTCTCTGTGATTTCTCTTTTTTACATTTCCTATCTATCTGTCATTCTGATCTTAAGTAAGAAGTTCGAACTTAGTACTCTCTTTATTTTGCCTTTTTCTATGGCAATGGCTCTAGGTATGACCTTTGCCAATACGAAGTCAGTCATCGACGGCTTATTTGGGAAAAACAATATATTTGTGCGCACACCCAAAAATGGTTCTTTTAATCCTCAAAAACCAATATACAAAGTCGAACATAGTCTAACCCTTCCCCTGTTGGAAACATTGGCTGCTACTGTATTTAGTATAGCGCTCTATCAGGCTTTTCAGAAGCATCTCTGGGTATCTGTTCCCACTCTTTTCCTTCATACTATGGGATTCGGTTATGTAGGAATTGCCACTCTCTATTCAATCATCAAAATGAAAAAGATACCAAGTAACCACTAAGACTAACAGGAACTATATAAAAAGAAGGGAACCTTTCATTCGTTCTTCAAGAGGAAGCCACTATTTTATCAATAAAAAATACTCCTATGTTTTCTACTGAACTGGCATGAAAGACCTCTCCTTGTTTGTTTAAAATTCCATATCCTAGTCCATAGGCGGGACCATTGAGAACGCAATAATCTGATCCAGACCGTTCGATCTGTTGTTTTCCTTTTTTGTAGACAGTCTCGTAATTGCCACTGACTTCGTATTTCCAACCGGTAATAAGGGCTTTGGGAAAAATTGCTCGAAAATTTTCGAGCAATTTCCTAGCCGGAACAATCCGCATCCAATATTCTCTATCAGTGGCTATTTTAGTTTTTACTGCTTCTTTTCCATGCTGATCAACGATTTCTTTGACTTGAAAATCACAAAGAGCAGCCGCATGAAAGACAGCATTAAAGCAATGTTCTTGAGCTAGCCCTTTAATGGTATTCCATAGTCCTTCGTTAGTATCGAAAGAATAGAGCTTAAATGGAGGATTCTGCGGTCGGACTGTAGATAAACTGCCAAGCACACAGATCACTTCAAAGCCAGAAAGGGAAAAAAAGGTGGATAATTGAATGCCAAGCCTACCAGTGGAAAAATTTGTTATCCTTCGGACATCGTCGATTGGTTCAAAGCTTGGACCGCAGGTAACCAATATCTTCATTGTTTTTCTTCTATTCTCAACTAGAACCTCCCATATCATTTTTTATTCGAACGAACAAATCTATTGCTTCTTTGAGAAGTTCTCAATTAATTGTTTAGCTATGGAACAATTACTTATGGCAAGAAAACCCTCGTGGCTCAGGGCAAAAATTCCGGGGGGAGCGGCTTATAACGAAATCCGCAATATAGTCAGTCTTTACCATCTTCATACAGTTTGTGAAAGTGCTCTTTGTCCGAATATTGGAGAATGTTGGGGTAGGAAAACGGCAACCCTGATGATTCTAGGTGATAGATGCACGCGCAGCTGTCGGTTCTGTGCGGTAACTACGGCTAAGCCCTTAGGGGTAGATCCCGAGGAGCCTAAAAACGTGGCTCTTGCTATTCAAGCAATGGGACTGAAATATGCTGTCATCACCTCTGTGGCCCGAGACGATCTAAAAGATGGTGGAGCGGATATATGGGCCAAAACTATTAGAGAAGTCAGGGCTTTGAACCCGCATACAAAGATTGAAGTCCTTATTCCAGATTTTAGGGGAAATAGAGAAAGTCTAAGGAAGGTGCTCGAGGCAAAACCCGATGTTTTGAACCACAACGTAGAAACTGTCCCGAGGTTACAAAAACTGGTCCGTCCCCAAGCGCGATATGACCGATCCCTAGAAGTCCTTAAAACATCAGCAAAAGAAGGCTTTCTAACGAAAACCGGCTTGATGCTTGGAATTGGAGAAACGGAAAAGGAAATAGAAAGCACCCTATTGGAACTTCGACAGGTTGGCGTTCAAATTCTTACTTTAGGGCAATACTTACGACCTTCAAAAAATCATCTTCCGATCGACAGATGGGTTCATCCTGAAGAATTCCAAAGCTGGAAAGAATATGGATTAAAAATTGGATTTAGCCATGTGGAATCTGGTCCTTTAGTCCGCAGTTCTTATCATGCCGATGAACACTTGAAGCATCAGTGATACTGTTCCTAAAAACACACTTGGGATTTGCTTACATCTGAACCAAGTTCGTTCTTTTCGCCTTGGTTTTGTGTCAGGATGCCCCATGATTACCAGGACCGTTTCGTTCTTGGTGGAGTGGGATAGAATTCGCATATCATCTTAACAATCAAAGAGGACACCTTTCCAGTGTCTGGAGTTGTCCGCCCTGGAACAGTCCCCCCTCCTCGGGATTCCCATCGGGCGGTGACCCGCTATTACGGGTAAGCCTCCCCAAAAGCAACGCATGCAGCCGGTTCTGCGACGTCCACGAAAGAATCTCCCGATTTCCAATCTTTTCCTTGAGGTTGTATGTGCCAACTTGTCCGTATGACGAGTATGCTCGCCATGACGATACACAAACTTGTCCCCCCTGTAGTTCTTCAGATGGATATACCCACACCGGGGATAAAGCTGAGAACTATAGGCTGGGTTCACCTTTTCTCGACGGGAACCTCCTGCAGGTGCCTGCAATTCGATTCGCTCTTGAAGCACGCAACTGCGCATTGGTAGGAGGCCCCTGGAAAGCTCTTTACTTGGAGCTTTTCCCATATCTAGGTAGATCCTCAAGAAACAAGTACCGAAGCTCTTCGTAATGTAAGAAGTGGGCTCTAGGCTTATATTCATCCACCACTCTATTCCCGCCTGCCCCTTGCGCACACGAGGCCACCCGCTTTTTCTTTCCCTAAGTTGTGCTTACAGATGCGTCTTGGTTTACTCCCTAAACCCTCTCCCATATTTCTTTCCATGGTCCTCTGTGAAAACTCTAGAAAATCCAGCCTCTATCCTGACTGCTTCCCCCCCTATAATCGCTTCGGAATTTGTAGTGGCGCCCCATAGGGAATTGCCGCCTCCTTTTCCTTTAAAACAAGGCACATCATGCCCCAAATCTTTAAGTTAGCTAACAAAAGAGTGACCATCCTTTTGCCACCTTCAAGACTCATGAACGGGATACACTCTCTTGCCTTCTCTTCAAAAATCTGGTACCTCCATTCCTCGCATCCAATCGACTGACACAGCCTCACTCTTGGCAGCTTTCCGATTGCCCTTCCGCAAGTCCTTTCAAAAGCTCAAAAGGATGAGAGCTTGCCGCTCTTTTGTCATGTGAAATTTAGAAGCAGGCGGCTCTCTTTTTCCTAACACAGAAACAAGCTGCTGCAGAGAGTGGAATATCCAGCAAGCAACCCGCTTTGCTTCTTCTGTCCATCTCTGATGGCGCCGGATCTTTGGGTTGATCATCGCAGAAGAGGCTAACCCGCACTTCTCGATCACTGCCTAGCCATCCCTGAGGGCTACCTTCCACATTCTTGCCGGCAACCCGCTAGGGATTATTCGCCACATCGGCTAATCCGGCCTCATCGGCTTCCCCCACCATGGCCTCTGGTCTTTTCTTTTTGTATTGGCGTAAACCGAAAAGAGGGCTTGGGAAAGCAGGGAAGGATCGAAAGGAGCTCCTTGGGCATCTCTTTCTCCAGAGAAAGGGATTCGCCCGTTCATGACGATGAATTTGGTCCTAAGAGAGAAGCAAAACTTCTAGGGGCCATTTGAAACTGAACCGCACGAGTCAGTTCTGTAAGCCACCATGACCATCAGAAATCTCACCGTGTTCCCCCATCCCTATCTGACGTGAGGAAATGCTTTCTCTTGTAGTTTAGTCCCCTGCTTTCAATCCCCCAGCCGTTCGTCCACCGTTTTGCCCTGAGCTAGAAAAAACCTTGCCAGAGCTTTCCACTGAGCCTTCTGATCCCCCTTTTGTCCGGCACTGGAGACTTTTGCATACGTGCTTGTGCGGCGCTCTCGTCGCCTTTTGCCCAATCACCCGCAGGAAGTGCTCATGGGGAAAATACCGCTAGTTTGCCAGAGTCCGGTTGGTGGGCGGCTCCCTTTCTCATCGCCTTGCGCTACTGGCTGTTGGTGCTCCGACCGATTAGCGCGCCAAACTTCTTCGGCGTATATAGATTCGATATGCCTATTCATAACTAGATTGGCATCGCAATAGCAATAACTATTCATTACTCTATAAAACTTTGAGTACAAAAGCTTGCGAAAGACTAGCTATGCATTAAAATGAAAAAGCTTTTAACAAAAAAAATAGCATTTGGTTGTGAAAATCTCTAAGACACTTCTTTTCTATCTTTTTCTTCTATTGCCTACTTCTCTTCTAGCGATTGATTCCTTTACGACCGTTCTCATTGACCCTGGCCATGGTGGTATTGACAATGGAGGGAGCAGTGGAAGAAAAGCGCCACATTATTTGATGGAAAAAGAATTGACCCTTGATATAGCTCGAAGACTTGCCAACGAACTAAGAAAAATGGGATTTAGAGTCATCATGACAAGAACGGATGATCGTTTTGTCGATCTAGATGAAAGGGTAAGAATCGCTAATGGCCTTGGAAAACGAGCGATTTTAGTAAGTATTCATTGCGATTCCCTGTCCAATCGTAAGTTAAGAGGTATAAAAACTTACTTCTGGCATGCCAATAGTTATGGATTGGCCACCAGGATCCAAAGAAGTCTTGTGAAAATGACTGGAGCAAAGGATCTTGGCGTGATTCGACGCAGGCTGCGACTAACTCGTAATCCTACTATACCTTCCGTACTTTGTGAATGTGGCTTTATGACCAATCCCTTTGAAAACAAGCTCTTGGCTAGTCCTTCTTATAGACAAACCCTGGCGATAGCCCTTGCCCAAGGGATCAATGAAGAAAAGCGGCTTGGTGACTTTGGAATTAGCCCTGTACCTGAAATTTGGGCGCCTCTTTCTAGGCCCACTGATGCCCATCGTCATGTGTATCACAAAAAAACCAAGAAAAGAAAACAACTAAAAAAGATTGAAGCTCTCTTAGGAACCAAAAGCTTCCATAGTTAAAAAAAAAGACTTTTTCTTTAAGCCACTTTCTGTTAAAAACGCATTTTGCAAGTTTTTATGAAGGGGTTTTTAAGGGAGTTGGGCTATTTTCTTTATTATTTTTTCTTCCTCTTTGGTAGCAGTTCTTTTCTTCTTTCAAAACCCGCCTATGTCCTTTCTGAACTACAAATCCAGAACGCCGCTTCCTATTCAAGAGCACACAACCATTTATCTCTTCTTATCATCAAAAATGGCCAGGTACTTCACGAAGAATATGCTCCGGGGAACAGTCCTTATCTCCGACACCGAATATTCAGTGGAACAAAAGGCTTTTGGGGCGTAATTGCCATGAAGGCCTTGGAAGAAAGGCTTCTTTCCTTACAAGAACCCGTAGCTTCAACAATAGAAGAATGGAGCAATGGCAACCATAATGATCCAAGAAAAAAAATAACAATTTATGATCTTTTGCATTTTACTGATGGCATAGAGCCTGCCTTTTATCTACATAACGACGGATTTTTGGATCGGAATCTTCATGCCCTCCTTTTAAAACCAGTAAGAGCGCCAGGGACCGTATTTACATACGGACCTAGTCATTTACAGATTTTTTGCGAGATCCTCAATCGTAAACTAAAGCAAAAGGGGATGACTACTTCTAGATATATCGAAGAAAAATTACTCTTCCCACTGGGTATTCAACAAGTCGAATTTAAGAAAGATGGTCATGGCAATCCTCTTTTAGCCGCAGGCTTTAGATTGACTCCAAAGGAATGGGCGAGACTTGGCGAATTGATCCTCCAGAAAGGCTGGTATAGAGGGAAAAGTATTATTTCTTGGCCCTATTTAAAAGAATGCTTTCAAGGCAGTTCAGCAAACCCTCTCTACGGGATTGGTTTCTGGGTAAATACTCTGGCACCTTATGGAAGAGAAATAGACGTTGAACAGGAACTAAGCAAACCTTGGGAAAAAGAAAATTGGCAAAGAGCCAGTCTTTGTAACGATGCGCCTAGCGATCTTATTGAATCGATTGGTTCAGCCAATCAAAGATTATTCGTTATTCCTTCAATGAACTTAATTATTGTTAGACAGTCGCATGGTGGTGGTTTTTCAGACAGGACTTTCTTAAAGCTTCTTTTCGGGAAAAATTAATAGACTATCCTCTATTCGCTAAAATCCTTTCCCTCCACTTGCCTCCATGCAAAATTGCTTTGAAGCTAAAAGGATAGGTAGTTAATCTGTCATATTTGCTAGGTGGGTCGCAATCCTTTTCTTCAATCATTCTTTCTTACTGAGTTTTTAATGAAATGATTAATCCTGCTTCCTTAGGGTTCCATTTATAGCCAAAACCAAACGGCAAAGGCTCGGTTTTCTGCTGAGCAAACGCCGCTTCCAGATCTTTTTGATAAAATTCCTTGAATATATTCAAAGGCGGCGTATAGACGCCAAAAAGCTCAACTTTTCGTCCACCAGCGAACAAATACCGATAGGGAATACCACTATCATCTTGAATGATCATTTCGCTATGGGAAAGGAGAAACTCTCTCAGAGATGAAAAATTGCTCCCATGCAGCAGATAAGAAGCCGATTTAATAATAGTATTGAACGGACCCAAAGAAGAAAGAAAATTCATAAGGCTTCCTTCAAATCCCCCATTGGAGAGATCCGACTGGAAATAGTAAAGGGTTTTGAGCTTCCCTTTTGAATAAAATCGAATAATAGCTCTTGAGCCCATTGTTTTGCAATCGACGACTCTACCGCCAGAGCGAACAATCATGATGAGAAAAAGAGGCACATTACCGCCAAGCGTGGGAAGATCCTGACGTAATTCTTTTGTCACAAAGTATCCGGCTTTAAAATAACTGTGCAAGGAAGCGAGAATCAGGGGAAAATTCCTTTCAAATGTCTTTACTGACTCAAGATCTGGGCAGTTGCCAGCAGACTCCCGACTAGCCAGAACATAGGTGGAAGCCAAAGGGAAAAGAGCCAAGGTGAACATAAAGTCAGGCCCACTAAAAGGATAGAATACGGGCAGATAGGGATCATCCAGTTTACTTATTTTATTTTCCGAAAAAACTCGAATGGGTGTCCAGGACCAGGAGTCGCGTTTTTGCCACTGCTTTTCCAGTAACTGGGCATACTGCTGCCATGCTTGCGACTTTTCATAAGCATATAATAAAGCTGAATCATGTTCTTTGACCGGCAATCCCCCTAAAAACAAACTAATAGCATCAATTCCCGTTTTTGTTTGTTCAGGGATTGCCTCCTCCTCTTCAAGCTGACCAAAAAGATATGACCACAACCCAAAGACAAAAAAAAGAAGCCATAGGCTTATGGTCATTTTCAATTTGGATTCGATAATTATTTTATGTTCCATTGTTTGATTCGTCTCCAAAGAATAGACTTTTGAAAGGCAAGATTAAAGAAGAGCATCGAAAAAAGGTGATAATCGCTAGAAGGATATCAATCAAGAGAAAAACTGTTCCTAAAAACACACTTGGGATTTGCTTACATCTGAACCAAGTTCGTTCTTTTCGCCTTGGTTTTGTGTCAGGATGCCCCATGATTACCAGGACCGTTTCGTTCTTGGTGGAGTGGGATAGAATTCGCATATCATCTTAACAATCAAAGAGGACACCTTTCCAGTGTCTGGAGTTGTTCGCCCTGGAACAGTCCCCCCTCCTCGGGATTCCCATCGGGCGGTAACCCGCTATTACGGGTAAGCCTCTCCAAAAGCAACGCATGCAGCCGGTTCTGCGACGTCCACGAAAGAATCTCCCGATTTCCAATCTTTTCCTTGAGGTTGTATGTGCCAACTTGTCCGTATGACGAGTATGCTCGCCATGACGATACACAAACTTGTCCCCCCTGTAGTTCTTCAGATGGATATACCCACACCGGGGATAAAGCTGAGAACTATAGGCTGGGTTCACCTTTTCTCGACGGGAACCTCCTGCAGGTGCCTGCAATTCGATTCGCTCTTGAAGCACGCAACTGCGCATTGGTAGGAGGCCCCTGGAAAGCTCTTTACTTGGAGCTTTTCCCATATCTAGGTAGATCCTCAAGAAACAAGTACCGAAGCTCTTCGTAATGTAAGAAGTGGGCTCTAGGCTTATATTCATCCACCACTCTATTCCCGCCTGCCCCTTGCGCACACGAGGCCACCCGCTTTTTCTTTCCCTAAGTTGTGCTTACAGATGCGTCTTGGTTTACTCCCTAAACCCTCTCCCATATTTCTTTCCATGGTCCTCTGTGAAAACTCTAGAAAATCCAGCCTCTATCCTGACTGCTTCCCCCCCTATAATCGCTTCGGAATTTGTAGTGGCGCCCCATAGGGAATTACCGCCTCCTTTTCCTTTAAAACAAGGCACATCATGCCCCAAATCTTTAAGTTAGCTAACAAAAGAGTGACCATCCTTTTGCCACCTTCAAGACTCATGAACGGGATACACTCTCTTGCCTTCTCTTCAAAAATCTGGTACCTCCATTCCTCGCATCCAATCGACTGACACAGCCTCACTCTTGGCAGCTTTCCGATTGCCCTTCCGCAAGTCCTTTCAAAAGCTCAAAAGGATGACAGCTTGCCGCTCTTTTGTCATGTGAAATTTAGAAGCAGGCAGCTCTCTTTTTCCTAACACAGAAACAAGCTGCTGCAGAGAGTGGAATATCCAGCAAGCAACCCGCTTTGCTTCTTCTGTCCATCTCTGATGGCGCCGGATCTTTGGGTTGATCATCGCAGAAGAGGCTAACCCGCACTTCTCGATCACTGCCTAGCCATCCCTGAGGGCTACCTTCCACATTCTTGCCGGCAACCCGCTAGGGATTATTCGCCACATCGGCTAATCCGGCCTCATCGGCTTCCCCCACCATGGCCTCTGGTCTTTTCTTTTTGTATTGGCGTAAACCGAAAAGAGGGCTTGGGAAAGCAGGGAAGGATCGAAAGGAGCTCCTTGGGCATCTCTTTCTCCAGAGAAAGGGATTCGCCCGTTCATGACGATGAATTTGGTCCTAAGAGAGAAGCAAAACTTCTAGGGGCCATTTGAAACTGAACCGCACGAGTCAGTTCTGTAAGCCACCATGACCATCAGAAATCTCACCGTGTTCCCCCATCCCTATCTGACGTGAGGAAATGCTTTCTCTTGTAGTTTAGTCCCCTGCTTTTATTCCCCCAGCTGTTCGGTTAGCGTTTTGCCTTGGACCAGGCAAAACCTTGCCAAAGCTTTCCACTGAGCCTTCTGATCCCCCTTTTGTCCGGCGCTGGAGACTTTTGCATACGCGCTTGTGCGCGTTCTCGTCACCTTTTGGCCGATCCCCCGCAGAGAGTGCTCATGGGGGTAATACCGCCAGTTTGCCAAAGTCCGGTTGGTGGGCGGCTCCCTTTCCCATCGCCTTGCGCTACTGGCTGTGGATGCTCCGACCAATCAGCACGCCAAACTTCTTCGGCGAATAATAGATTCGACATGCCTATTCATAACTAGATTGGCATCGCAATAGCAATAACTATTCATTACTCCTAAAGGTAGCCAAGTTATCCGACAGGCTCAAAGTCTCTAGTAGCTATATGAACTACTCCATCCAAGCCTGAGGGCTCTGGGATGGAGTTTCGCGCTTCCCTGCGGGCAGTTTCACCGGAGTATGCTCGGCTCGCGGACTTCCAGCCCGCAGCGAGGTTCCATCCGGCCAGAGCTTCCCGCTCCACGCATGGATCGGTTCCCGTCCATTCCTTTCCGTTTCTATCGACCTTCGGCCCCGGAAAGGCGAAGCCGTGCTCCTTCTCCCATTTCGCCAAGCCCCAGTCGAGGAGCCCGAGCGCCGAGTTCTCGTCCCGATGGCAGGACGCTCCGCATGCGCACTCATGCCACCGGTCGCCGAGGGTCTTTTTCACGACGCCGCCGCATCGGTGGCATCTCTGGCTTGGCTTCAACGTCCTCGCCTGTGCTTCCAGGTATCCGATACCAGCCTCTTCCGCTTTGTATCCGACCATCGCCCCGAAAGCTCCGAACGATGCGTCCAACATCTCTCGATTCAGCCCGGCTTTTTGCCGCACACGTTTCCCGGGCTTTTTCCGGCTGCCCCGGGCCGAAGCCGTCATCCTTTTCGGCTCCAGCTCCTCCGTGATCAACAGTCCGCTGCGTCTTACCATCGCGGCGCTCTGCTTGTGCAGGAAATCCTTCCTGACGTTCGCCACCTTGGCGTGCATCCGGGCGAGCAGCTCGTACTGCTTGCGCAACCTCTTGGAAATGCGAAATCCCTTCCGTTTCCCGTGCTTGCGGATCGCCGCCTCCATCTTGCGGGAGATCGTCCGTCCGAGCTTCCTGAGCTTCTTAAGCGCCTTGCGCAGATGGCGCGGATTGGCGACCTCGGAAACGTCCGGCTCGCTCTTTCCCGGCTCCAACCTGGCGCTGGTCAGGAACCGCTCCGTGTCCAGGTCGAAAGCCTCGGCTCCACAGCCATGCTCCCGCGCCGGCCGGCAACGCATCGTGACCGACGCATGCCATCGGCCGCCGGAAAGAAAGATCTCGCATGTCCTGGGTTCTCCGGGAGTACGGGCTTTGCCCCGGATCGGGATCTCCCCAATGCCGGAGAGACGAAGCTTCAGGTGAGCGCTTCGCTCTCTGGCGATCTGCCGCCAGTCACCTTCGTGCTGCTTGAAGCCGAAGCCGCTGAATCGCCCTGCCTGCTTGAAACGCGGGAATCCCGGCTTTTCGCCTTGCCGGATGCGGCGGAAGAACGCCTGAAAGGCGAGGTACAACCTCTTGAGCGTTACCTGAGCGGATTGAGCGTTAATCGAGGAGAGAAGCGCGCTGCGGGAACGGAGCTCGGTGAGCCATCAGCACTGCTCGACGAAACCGATGCGCCGCTTTTCCTCCTTCCACGCCCGCCTGCGCTCCTCCAAAGCTAGGTTCCAGAGGAAGCAATGGACCCAGCGAGTCCGCAAAAGCTCCTCCCGGACGGTCTTGGATGGATAGAGCCGGTAGGTGACCTTGCGCTCGACCGGGCCCAGAACGGGAAGACCAGCGGGTGACGCGATCATCATGAGGCGACGCTGGACAGTGGCCAGCAATATGGTCTATCATTTAGTGTAATGACAGGTCAAGTGCGTTTGCACCTTCTGCATCACTGCGTTTACGCGCTGCACTACCATTTAGTTCTTGTCACAAAATACCGCCGCAAGGCGCTCACCCGCCCCATGCTTGACCGGTTGCGTGCTCTTGCGGAAATGCGCTGGGAGGGATGGGGCGGACAGCTGCTTGAGTGCAACGGAGAATCTGACCACGTTCACTTGCTGGTTGCGTTGCCACCAAATCTTGGACTCAGCCGCTTCGTGAACAATCTCAAGACAACTTCTTCCAGGCTTCTCCGCAGAGAGTTTGTCACAACGGTCGCCCGTTTCTATCGTAAGGCAGTTCTTTGGAGCCGTTCCTACTGCATTATCACGTGCGGGGGCGCCCCATTAACCGTCCTCAAACAGTACATCGAACGGCAAGAAACGCCGGAATAGGGCGGCCTTCACCACCAGCCAAGCCCAAGGCTCTGGCTGGAGCACTGGCCGCCAGAGAGGGTAGGGCATTAGAGCCAGTGGCAGTGAAGTCGGCTTGAGAAAACCGCAAGGTAAGACGCAAGACTTTTTGGCACCTAAGGCCATGTCAACAGATTTTATCTCGAGGTCTTACCTCGAACGAGACTTAGTCGAAAGGAAGTAAACAATGGCACCCACTAGAAAGGTAGAGAGTCCTAGCAATGATTCTACTGGTCTTTGCCTGAACACCTGCAACAGAATGATAGACTCAATGATGACATAGAGTAAAGGAGTCAATGGGTAGCCCCATGTAGAATAAAAACGCTTGAGTTCAGGGGCTTTCACACGCAGCACAAACACTCCAAGAACCGTAACAACGGTCGATAAGCCCAAAGCAAACTCCACATAAGTGATTATCTTTGCAAAGGAAGAACTAAACAGAAGACAAAACATAATAAGGGCTTGAAGCAATAACCCTACGTAAGGTACGCCTTCTTTTGAACGTTTACTTAAAATACGAAAAAAAGGATAATCCTCTCCTATAGCTGCAGCCACCCTTGGTCCAGTCCATGCCATGGCGCTCAGAGAAGAAACGAGACTTACGCCAATTAAAAATCCGGCAAACCGGCTTCCCCACTCCCCAAAAACTTTTCTAGCCACAATGGCGCCGACCTCAATTTGACCTAAAATTTGATCTCGAGGAACAGAAAATATAAAGATTGCATTAAGAAAAGTATAGATGACGACTACGATGGTCGTTCCTAAAATAAGGGCAAGAGGAATGTTTTTCTTTGGATTTTCGATCTCTCCAGCGATATAGGCTGCAGCGTTCCACCCGGAGTAGGAATACATCGTGTAAATAAAACACAAGGCAAAAGGCGGGCTAAAAAAAACAGCTAGATCTTCTGGCTTTGGAAGAAAATTGAGTTTTGGTCTTTCTATATGCCCAATCCCGCTAACAATAAAAAACAAAATCAAAAAGATTTCGATCAAGATAAAAATATTTTGGAAAATTGATTCCCAGCGAAGGCTCCGAAGATGCAAAGCATAAACCAGAACTGCCACACAACAAGAAATCCAAAGGGGTGATATCATGGGAAAGACATAGTGAAAATACTTTCCAAGGGCCATTGCAGTGGCTGCAGAAGGAGCAGCAAACCCCACAGTAACCGAAAGCCATCCTGCCAAAAAGCCTACCATCGGATGATAAATTTTACTTAAAAACAGATATTCTCCTCCCGATCTTTGAAAGATAGCTCCAAGTTCTGCATAGGAAAGAGCACCGCTAAGAGCAACAATGCCTCCCAAAATCCAAATACACAGAATGATAAAGGGGGAAGCAATTTCCTTTACTTGAAAACCAAGGGTTGTAAATACGCCCGTGCCAATCATATTAGCGATTACGATTGAGATAGCTGTTAGAGCCGATATTTTCTTAGGGCCGATCATTACCCTTCCATTTTCCTTGTTTATACAGAAAATACCACTTAATTCTCCTATTCTTTTCGATTGTCAGTAGGCCTATTAATTTCTTACTTTACGTTCTTATGAGCCTGCCTTCTTCTTATTTCTTTTTTGAGCCTTCCTCAGCAACCCCATCGCTCATTATAGAGCGGGCTCAAGGTATTTATCTCTATACCAAAGAAGGCAAGGAAATTATTGATGCGGCTTCAGGGGCAGTTGTTGTCAATATTGGTCAAGGCAGAGAAGAAATCGCGACAATAGCCCAGGAGCAAATAAAAAAACTAGATTATATTGTCCCCATTTGGTTATCTGAAGCACTCGAAGGGCTTGTCAAAAAATTATCCGAGTGGTTTCCAACCGAACCCTATCGGTTCTACTTTACGACGGGAGGCGCAGAATCTGTAGAAGCAGCGTTTCGTTTTGCTTTTTTGTACCAAATAGCTGAGAATAAGCCTTGGAAGAACAAAATCCTTTCTCGTTGGACGTCCTATCATGGCATTACCCTTGGCGCTTTATCAGCCAGCGGCAACCGGTTACGAAGAGAGCATTTGGAACACTGTCTGCTTGATTGGCCCAAAATCCCTCCTCCCTATTGTTATCGTTGTCCATGGTCCAAAACCTATCCCTCCTGTGGCATTGCCTGTGCTCAAGCACTAGAGGAAGTGCTCCACTCCAAGACAGGCAACAGTATAGCCGCTTTCATTGCCGAACCTATTATTGGAGCTAGTGGTGGAGCAATTGTACCCGTCGAGGAGTACTGGCCTGCCATTGCGGACATCTGTAAAAAACATGGCCTATTACTAATTGTCGATGAAGTGATGACTGGTTTCGGGAGGACAGGAAAACGATTTGCTTTTGAACACTGGAAGCTTCAACCAGACATTATTGTCAGTGCAAAAGGTCTATCGGGCGGATATATCCCCATGGGTATGCTTGCTGTCAGAGAAGAGCTTGTCCAAAGATGTGAAAAAGTAGCAAAAAATTTCATGTTTTTTACCTATACTTCCCATCCACTAAGCTGCGCGATTGCAAAAAAAGTGATCGATATTTTGGAGGCTGAGAACCTTATTGATCACTCAATGAAAATGGGTGAACTACTTGGCCAGTCCTTAAAAAACGAACTAGCGAATCACCCATTTGTTGGAGAAATACGTGGCAAAGGCCTTTTTTGGGGAGTAGAATTTGTAAAATCCAAAATCACCAAAGAACCTTTCCCTCCTGAAGAAGGCTTTTTAAACCGGTTATTAAGAAAAGCGCTGGAACTTGGAGTATTTTTTTATCCTTGTCAAGGAATGGCTGACGGCTTTTCGGGTGAAGCTGTGCTTGTTTGCCCCCCTCTTATCGTGAAGGAAGGAGATATTCTGAAAATCGTTGCTGTTTTAAAAGAATCCCTAAACCAACTGATTTAATATTACGGCGGGGGGGTATTTCATGGAAGGATAGCGGATTGTGGCCAGTGAGCAGAAAACCAATCGGCAGCCACCGCAGCGACTTTATTGAGGGCTCCTGGTTCTTCAAAAAGATGGGAAGCTCCTGGAATAATTACTAGTTCTTTTTTACACTGCAGGGCTTCTAGTGCCTGTTCATTAAGCCTTAAAACAAACTCATCCAGACTCCCAACAATGAGCAGGGTCGGAGACTTTACCTTTTTTAGCGATTCACCGGCTAGATCCGGCCTTCCTCCTCGAGAAACCACAGCTTTTATTTTATCACCAAGCTCGGCGGCAGCGACCAAAGCAGCTCCTCCTCCTGTGCTCGAGCCGAAAAAGCCTATTGGATAATTTCTGGTTTGTTTTTGTATTTTTAACCAATGAGCGGCTCCTACCAGCCTCTTAGCTAGCAGTCCGATATCAAACCGATAAATTCCACTAAACTCATCTTCGGCTTCTTCATCAGAGGTTAAAAGATCAAAAAGAAGGGTTCCAGACCCTTTTTCTCTTAAAACTTTAGCAACAAACTGATTCCTCGGACTAAAACGGCTGCTGCCACTGCCATGGGCAAAAAGAACGATACCCCTTGCTTCAGGAGGAATTTCTAAAGTCCCAGGGAGATAAATTTCCCCAATTGTTACCTTGACTTCTTCTTTGATTGCTTCATTAAGCACAAAAATAAATATGACAGTTAGGAATAAAGAAATCAAGAATGGCTTCTTCCTAAGCCGAATAGACCTTTGTAAGACTGAGCGGCCGTCCTAAGCCTCAAAGACTGAAGTTTGATAAATCCAGTGGCATCCTTTGGGTCATAGGCACCTTGATCAGCCTCCATCGTCGCCAGCTTTGGGTTATAAAGCGAATAGGGACTTTTCCTACCAAGCGTGTAGAGTTGGCCTTTGAAGAGTTTCAGCCGAACAGTTCCTGTTACAAAACGCTGGCTTTGATCGAATGCAGCTTGGAGGAAATATCTCTCTGGAGAAAACCAAAATCCATTATAAATCAACTCAGCATATTTTGGGATCAAGCTATCCCGCAGGTGCATGACTTCCCTATCCAGAGTGATCGTTTCCATCTGCCGATGCCCAAAATAAAGGATCGTTCCTCCAGGACACTCATAGACGCCTCTAGACTTTATTCCTACAAAGCGATTTTCAACGATATCAATTCTACCGATTCCATGCTTTGCTCCAAGCCTATTCAAAGACTTTAAAATTTCGACCGGACTTTTTTTCTCCCCATTGACCCCCACACAGTTACCTTCTTCAAATTCTAACTCTACCACTTCTGGTATATTAGGTGCCTCTTCAGGGCTTTTAGTTAACCGAAATAAGTCCTGAGGCGGTTCTTGCCAAGGATCTTCTAAAACACCGCTTTCATAGCTAATGTGTAAGATATTCCTGTCCATTGAATAAGGTTTTTCTCGACTGACTGGCACCTCGATACCCTGTTTTCTAGCGTAGGCTATTAGATCTTCTCTTCCCTGAAAGCCCCATTCTCTCCATGGAGAAATGACTTTAAACTCAGGCGCTAAGGCGGCATAAGCTAACTCGAAACGGACCTGATCGTTCCCTTTCCCCGTAGCTCCATGCGCAAGTGAATCAGCCCCTTCTTTCCTTGCAACCTCCACCTGTTTTTTAGCAATTAAGGGCCTAGCAATACTTGTGCCCAAAAGATACTGATTTTCGTATATGGCTCCTGCTCGAAGCATCGGATAGATATAATCCCTAACAAACTCTTCGGTCAGGTCTTCCACAATGCATTTTGAAGCACCAAGCTTCCGTGCTTTTTCCTCTAAGCCTATGAGTTCTTCTTCCTGACCTAAATTTGCACAATAGGCAATAACCTCCGCCTGATACTGCTCGATGAGCCATCGCAATATCACCGAAGTATCTAATCCACCTGAATAAGCCAAGACGATCTTCATGCTCTACGCATTCCTTTTAGTCTCAAGCAATTTCTAGATGGCCTCCGGCCTTCGATCCCTTTAAAATTTTCAAGGACTGCTCCAGAGCATTCTCGACCGTTAACCCATATTTTTTCCTGAGGATATCCACTTTCCCATGTTCAATAAACTGATCCGGCCAGCCAATTCTAACTACAGGCGTTCGCAATCCGAGCTGCTGCAACTCTTCAAGCACAAGCGAGCCAAAGCCTCCAGCTAACACATGATCTTCAATCGTTACAACTAGCTCCACATGTCTAGCGAAAAACTCAAGCGTTCCTCTATCAAAGGGCTTGACAGTCCTTGGGTTAATCAACGCAGCCGAATAGCCAAGCTCTTCAAATCTTGCCGCTAATTCTTTTGCCATTTCTATCATCACCCCTAGTCCAAAGATTGCCACCTCCCTACCATGTTGAAGGACCTCAGCCCGTCCGATAGGTATTAATTCCGGTTGCTCTTTGACCGCTACCCCGCTGCCTGTTCCCCTTGGATACCGGATAGCCACCGGTCCAGGATGATGCATGGCAGTAAAAAGCATATCGGCTAGTTCATCTTCATCTTTCGGATGCATTATCGTAATATTTGGTACGGTCCGTAAATAGGCCACATCGAAAAGCCCATGATGGGTTGGTCCATCATCTCCTGAAAGTCCCCCACGATCCAAGCAGAAGACTACTGGCAATTTCTGCAAGCAAACATCATGAATGATAGGATCATAAGCCCTTTGAAGAAAGGTTGAATAGATCGCACAATAAGGTTTGAATCCCTTGGTAGCTAGGCCAGCAGCAAAAATGACTGCATGCTCTTCCGCAATTCCCACGTCAAAATACCTATCCGGAAATTTAGGCTGGAACTTATCCAAGGCTGTCCCATTGGGCATTGCCGCTGTGATCGCCACAACATTCCTGTTCATGTCAGCTAGCTTGATCATTGTCTCAGCAAAGACTTCTGAATATGTTTTTCTTGGGCTTGTGGGAGTTTCGCCAGTAATAGGATTATAAGGTCCTAGACCATGAAATTTCTTTTGCTTTTCTAAAGCAGGAGGGAAGCCCCTTCCTTTTTGCGTGATGACATGAAGCAACACCGGATATTCTTGATTTTTGAGAAACTCAAAAGTCGAAATTAACCTAGGAATATCATGGCCGTCGATAGGACCATGATAAGTCAGACCCAATTCTTCAAAAATAACGCTTGGCCAGAGAAGACTTTTAAAAGCCTCTTCAGCTTTCCTGGCGACTTTAAGAACATTTTTGCCTGGCCATTTTTCTAGCACCTTTTCCACACGATCACGCAAATAGGAATAGGCAGGATTGGTAACGATCTTGTTAAAATAACTCGCTATTGCCCCCACATTCTTATCAATCGACCATTCGTTGTCATTAAGAATGACAATGAGTCTTTGTGTTGTTGAGGCAATATTATTTAATGCTTCAAAGGTAATACCGCAAGTAAAGGCGGCATCGCCACAGAGAGCTATGACGTGCTCTTTGCCTCCTCTCCGATCCCTTCCTACAGCCATTCCAAGGGCAGCCGATAGGGCCGTTCCCGCATGCCCTGCCCCATAACAGTCATACTCACTTTCTTCTCGACACATGAACCCCGAAATCCCTCCTGGTTGACGAATCGTATGGAACCTATTTTTCCTACCTGTCAGAATTTTATGGACATAGGCTTGATGGCTAACATCAAATACAAAATTATCCTTGGGAACATCAAAAACGTAATGCAAGGCGAGGGTCAATTCCACCACCCCAAGATTTGGTCCAAGATGCCCTCCGTTTTTAGATAGCACTGTGATCATTTCCTGCCGGATCTCTTCGGCCAGTTTAGGCAATTCAGGAATGGGAATTTTTTTAAGATCCGAAGGACTGTCTATTTGGTCTAAGAGTCTATCCATAGTTCCTCCATCTTGAAAAAAACCTGCTCCTTTAGTTCTCCTTGGCTCCACCACCATTGTCTTGTTTAGCGGACAATACAATGATCCTTTGTTCAGCTTCGTTCAGCTTCTCGTCACAGATCTTTAATAACCTTCTACCTTCTTCGTATTTCTGCAAGAGATCTTCTAAAGGCATTTGACCGGATTCCAGGCTATTGACGATTTCTTGGAGTTTTTTGAAAGCTTCCTCAAATCGCATCTCTTTTTCTCCCCCACTCTGCTTGTCGATCTGGCTCATAGGCAATCAAGTCACCGGTTGGTAGGTTCCTATTTTAAACCGTGGATCGGCTGCTATTAAAGATCCAAGATTTTTCCACTTCACTCCTTCCATCTCATAAAAACCCTGAAGATAAATAGAAACATATTCTTTTGGGAATTCCTCAAAAAGCGTATTCACAGCTTGTTGTAAGGCCTCAAAAGGAGGCTCTACAGGATCCTCCTCAAGAATGCCTTTTTCATCATGAGCTATGCCTAGCATATCAAGCCAACGGCATAACATCGGGCTTTGAGTTTCTATAAGCCAATGGGAAAGAAGATAAAAACTCATCGTTTCGCTTCTAGGATGCGACAGGACTTTTTTGCACAGGGTATGCCTTTTGGTTTTGGGCATTTCCAGTAGTTTATTGATCCGAATTCCAAATCCTTTTGAAACCATATCTAAGAGCAGTCGATACAGTTTTTTATCAGACTGCTGGGCGCAAAGAAGGATCTGGTGAGATAATTCTTCGGAGATGGAATTCCAAATGAAATAGGTGGGCATAAAGCTAGAAGCATTATTAGAACAAAAATTTCAAAAAAAACAATCTCTTTTTCCTTTTTCTATAACTTCTCATTTGAACTTGCATGAGCCGATGATTGATTTAAAGATTAATCGAAATAGACACGGGACTAGAAAGGATTTTTTCTTTGTCCCAATAAGGATAAATTTGAGATAATGCATACCGAAGAGACATTTCCGAAAGCTTACGAGCCAGCTGCTGTTCAGGACCGACTGTATAGAGAGTGGCTTGATCAAAAAATTTTCCACGCTGACCCAAATTCTTCAAAGCCTCCCTTTTCCATTGTCATGCCCCCTCCCAATATTACAGGAGTGCTGACTCTAGGCCATGTGCTAAATAATACCATACAAGATGTTTTGTCCCGAAAAGCACGCATGGAAGGCTACGAGGTTCTCTGGCTGCCTGGATTAGATCACGCCGGTCTAGCCACTCAAGTCGCCGTTCAAAAATACCTACTGAAGACCAAAAACATTGATCCTCGGACCTTATCCAAAGAAGAATTCTTAAAGATTGTATGGGAATGGAAAGAGAGTCATTCAAATAGAATCCTTGAACAGCTCCAAAAACTTGGTTGCTCGGCAGACTGGGAAAGAACCCGCTTTACCATGGATTCTGCTTATAGCAAAGCCGTTTCGACGGCTTTCATAAAACTTTATCATAAGGGGCTAATTTATAGAGGCAAACGGATGATCAACTGGTGTCCAGCCTCGCAAACGGCCCTTTCTGACGAAGAAGTCATTCCAAAGAAAATAGATGGCTTCCTTTTCTATGTACGCTATCCTTTAGCGGATCAACCCTCTCTTTTTTTGACCGTTGCCACGACCCGACCCGAGACCATTCCAGCTGACTCAGCCTTGGCCGTGCACCCCGAGGATCAACGATACCAGCAATTTATTGGGAAGTTCTGTTTGAGACCCTTTCCCAAAGAACCAATACCGGTGATTGCCGATACCAGGGTTGACCCAAAGTTTGGGTCGGGAGTACTCAAAATTACCCCTGCCCATGATACACTCGATTTTGAGATTGGCTGCGAGCATCATTTGCCAATCAGGGATATCCTTACAGCAGACGGCAAGATCAATTGTCCTGAACTGCCGGCACTCCATGGCTTAGACCGGTTTGAGGCCCGCAAAAAATCCATCGAACTTTTATCGTCCCTTGGTCTTCTCGAATCCCAACAACCTTACAGTCATGTCGTGGGTTTCAGCGAACGAGCCGATGTGGTCATTGAACCAAGGATTAGTGAACAATGGTTTTTGAGATATCCAAAGACAAAAGAAGCTCTCGAAGTAGTAAAAGAGAAAATCATCACTTTTTTCCCCGCTTACTGGGAAAAGGTTTACGAACATTGGATAAAAAATATTAAAGATTGGTGTATTTCAAGGCAAGTATGGTGGGGTCATCCCATCCCCGTATGGTGGAAAAATGGCCAATACATCTGCCAAGAAGAATCTCCTGGGGAAGGATGGCAACGAGATCCAGATACCCTGGATACCTGGTTTTCCTCATGGCTCTGGGCCTATGAAACGATGGATGGGGAGACAAGGAAAAAGTTTTATCCAACAAATGTTCTGGTAACTGGCCCGGATATCATTTTCCTATGGGTTGCCAGAATGGTCATCGCTGGATTAGAATTTAAACCTAGTCTTTCAGATGATATTTACCAAAATATTCCCTTCCGGAAGGTCTATTTTACTGGATTGATTAGAGATCGGTTGGGAAGAAAAATGTCCAAGTCCTTAGGAAATTCACCTGATCCCCTTGAACTCATTCAGAAATATGGGGCCGATGGCCTGCGGTTTGGCCTGCTTCGCATCGCTCCCCAAGGCCAAGACATTCGTTTTGAGGAATCACAAATTGAGGAAGGCAGAAATTTCTGCAACAAACTCTGGAATGCATGTCGGTTTCGGATCCGCTTTGGAAGCATCAATCCTAAGGCTAGGCCTTGGGATTATCCTAGATCCTCTTTTTCCCAAGATATTTTGAGAAAACTGGCTCAAACCTCTATTCTCCTAAAGGAAGCCTTTGAGGCCTTTGAATTTAACCAAGCAGCCATCATTCTTTATGAATTTGTTTGGAATGAATTCTGTTCGAAATTCATTGAAGCAACCAAATGGGAATTGGCTTTTGATTCTAAAGAAACCCATCAAGGAGCTTTGGAAACCTTCGATTATTCCATGTCAGTTATTTTAAGATGGCTCCATCCATTTGTTCCTTTTGTAACAGAAGAGCTGTGGCGGAGAATGGCTTTTGGCCATACCACTATTCAACTCGAACCTTGGCCGAATGAAGAGCTGCAGGAAATCTTAAAAAAACCGCTCTATGATCCTCATGCTGCCTCTATTGCCCAGGCTATTTTTGAAACCGTTGTCGCTGCGCGTAATCTCAGGGCTCAATATTGCCCTAACTTCAACCAAAAAATTAAATTTTTTATCAAGAAAGACAAAGAAATATCCCATCTTGAAAAAGCTGTTCTTTGCGGTCTTATCGGTGCCACTTCGATTCTTTCCATCGATGTCAGACCTCCAAAAATGCCACTGGTTTCTACACCAATAGGAGAATTATATTTGCCTTTGGAATTAATCGATTTCGAGTCAGAAAAAAAACGGATTGATAAAGAACTATCTAAATTAAAAAGAGATCAGTTGCTTTTAGAAAAAAGATTAACCGACGAACAGACTCTCTCTAAAGCCCCAAAAGAAAAAATTGAACAATGGAAAGAAGAGAAAAACCTTATCGACTTAAAAATTAAAAGGTTAGAAGAACAATTGGAACATATGAGTAGTATCCAGACCGACTGATTGAGGTTGTTCGTAGGCCGTTCTCAACATTCCAGTTCTATCTCTCAACTTACTAACTGCTTTTTTTAATCCTCTAAACTCCCCTCTCACAGCCTTAGCCATATTTTTTTCAATTAGTTCTAACCGCTTCCCCTCTCCTTCAGTCAACACTCATTTCCGAGCAAAGACATCTATCCGCTACCCTTAAGCCTCAAACCTAGCATTTATATCCAAGAGGAGATCCTCTAATTGTTTGTCGACGCGGTTAAAAAACCACACCATTTTTCCCAAAAGAGCACCGAAGATGGTGAATGACTGTACCCATTCCATACGTTCTAGGATCCGCTATTTTTTACTTTTCTTAAAGTTTTCCTTTCCATTTGTTCAACTATCCGAGGTGACAGACGCATCGGCTCCAAAAACTTTTCCTCTGGTTGCCGCTTCCAATTTAGCACACAGAACAGGATCTGATTTCAAGAGATTGACAACAGCTTCCCGTCCCTGGCCAAGTTGCGTTCCTTCAAAATACATCCAAGAGCCTCGTTTTTCGATTATTTGCTCTTCAATAGCTAAATCGATCAACGAGCCTTCCCTAGATATACCCTCATTATAGAGAATATCAAATTCACATTCTGTAAATGGAGGCGCAACCTTATTTTTAACGACTTTAAGCTTCGTTCTATTCCCATACACCGTCCCATCTGGTCCCTTTAATTGAGCCAACTTTCTAATGTCAATTCTGACCGAAGCATAAAACTTTAATGCCTTACCTCCAGGAGTTGTCTCGGGATTACCGAACATCACTCCTATTTTGTCTCTAAGCTGGTTGGTAAAAATGCAAACGGTTTTGGCTTTGCTAATCTGCGCCGTCAGTTTCCTAAGAGCGCTACTCATGAGTCTGGCTTGCGCTCCTACAACAGCATCTCCCATTTGACCTTCTATTTCAACTCTAGGGGTCAAAGCAGCTACTGAATCGATCACAATCACATCCACAGCATTAGATCGAATGAGTGTTTCAGCGATTGTCAAAGCTTCTTCACCCGAATCAGGCTGAGAAATAAGCAATTCGTTCATGTTCACCCCTAATTTCCGGCAATAATGAGGATCCAGAGCATGTTCGACATCGATAATCACTCCGACTCCCCCCATTTTTTGAGCTTGCGCAATAACCGTTAGGGCAAGTGTTGTTTTGCCAGAAGATTCTGGACCATAAATTTCTATGATTCTGCCTCTAGGAAAGCCCCCTACGCCAAGAGCCCTATCGATGGTTAAACAACCTGTGGGGATCGTTTCAATCTTAAGCCTTGAACGATCATCTCCTAACCGTAAGATCGATCCTTCGCCAAACTCTTTTGCAATGGATTGAATCGCAAGCTCTAAACTTTTATCTTTGAATGGCGATTTATCCTCAACTCTATTTCCCATAAATCTAATTCTCCTTTGTTCAATTTTACCATTTTTCTTCTAGATCGAACAGGATTTTTAGGAAATCAAAAGCACATACCATGGTTATTCTTTATTTTTAAAAAATATGAAGATATGCCAGTGATGACTAGAGAATCATCCTAAGTCCCATAGGCCCTTTTCTTCGTCACTGTCTGAAAGAGCATGCGCAGTAATAGATGATTGCTACAACACGTTGGGCGTCTTCCCTACGAGGCTATCCCTGTCGGCTTGATGCGATTAGGTCAACAGTCCAAGTAGGTGTTGCTCTTGGGGAAGTATTGATCCGATAACCCAACACCTCCACTAGGCATCCTCTCCGTAAATTCCAACAGCTACTAAAACTCTAACCAGTCAGCCTGCCATAAGGGACTAGATCAATAGACGCTTCTTCAACATTCTTCCAGTCTTTGATCCCAACGGTATAGCCTCAACGCATTGGATTCGTAGCAAGCTATCACTCCAACTCCTTTATCCAGAAAGAAACTGCCGATCACATTCTTCAAAGCCCACTTTTTTCTCTATAAACAATAATTTTCTTGAAAGGCTTAAAAAAGTTGATCGATTTCGAGAAAGCCTTTCAAATGACGCAATCTCGTTGGATGACGCATTTTCCGAAGGGCTTTGGCTTCAATCTGTCGGATCCTTTCCCGTGTTACTCGAAACTGTTTGCCTACCTCTTCAAGGGTTCGAGGATAGCCATCGAGCAACCCAAAGCGTTGTTCGATAACCGTTCTTTCACGTTCTGTGAGGGTATGGAGCACATCTCTAATCTTTTCTCTCAAAAGAGAATAGCCGGTCATCTCGGAGGGATTTTCAGCAGCTTTATCTTCTATAAAATCCCCAAAGGTAGTATCTTCGCTTTCTCCCACTTGAGCTTGAAGGGAAATGGGATGTTGTGCCATTTTTATGATAGCTCGGATTCTATCCACGCTCATCTGCGTTTCTTCAGCAATTTCTTCAGGGGTAGGTTCTCTTCCAAGCTCCTGAATTAATTGTTTTTGAACGCGCATCAATTTATTGATCGTTTCGATCATGTGCACAGGAATACGAATCGTCCGAGCCTGATCAGCAATACTCCGGGTGATCGCCTGCCGAATCCACCATGTCGCGTAAGTCGAAAATTTATAGCCCCTGCGGTATTCAAATTTTTCAACCGCTTTCATAAGGCCCATATTTCCCTCCTGGATTAAATCCAAGAAAGAAAGGCCCCTGTTACTGTATTTTTTGGCTATGGAGATGACCAGTCGCAAGTTCGCTTCAACCATGCAACTTTTTGCCTTCAGAGCCTCGTTAAGCCATTGCTTTAATTCTTCATGCTTCTTTTTGAAAAGATCAAGTGGAAGATGTATTTGATGTTCTAATTGCTCAACTTTCAAGCTGAGTTGCTTACCTTCTTTTTCTTTTGCTTCAGGATCCAATCCACTTTTTTCTAAAACCTCTTTTTCTTTTTCTAACTTCAATACTTCTTGATAATAGGATTCGCTGACTTGGACAAAATCCTCGATGACTTTCTGCTTGAAATAGAGCTTTTCAAAAATTTTCTCAAGGCAACTCTTAGCTCTTTGGAACTCTTTTTCCAAGCCCTTTCTTTCTTTGGATTTTTCCGGCAGCTTAGCTATCTTTGCATACAATTCTTCTATTTTGGCTATATAAGATTCCAGCCGTTCAATCAGTTCGGGCAACTTCGTCAAATATTCTTCGCGACACTCTACATGTTTATCCTGAATGACCCGATCAAACCTCTCTTTACCCTGACCCAATTTCTTTGCCAAATTTAAATATTCCTTCGCAATAAAATGGAAGCTGTGCAAACAACTCTTGACATTGGCTTCAGACTGCTCGATTTTTTTGGAAATTTCCACCTCCTGTTCTCTCGTCAAAAGAGGCACCTGCCCCATCTGCTTTAAATACATGCGAACCGGATCATCGACGATGTCCAATTTCGCTTCTCTC